>JAYVCD010000194.1:0-9232 GCA_043750125.1 Archangiaceae bacterium | reverse complement strand
ACCTCGAACACCCGGTTCGAGAGGAAGTGGTTGATGGTCACCAGCACCTGCTGTTTTTCCGAGGCGGTCTGAATCGACGCCAGCACCGTGTCGAGCTCTTCGGCGATCGTCTCGAGCAACCGCTGCAGTCGACCCGACCGGTCTGCCCCGGTCTGGTCTCCACTGAAGTAAAGGCCGATGGCGCCGATCTTGGTGCCCACGATGTCGAGCGCCTGGGACACCAGGGTCCCGTTGGACGCCTTGCGGGCCCCCCACTTGTTCTCCTGGAGCAGGGTGCCGGGGAAGGTGCAGCCGAAGTCCCCGTGGTGCCAGGTCTGTTCGGCCAACTCTTCATCGAGGCTGGTGATCGCCACCCCGGAAGCCCCGGTGAGGCGGATCAGCTCGGGAAACAGGCGCTGGAAGGTCTGGTTCAGGTTCTCGCGGGTCTTCAGCGACTGCTCGAGAATGTCGTCAACGGCGCGGCTGACGAGGCGAAGGTGCTTCAGCTCTTCGTACGACAGGTCAGCGGATTCCATCGGTCGCGATTTGTAGCAGAACAGGCCCGAAAATAGAGCGGGCGACGGATCAGGCTACGATGGGCTCGCCCATGATCCTCGCGACCGTCGCCGCCGCCCTGCTGATGACTTCCTCCGGTACCAAGCCCGAGCAATATTCCGAACGCTGGCTGTGCGACTTGTGGGCGGGCGCCCAGTGTCATGCATCCAGTTGCACCAAGGACGCGAAGGATCGCTGCATGGCGGCCAGCAAGCAGTGCAACGAGACCAGCCGAAAGACCCCGGTCGCCAAGGCGCGCGCCGACAAGCAGGCCGCCTGCGCCCGCGCGCTGCTGAAGGAAGCCTGCGGAGCGCCCAAACCGGCCGAGTGCGAAGGGTTGATGTAGTCGTCTACAGCCCGGGCGTGCACTTCTGGTTGCCGACGAACTGTCCGTCGCGGACGTCGATCAGCCAATAGCCCTCGCTGCCGAGCTGGGTGCTGCTGCCGGCTCCGAACAGATGGGGGCGCACGAGGGTTGCCGGGTGGTGGTAGCGGCGGTGAATGTGCCCGTGGAGCACGGCGAAGCGGGGGCCGGGAATGAGGTCGAACAGCTTGCGCGCGTCGACCAGGCCATGAAACAGCTTGTCGGGTTTGCCGGTCTGGGTCAGGGGCGCGTGGTGGACGACGACCAGCACCGCCCGGCCTTTGAGCGCGGGGTCCGAGACGATGGCGCTCAGCCCTTCCAACTGCAGCTTGCCGATGATCCCGAACGAGAAGCCGGGAACCAGGCCCACCCGCGCGGACAACAGCCCCACCACCGCCACTGCGTCGTCGAGCAGGCGGACGAAGGGGTACGGGCCTTCGCGAACGTGCTGAGGGAGATCGCTTTCGAGCAGGTGTCCGAAGCGGCGCTCGAACCTTCGGTCTTTGAGCGCCCCGGGAGTGTAGGTGTCGTGATTCCCGGGGATGACGGTGCACCGTCGCTTGTCGGCGGTGATCGGCCCCAGCGCCGCGAGCGCGCCGTCAAACTCCTCTTCCAGGGCATAGCCGGTCAGATCTCCCGAGACGATCAGGTGATCGGCGCGGTGGCGCGTCACATCCTCGACGATGGTGCGAATGGTCCGGGGCGAGTCGGCGAAATACTTCGCCCTCCCGTGCAGTTTGAGCTCGGCCAGGGCGGGCATCCGTCGCCACCCCAGCTCAAAGAGTGACGGGCGCTGGTAGTCGCCGACGACGTGGATGTCCGAGCAGTGGAGGAAGCGCATGTCGAGTGAGTCATGTTATGTGCGCCGGCCCATGAGAGTGCTCGTTTCCGCGCTGGTGTTTGTTTCCTCGCTTTGCCTCGCCGCCGAACCGGCAGTCGCACCACCCGCAGCCGCCCCGGCCGCGGCTGCCCCCAGGCTTGCGATTTTGCCGTTCGCCGCGCTCGGCCCGGACGTTCCGCAGAAGACCGGGCCCAAGGCGGCCGGAATGCTGACCACCGAGTTCAAGAGCGTCGAAGCGGTCGTGCTGCTCGACACCCGGAAGGCCAATGCCGGCGCGGACCCGTTCGCCGAAGGTCTGGCCTCGGCGCGCAAAGGGGTGGAGGAAGCCAAAGACCTGCGGAAGAAACGCAAATTCCGCCTCGCCGATGAAGCGCTCGCCAAGGCCGTGGCCGGTTACCGTGCGCTTGCTCCCGGAGTGACGGACATCGCCGAAGTCGCTGACGCGTACGCCCTGTGGAGCGCGGTGCAGTACAACACCGGCCGCGACGAAGAGGGCTTCAAGTCACTCTCGACAGCGCTGGGGCTGGCTCCGGATCGCGAGCTGCCGCTGGCCGCGACCTCGGCCCTGTTTTCCCGCGTGGTGGCCGACACCCGGAAGGGCGTGAAGGCGTCGGCGAAGAACCTGCTCGCGATCGAGTCGACTCCGGCCGGGGGAGCGGTGTTCGTCGACGGGATTCCCCTGGGCGGCTCACCGCTGCAGGTCAAAGAAGTTCCGGCGGGCCTCCACTTCTGGAAGGTCGCGCTGGCCAATGGCGAGACGGTGGGCGGGGTGGTGGACGTGGTGAACGGCAAACCAGCGAAGGTCTCGGGCACGTCGACGACCAAAGACCCCGAGTCGCGGATGCTCGCGCAGCTGGCGCAGAACAAGCTCGATGCCGAGCTGGTGGCGGCCGCGAAGGAACAGGCGGCGGCGCTGTCCGCGGACCTGCTGCTGTTCGGGACGCTGAGCAAGGACGGCAAAGGGCTGGCGCTCGACTCGTTCCTCTACGTCGCCTCGGCGAACGAAGTGCGGCGTCTTCAGCGGGCCCACTTCGACGGCGAGCTGCTCTCGGCCGGAATGGAGTTCTTCAACCTCGCCGGGACGCTCACGGCCAGGGGCGCGAAGGTGGGTGAGCTGGTGAAGCTGCCCGCGGCGGTGATCAGCGGCCCGGCTCCCAATGGGACGAAGCTTGCCGAGGCGAAGTACGGAGTGCAGCCCGGGAAAGAGATCGCTCTCGAGGGCGTCGAACCGGTCGAAGCGGTGAAAGACGACGGGCCGCGAAAGCCGCTGGAAAACAAGAGCCGGGCTCCGCTGAAGAAGAAGTAGCCCGTGCCCGTTCGCCAGAAGCGGGTCCGTTGAGGCAACGGTTCGCGCCGAGCCCTTCTGGGCGGCTGCATCTGGGCAACGCGCGCAGTGCGCTGCTCGGGTGGCTGGCCGCGCGCGCGGCGGGGGGAGAATTCCTGCTGCGGATCGAGGATCTCGATCCCGACCGCAGCAACGCCGAGGCGATCGACGGGATCTTCGAAGACTTGAGCTGGCTCGGCCTGGGCTGGGACGGGCCGGTGATGAAGCAAAGCGAACGGGGTGAGGCGTATGCGGCCGCGCTCGAGGTGCTGGACAAGGCGGGGCGCATCTACCCCTGCGGGTGCTCGCGGGCCGAAATTGCACGCGCGGCCTCGGCTCCCCACCTGGGCGAAGAAGGCCCGCGGTACCCCGGGACCTGCTCCGCGGGAATGAGCGGCCAGTCGGGCCGACCCCCGGCGCTGCGTTTTCGGGTCGCTTCGGGGCTCACCTCGTTCATCGACGGTTTGCACGGGCCGATCTCTCAGGACGTAGCCGCTGTGGTGGGCGACTTCGTGGTCCGCCGTTCAGATGGGGTGGCCAGCTACCAACTGGCAGTCGTGGTGGACGACGCGGCCCAGGGGATCACCGACGTGCTTCGGGCCGATGACCTGCTCAGCTCGACCCCGCGACAGCTGCAGCTGTACGAGGCGCTGGGTCACCCCCCACCGAAGTTCACCCACGTGCCGCTGGTCGTCGATGGCGAGGGAAAGCGGCTGGCCAAGCGCGAAGGGGCGTGGACCCTTGCCGCGCAGCGGGAAGCCGGTCGGACCGCTGCCGAAGTGGTGGGGCAGTTGGCGAAGCTGAGCGGGCTGGGGGATGGAACGCCGGTGGAAGCGCAGATGCTGATTGCGAATTTTTCTCTTCAGCAGATTCGTCGGGAGCCCGCGGCCGTCAGCGGAGACGCGCGGTGAGACGCCACCTGGGGACGACCCTGTTGGTGTTGGTGCCCTTTGCCCTGATGGTGGCGTACGGCTTTTCGTTGCTGAAAGACCCTGCCCCGATTTCGTTGCCCGAAGCTCCGGCCCGCCCCATTCCCACCGCCCCTCCGATTCCGGATCCGAGCCCGAGCCCAACGGTAGCTGCCCCCGCCGCCCCCCCTCTGGCTTCGCCGACGAAGCTTCCGGCGCCGAAGCCCGAGCCCACCCCGGCCGCGCCCCCCAAACCGGTGGCCGACCTCAGTGCGGTCGAACCGCTGGTTCAGCAATGCTTCGCCGACGTGATCGACCGCGTGCGCGATTCGATGCAGGTGACCGTCGTCTTCAGCACCACGCTCGAGGGCAAGTTCGAGGGCATCTCGGTGAAGAAGACGTCCTGGCAGGACCCGCACCTGACCGCGTGCATCACCGACGCGTTCGAGGAGTCGCACTTTGCGCCCACCGGCACCGCGCTGCACCGCCAGTCCTACACTTTCAGCTTCGCCGTCCCCGACGGCGGGCGCTGACGAAACAGGTTCTCTTCCAGTTTTTCCAGGGCCAACAGCTTGACCAGCTCGTCGAGCAACGAAGGCATGCAGGATGCGTAGCGCATTGAGCTAACTTCCGCCCCCCGCACATGGCGTCGAACGTCGAGCCACTGGCCCCCAAGCATCTCGAGTCGCTCAAAGCGCTGCTGGCGCGCGAGCCCTCGCACAATCTGTACCTGCTTGGGCTGCTCGAAGAGTTCGGGATTGTGCCTGCCTCGGGCCGCGCGCCGTTCACCTTCTGGGGGCGCTTCATCAGCGGCGAGCTCACCGCGGCGATCTTCGTCGGAGGCACCGGGGGCATGGTGGTCCCCTCGAGCAACCTGCCCAACGCGATCGCCGACATCGCCCGGACCCTGAATGGGAAGGTGAAGCTCGGCGCCGCGCTGGGCGAGAAGGGCTGCGTCGACACGCTGCTGCAGCACCTGGGCACGCCGCGCCCCAAGGTCTCTCGCGCCCAGCGGTTGTTCGCCGTCTCGGCAGACGACCTGGGCCCGTTCACCAACCCCAATCTGCGATTGGCGGTCGAGCTCGATGTCGAGCAGCTGATTCCGATGGCCGCCCAGGCGGTGCAGGAAATCATGCAGCGCAATCCCCTGGAAGAAGACCCCGAGGGCTTTCCCCTTCGCGTCCGTCAGCGGGTGCGCAGCAAGCGAACCTACGTACTGGAAGAAAATGGGCAGCTGGTCTTCAAGATCGACGTGGGCTCTCGCAGCCAGTTCGGCGCCGAGCTCGAAGGGCTTTTCACGGTGCAAGGCGAGCGGCGCAGGGGCCACGCCACCTTGAGCCTGGGGCAGATTTCCCGTCACCTGCTCTCGTCGCTGCCGCGCCTGACGATTCGCGTCGATGATCTCGACCCCGCGCTCGCAGGCGTGGCGCGAAAGGTCGGCTATCTGGCCGGGCGGGCCCAGCGGCTCGTCGTGATGGGGTAAAGACCCGAAGGTGCGACGAGCCCTGATGGTCCTGCTGTGCTGCGGCTGTGCTCCGAAGTTGCTGCCTCCGGTCGACGCGGGGCCCACGCTTCCGAAGGTCCACGCCCATGCCCACAACGACTACGAGCACACCCGTCCCCTGCTCGACGCGCTCGACCAACGCTTCGACAGCGTCGAGGCCGACATCTGGTGGTCGGGCAGTGACATCGGCGTCTCGCACACCGGCCCACCGTTCAAAGGCACGCTCAAAGAGCTGTACCTCGAGCCGCTCAAAGCCCGGGTGGCGATGAATGGCGGCTCGGTGCTGGGCGATGGGAAGCCTTTCTTTCTCTGGCTCGACATCGGAGAAGGGGTGATCGACTTGCAGAACGCGGTCGCCACCCAGCTGGCCGGCTACCCGATGCTGACCCGCTTCGAAGACGACCGGGAAGTTCCGGGCGCGGTCACCGTCGTGCTCACCGGTTCGACGACGGCGAAGAAGGGGCTGACAGATCGCGCGGCACCGCGGTTCTGGATCCGCGACGGGGACTACGCCGGCAGCGATCCCCCGGCGGAATTCCGCTGGGGCTACTACGCGGTGAACTACTACACCGTCATGACCTGGCTCGGCGACGGAGTGATTCCCCCTGCGCAGAGACAGCAGCTGAAGAACCTGATCGACGGGGCCCACGCCAAGGGCCGCAAGCTGCGCGTCTATTTCAGCCCCGATTCTCCCGAGTACTGGCGGGTGGCGCGCGAATTGGGCCTCGACTTCCTCAACGCCGATGACCTGGTCGGCCTGCGCGCGGTGCTCGACACCCCTTAAAAGAAGGTCAGTGCCCGCTGGCAGGACCTGCCACTTCGCCCTGGGGTGCGCGGAAGAAATCCAGCGGAGCCTGACCGAAGCGGCGAAGCACCGCGCGGAAGAGGCCGAACTGGGCCAGCGCTCCGACTTCGCGGGCGCGCAGGGCGACGAACAGGGCGAGCGCGAAGCTCACTCCGAAGTTGCACAACCCGATGACGCCGATCGCTCCGACCGACCAGAGGTAATTGGCCTCGAGCACCCGTTCGGGACCCAGCGTCATCCCCGCGAAGGTCAGCTGACCGGTCGCAAAGGTGACGTGGCGAACTTCGATCGGAATTCCCACCAACACTCCGAGCACCGGACACAGCCCGAGGAAGACGCCCAAGCTGACGCTGCCGCCAAACCCCGAAATGTTGTTGAGCAGGAACTTGGAAAACCGGGACGCGCTGTCGCTGCCCACCAGCGAACGAAGGCCGCGGCTGCTGGCGATCGCCTCGTGCAGCTTGTTGACGACGAACCAGTTCTCGACCGTTCCACCGACGATGCTGGCCGCCCAGAGAAAAACCCCGGTGAGCATCGCGTAGAGAATCGTCGGGGAGCCGATCGGGTTGTGCTTGTGAACGATTTTTTCCGCGTACTCGTTGTCGAGCAGCCAGTGACCCGTCAGCAGCCGCACCAGAAGGTTGATGAGGATCGCTCCGGGAATCACCATCCCCAGGTTTCCCACCACGGCCGCCAGCTGGCTGCGAATCGAACGGGCCACTTGCTCGACCAGCGGGTTGAGATCTGCTTCCTCGGGAGAATCGAGACCCGACGTGGTGTCCTTGATCGCACCGGCCAGGGTCGCCGCGGTCATCGCCGGCTGCTTGGTGGCCAGAGTGAAGCCGACCATCTGCATCACGACGAAGCCGGTCGAGTAGTTGAGCGCGTTGGCGATTCCGTCGATCAACGGCGGCAGGTGGGCCCAGCCCATCACGAACTTGAGGAAGACCGAGAAGGCGGTGACCGCACCTCCGCCTCCGGCCGAGTTGACCATCTGGTGCTGCTCGTCGCGGGTCCGGGTGACGTAGTGCTCGCCGCCGTGGCCCGCGCGCTCGATCACCCGCTGCGCGAGCAGTCGACTGTTGGTGCGGAACAGCTCACCCAACGAACGATCTCGCACCCCGCCGCGAATCAAGGTGTGCAGCAGCCGGGCCTGGGCGCCTTGAATCGGGTCGACCGACAGCACGGTCACCAACGCGTAGAGGCGATCGAGCTGGCGGTTGATCAGCTCAAGTCGATAGACGAGATCGACGCTCACTCCGGTCTGGTCGAGCGTGGCGATGACTTCGCGGGTGCCTTTGCGGCAGGCCGCGATGCATTCCCGACACTGCACTTCGGTGGTGACGCCTGAGTTTTCGCTTTTTTCCCCGGTGACCCAGGTGCGAACCACCTTCGGCAGCGCGAGGAACGGGGAATCGCGCAGGGTGGCCGAGCTGCGGCTCAAGCGGCGACGCACTTCATCGGCCAGTCCGTTGGCGCAGACCCGCACCGCCAGCAGCACCGCGGCGTCGCGCATCGAGGCCCGCAGCGGCTCGAGGGCAGCTCCGGAAGGAACCGCCAGCGCCGAGAACAGGCGGCGCGACAATTCGACCGGCAACGACTGAAACCAGTCCACCGCGCGGGGGTTGGGGAAGAGCCGAAACAGCAGGCGCGCCAGGTCTGCTTCCACCGGCGGCTCGGGAAGAATCCGCTTGCTGATCCGTTCGGCCGCTTCGCTGAAGACCGCCTGGTGGGTGGGCAGGCCGGTGTCGGTGAAGAGCCGAACGCCGTCGGTGAGCTCGAAGCTGCGCGCGACCAGGGCCCGAAGCGCCGCCAACTGCTCGGGCAACAGGTCGAGCGCATCGAGCAGGATGATCAGCCGCGCGGTGGCGTGAGAGGTGCCCCGCCCCCGACCGGGCACCCGGCCCCGCTGGCGCAACCAGTCGGAAAGATCTTCCAGCCATTCGGCCTGGCTCGAAAACGCCGAATGGGGGTCGAGTCGAATGAGCAGCGCGTGCAGCTTGCGCACGCAGCGGTTCCTTGGATCTGCGGCCGAGAAGCGGGTAACGAAATTCGCCGGGTCGAGAAGGCTGGCTTCGGGGGGCACCGGAAGGACTGCCGAAATGCTGGACGCGCTGATCACGGCGGTCTCTTTAGCAAAAACTCTCAGGGCAGCGCGTGCAGCAAGTACGGCAGCACGCGCCCGTCGGTGACCATCGCCATGTGATCGAACCGATCTGAGACAAAATACATCACTGGCGCGTTGGGCCGGGGCAAACGGTCATAGAGGTACGGGACGTCGTCCAGCCTCACCGCGGCCGGGTGCAGCTTCAAGAACCAATCGGTGCGCTGCACGGTCTCGAACCCGACCATCACCAACTGCTTGCCCGAAACCATCGTGGTCGCAAGCCAGGTCTGAAAATCCTTCTCGCCGCCATACAGCGCGTCGAGCAGCACGACCTGCTTCACCCTCGGGTGGGCCAGCCATTCGACGACATTGCGGTACGCGCCGCTGTGAGCGACCAGCATCACCGGCCCCTCGGGGCGCTTGAGCCGGGCCCGCGCGAAGACCTGGGTCAGCAGCTCTTCGAGGTCGTCCCAGAAAATCGGGTCCGTTCTCCACGACGGAACTTCCGGAACGATGAAGACCGCGTTGCGCCCGCTGTCCCGGAACTGGGTCGCCAGCCGATGCTCGAAGAACGCCGAATCGGCCGTGCTGTAGAACCCGTGCAGGTAGATGACGACGGAAGCGCCCTGGGGGCGGTACGACGAGGGGGTCCAGACGTGCACCGGGCCCTGATTCTCGGTGCCGAAGCGAATGTGGTGACCGTCTTCCAGCAGCTCTTCGACGTACTCGCGGCCGGTGGTGAGCGTGGCCAACGCGACCGCGGGAGTCTGGATTTCGACCGGCTCGAGCCCCCCATCGGCCAGGGCGGTCAGCAGCACCAGCGCGAGGCCCCTCACGCTTACTTC
>JAYVCD010000193.1:0-4515 GCA_043750125.1 Archangiaceae bacterium | reverse complement strand
ACGCCCGACTGGGGTCCGTGAAGAAGGCTACTCGCGCATCAATGCCGCGCCCCAATGGAACCCGGCCCCAAGGCCGACGAAGCAAATCAGGTTCCCCTTCTGGATCCGACCGCTCTTCTTGCACTCGTCGTAGGCGATCGGAATGGTCGCCGCGGTGGTGTTGCCGTACTTGTAGATGTTGTTGAACATTCGATCGTCGGGAAGCTTGAGTGCCTTCTGCACCGCTTCGCTGATTCGCTGATTGGCCTGATGGGGAATGACCAGATCGACGTCGTTGAGAGTGAGTCCCGCCTTGGCACAGACCTCGTGCACCGCTTCGGGCATCTTGGTCACGGCGGCCTTGAAGACGGTCTTGCCATCCATCACGGGGACGTAGCGCCCTTCCTTCGCGTGGGCTTCGCTGAAGTAGGGGCGGTAGGCGAACCCACCTGAAGGGACGTAGAGGCTCTCGACGTTCTTTCCTTCCGCGTGAAGAGCGAACCCGAGCAAGCCCCTGTCCTTGTTCTCGCTGGGCCCGAGAATCACTGCGCCGGCGGCGTCACCGAAGAGGACGACGAGGTGGCGGAACTTGCTGTTCCAGTCGCGCTCTTCCTGGGTGAGCTCTTCGTGACTGCGGCCCATCACGATGTCCCAGGTCTTGGGCGAAAACGGCATGAAGCCCGAGTGCACTTCAGCTCCGATGAACAGCAGCCGCTTGCTGGCTCCGGCGCGAATCAGTGCGTCGGACACCTGGAGTCCGTAGACGAAGCCGCTGCACTGTTGGCGAATGTCGAGCGCGGGCACCGAGCCCATTCCAAGCTTGGCCTGAACCTGGCTGCCGACGCCCGGAAAGTAGTAGTCCGGTGTCATCGTCGCGACGACGATGTAGTCGATGTCTGCGGGCGTGAGTCCCGCGTCGTCGAGGGCTTTCCTCGCAGCTCCGACGGCGAGATCGCTGGTGGCGGTTCCTTCCTTCACGAAGTAACGCTGGTGGATTCCAGACCTCTCGCGGATCCACTCGTCCGAGGTGTCGCAGACTTTTGCCATGGTCGCGTTCGGAACGAGGGTCTCGCCGATGACGAAGCCGGAACCAAGAATGCACGCGTTTGAGGTCAATGGAGTACCCTTTCAATACGGACGACGAGCGGTCACTTAATGATGGGAACTCGGGTTCGGCAAGCGTTGTCGTTCGACCAAGCGCGTCATCTCGAGGCGCTTCAGGGGGACGTTAAATGACGGTCGATGAGTTCTTCTTCCTCGTCTACGCCTGGTGCGAAGTGCATTCGGTAGAGGTGTTCGTGGCCGCCTTGGCCCTTCCGCTGGTGGGCACCGGGGCGGCCTGGTTGGGTCGAGGAGGAAAAACCGACGCCGACGGGCGGCTGATCGCCAGCGTCGTGATGGCGATTGCGCTCGCGGCGGTTGTCCTGGAAGTTTTGGGAATCGGGATCGCGTTGGGGCTGAAGAACCTGACTCTGTTCGACGCCAATGTGTTGCTGCTCGTCGCTCCGATCGTCTGCCTGGTGGGGTGCGTGGTCGGAATTCGCAGGGTGTTTCCGCTCAACGAGTTGGGTTCGGTCAAGAGCGCTTTTGATGTCTCGGCATTCGTCATCGCCTGCCTGGCCATGATGTGGTTTTTTTCGAAGTTCCGCGGATGGAGCCTGATGTTTTTCGGCTCGTTCGGACAGTTGGTGGTCGTCGGACTCTTCGCGGCGCTTTTGTTGTGGCGGCTCTACAAGCGGGCGTTCGGCGGCATCAATCGCGCTGCCAGGGCGCCGGCCTGAAGAGACTGACAAGATGTGGACGCTCGACCCATCGATCACCTTTTTGAACCACGGAAGTTTCGGGGCTTGCCCCGCTTCGGTGCTGGAAGAGCAGGGCCGCTGGCGGGCGCGGATCGAGGCCGAGCCGGTGCGGTTCTTCATGCGCGAGCTCGAGCCGGCAATGGACGAGGTGCGCACCTGCCTGGGTGCATTCGTGGGCTGCGACCCCGAAGAGCTGGTCTGGGTCCCCAACGCCACCACGGGTGTGAACACGGTGCTGCGATCGCTGAAGCTGGGGCCCGGCGATGAGCTGCTGACCACCGACCATGCGTACAACGCGTGCGCCAATGCCCTGGAGTTCGACGCCCAGAGATCAGGAGCCCGGGTGGTGGTCGCGGAAATCCCCTTCCCGCTTGCGTCACCCGAGCAGGTGACGAAGGCCTTGCTGGGCGCGGTCACGGCGCGCACGCGATTTGCGCTGATTGATCACATCACGTCGCCGACCGGGTTGATCTTCCCCGTCCACGCGCTGGTCGACGCTCTTCACGCCAGGGGTGTCGCGGTGATGGTCGACGGGGCACACGGGCCGGGAATGGTGCCTCTGAACCTGCGGGGGTTGGGTGCCGACTGGTACACCGGAAACCTGCACAAGTGGGTGTGCGCGCCGAAAGGAGCCGCCTTCCTTCACGTGCCACGCGCGCGACAAGACGCGCTTCGCCCGCTGGTGATCAGTCACGGGGCGAACGCGAACCGCACCGACCGTTCACGCTTTCGCATCGAGTTCGACTGGACGGGGACGACCGACCCGAGCGCCTGGTTGAGCGTGCCGGCGGCCTTGGGCGCACTCGAGAAGTGCGAGAGCGGAGGTTGGCCCGAGGTGATGAAGAAGAATCGCGCGCTTGCGCTCGAGGCGCGTGCACTGCTCACTGGGGCACTGGGCGTTCCCAACCCCGCCCCCGACGAAATGATTGGAGCGCTGGTGGCCATTCCGCTGCCGGGCCTGGCCCGCGGTCGGGGCGCTCTTCCGGGTTCGGGGGCGCTGGATCCTCTTCAGGATCGCCTCTTCAAGGAGCATCAGATCGAGGTGCCCGTGTTCGCATGGCCCGGAGCCGGCAAGCGGGTGATTCGCGTCTCGGCGCAACGCTACAACCGCCGCGCAGATTACGAACGGCTGGCAAGTGCATTGAAGCAACTCGCGTGAGTGAGCCGGCGTACTAGGGTGCCCGGGTGCCGCGGTTTGCCTCGATCGACATCGGAACGAATTCGGTGCTGCTGCTGGTGGCCGAGCGGGGCCCTGAAGGTCGTTTCGAGGCGGTGCTCGAGCGTGCCGAGATTACCCGGCTGGGACGTGGGGTCGACAAGGCGCGCGTGCTGGCGCCAGAGGCAATCGCGGACACCCTGCAGGTTCTCGAAAGCTACGCCAGGGAAGCTCGGGCGTTGGGGGCGCAGGCGATTGCCGCAACAGCGACCAGCGCAGCCCGCGATGCTTCCAACGGAAAAGATTTTTTGCGCGTCGTTGCTGAGCGAACGGGGATCGATGTGGAGATCATTTCGGGCGAAGAAGAGGCGCGATTGTCGTTCGCGTCGGCGTGGGCGGACTTCGGAGGGGAAGGGCCCCTGGTGGTGCTCGACATCGGAGGAGGCAGCACCGAGTTCATCTACGGCGACAGCCAGGGCGAGTTGAGCTTCCGGCGCAGCTTCGATGTCGGTTCGGTGCGACTGACTGAGCGGTGGATGACGGGCGAGCGTCCCACTGTGGAGGATCGCGCCAAAATCACCGCGCACCTGGATCAGACCTTCGCCCAGCTGCCGGCTGCTCCGGTGGGCTCGCACCTGGTCGGAGTTGCCGGAACCGTCACTTCGATTCTGGCGGTGGCACGCGCGATTGACCCCTATGACCCCGTTCAGGTTCATGGGGCCCGCCTGACGGCGACGGAAGTGTCCGTTGCGGTCGACCAGTTGTGCGCGCTGACGCTGGCCGACCGGCGCAAGTTGCCCGGACTTCAGCCCAAGCGCGCGGACGTTATTCCGGCTGGGGCCTTGATTCTCGAGGCGGCCGCGAGACGTTTGGGGGCAAGCGAAATCCGCGTCAGTGACCGGGGACTTCGCTGGGGCCTGCTGACGGACCGCTTTGGGCGGGCGGAATGAACGCCCCCGGTTTCCGGAAAGGGCAGGCCTATTACGGGCTGGGCGTCCTCTCGATCATCAACCTGCTCAACTACCTCGACCGCTACATTTTAGCGGGGGTGATGCGAAAGGTGCAGGCCGAGTTCGGGCTCACCGACACTCAGGGCGGCTCGTTGGCGACCACCTTCATGCTCGTCTACATGTGCGCGTCGCCGCTCGGCGGGTACCTGGGCGATCGAATGCCGCGCAAGTACCTCATCTCGGGCGCGGTGTTGATCTGGAGCCTGGCGACCATCGGCTCCGGCCTGGCGACCAGCTTCGCGTTGCTGGTGCTCGCGCGCGCGCTGACCGGCGTCGGCGAAGCGGGCTACGGCACCATCGCCCCCTCCTTCATCAGCGACCTGTTCCGCAAGGAGCGGCGCTCGCGGATGTTGTCGATCTTCTATACCGCGATGCCGCTGGGGGCCGCCGCCGGCTTCATCCTTGGCGGAGCGATCGGCGAGAAGTATTCGTGGCACGCGGCCTTCTTCGTCGGAGGCGCGCCCGGCATCGCGCTGGCGTTGCTCGCCCTGTTCCTGCCGCAGCCTGAGCGCGGAGGGATGGACGACGAGCCCAGGCAGCCCCCGGTGGCGATTGGGCCGGGGATCCG
>JAYVCD010000192.1:0-8766 GCA_043750125.1 Archangiaceae bacterium | reverse complement strand
TGGGGCCTGCGGGCGCCGAAATTGCCAGCCGGCTGGCCAAGTCGAAGGAAGCGGCGGCCGAGCTGCACCGGGAAGGAAAGCTACTCGCGAACGAAGAGCTGCGCGATCTGTCACAGCTGTCGGAAGAGGTTCAGGCGCTGCGCATGATGCCGCTGCGGGTGCTGTTCGAGCCCTATCCCCGAATGGTGCGCGATTTGTCGCGCGAGCTGGGCAAAGAGGTCGACCTCGACGTCGATGGGGAAGACACCCGCATCGACCGTTCGGTGCTCGAGTCGCTGCGCGAGCCGCTGATGCACCTGGTCCGCAATGCGCTCGATCACGGGCTCGAGGAAAGGCGCGAGCGGGTGGAGGACGGGAAGTCCCCCCGGGGCCACCTGTCGCTGCGCGCTCAGCGCGAAGGCGAACGGCTGCTGCTGAAAGTCGAAGACGATGGGCGCGGCCTGGACCCTGCGCGCCTGCGCGAAGTGGCCGTTCGCAAGGGGTTGATCGACGCCCCCCAGGCAGAGACCTTGTCGGACACAGCGGCGATGGACCTGATCTTTCTCGCTGGCTTCTCATCGAAGCAAGAAGTGACCGATGTCTCGGGCCGCGGCGTCGGCCTCGACGTGGTGCGGGTGAAGATGCTGAGCCTGGGTGGCGAGGTGACGGTGACCTCGTCGATCGGACGGGGGGCGACGTTCGAGTTGCGGGTGCCGGTGTCGCTGACGGTCGCTCCGCTTTTGTTCGTCGAGGTCGGCGAAGAACGGCTGTGCCTTCAAGCCTCGAACGTCGTTCATGCGCTGATGGTCGAAGAGGACCAGCCCCGGGAAGTGGCGGGCCGCCCCGCGCTGTTCGTCGATTCGCAGCTGCTGCCCTTCGCGTCGGTGGCGTCGATTCTGGGAGTCGCTGCCGAGCGTCCGGCGCGGGTGGGCGAGCTGGTCCTGGTGCTCAAAGGGCGCGGACAATCGGCGGCAATCGCGGTGGATCGCGTTCTGGAAGAGCGGGTGCAGGCGGTCTTTCCGCTCAAAGGGGTGCTCTCGCGGTTCAACCACCTGTCGGGTGCCACCCCTTTGGCCGACGGGAGCCTGGCGATGGTGCTGTCGTCGGTACACCTGGTCTCGACGGCCCACGGGCGGGCGTTGAAGCTGTCGTCGGTGGTGCGGAAGGGGCAGGTGGCGCGGCGCCGGAAAATTCTGGTGGTCGACGACTCGCCGCTGACCCGCGAGCTGCTGTCGTCTTTGCTCGAGGCGGTCGGCTACGAAATCGTCAATGCGGTCGATGGGGCGGAAGCGCTCGAGCGGCTGGGAAAAGAGGCGGTGGACATGGTGGTGACGGATCTCGAAATGCCGAAGGTCGACGGGCTCGAGCTGACGCGAAGACTCAAGAGTCACCCCACGCTCAATAAGTTGCCGGTGGTGATCGTGACTACCCGTGGTTCAGACGTAGACCGCCGCAAGGGGATGGACGCGGGCGCCGATGGGTACATCACCAAGGGAGATCTCGTTCGGCAGGATCTGGTTGACGTTGTAAGCCGTTTGCTGGCTTAGAGCTTCCATGGCGCTGAAAGTGGGGGTGTTGGTCGTCGATGATTCGCCGCTGTGTCGACAGCTGATCGTCGACGCGCTCGGAAAAGATCCGATGCTGGAAGTCATCGGCACCGCGAGCAACGGCGAGGAAGCGGTTGAGAAGACCCGAACGCTCAAGCCGCACGTCATCACGATGGACGTAGACATGCCGGTGATGGACGGGCTGACGGCCACCGAGAAGATCATGGCCGAGATGCCGACGCCGATTCTGGTGCTTACGGCCGACCCGCGAAACCAGGCGCCCGAGCTCACCCATCGCGCGCTCGAAGTGGGCGCGCTGGCGTTGCAGATCAAGCCGGCGCTCGACGCGGGTGCCGAGGCGTGGAACCTCGCGCGGGAAGTAAAGTTGCTCTCGTCGGTGCGGGTGATTCGTCATCTGCGCGGAGTTCGCAAGAGCCCGGCCACCTCGCAGCCCGCGATGCCGTTGCCGAGCGACGCGCTGGCATTTTCGGCTTCAGCGATTGGAGTGATTGCGATCGCCAGCTCGACCGGCGGGCCGCAGGTGGTGCACCGGCTGCTGTCCGAGCTGCCGGCCGATTTTCCGGCGCCGATCTTGATTGTTCAGCACATCAACGCCGCGTTCGCAGAGTCCCTGGCCGGGTGGCTGTCGGCCAGCTCGAAGCTGCGAATCAAGGTCGCGCAGGACGGAGATCTGCTGGTCCCGGGGGTGGTGCTGATCGCTCCGCCCGACAAGCACATGGTGGTTCAGCAACGCGGCAAGGTTGCCGTGATTTCCGGCGAGCCGCGCGATGGCCACGTGCCAAGCGCCTCGATGCTGCTCGAGTCGGCGGCGAAGACCTACGGGCGGCGAGCCGTGGGGCTGATTCTCACCGGAATGGGGGCCGATGGCGCCGATGGAATGCTGGCGATCAAGAACGCCGGCGGGCGAACGGTGGCGCAGAGCCAGGAATCGTGCGTGGTGTTCGGAATGCCGGGCGCAGCGATTGCGCGAAAGGCGGTCGAGCACATCGCGCACGGAGACGAGCTGTCAGGCGTGCTGCTGCGGCTGGCGCGGGGCGAGAAGCTCGTCGTTTCGCGCTAAGTCACGGCTCGCCGCGGTACAGCTTCCAGATCGGCTGCAGGGCGCCATTCCAGACGGTGTCCGTGACGGGGTCGGTGGTGTGGACGAGCCCGAGCTTTCCGTCGCCGTCGAGGTCGAACGAGAGCCACCGGTTCATCGCGGCGTTCGAGGCGTGAGCAAAGAAGCCTTCGGGCAGACCGCTGAAGGGCACGGTCCAGGCCAGCGGCGTGTCTGAAAACCCCGTACCGGTGTTGCGGTAGACGTTCCAATAGACGCCGCCGTCATCGCCCCACACCTGGCTGTTGGCCGGGTTGGTGGTGTGAACGAGATCCGGCAGTCCGTCTCCGTTGAGATCCCGTGTCGTCCACCGACGGGTGCCGACCGTGACTTCGGAGGCGTAGAAGCCGTCGGCCAGGGTGTTGGGGGGCACCGGCCAGGAAGTGAAGGTGGCCGCGAAGCCGGTGCCGAGGTTCTTGTAGAAGCGCCAGAAAGCGGCGCCGTTGAGGACAAAGACCGCGTTGCTGACGGTGTTGGCGGTGTGCACCAGGTCCGCACGGCCATCGCCGTCGAGGTCGAAGGTCGCCCACTGCCGCTGCGAGACGCTGGAGTTGGGCATCGTGAACCCATCGCTCAAGCCGCTGGCGGGTACGTTCCAGGCGGTGAAGGTGGCGGCGAAGCCGGTGCCGAGGTTCTTGTAGACGTGCCACTGGGCAGTGGCACCCTGGAGGAAAACGATGCCTGCGCTCGAGGTCAACACCAGGTCCGGAAGTCGGTCCCCGTCGAGATCGAGCGTCGACCAGGGCTTTGGGTTGGTCGCGGCCTCTTTCGCGTTGTAGCCATTGGGAAGGGTCACGGGCGCTGCAGGAACGGACCAATTGAGGGCGGTGGTGCTGAAGGACGAGCCGGTGTTCTTGAAGACCTTCCACAGCGGGCCGGCCCAGACCCCATCGGTCAGTGGGTTGGCCGTTTGCACCAGGTCGGGCTTGTTGTCCCCGTCGATGTCGTAGGTCGCCCACTGCTTGAAGCGCACCGCCGATGCGGTGGAGAAGAAGCCGTCGGGCAGTCCGCTGGCGGGCACGGTCCAGAGAATGGGAAGGGTCTGAAAGCCGGTGCCGGTGTTCTTGTAGACCTTCCAGTAGGCCGCTCCGGTGCTGGCGGTGACCCACACCTGTCCGGTGGCGGGGTTCTCGGTGTGAATCAAGTCGGGTTTGCCATCACCGTCGAGGTCGAAGGTGTCCCAGGCCCGCATCGTCCCGGTGAGCTTGGGCACCCCAAAGCCATCGGGGAGGCCGGAAGAGGGCACCGACCAGGACACGGGGGAGGACGAGAAACGGGTCGAACCGCCATCGGCCCCGCCGGCATCGCTTTTCCCTGCGTCGCGGCCGGCGTCGCTGCTGCCCCCGCCGGCGCCCCCACCCGAGCCGTAGAAGGCGCAGAGGCCTTCGGCGCAGGTGTTGTCCAGTGGGCAGCGCACGCACGTCACCCCGCCTTTGCCGCAGGCCGAAGCCGTGAAGTTGATCTGGCAGAACGACTGCTCGTCACAGCAGCCGGCGCAGGAAGAAGGGCTGCACTCGCGCTTGCTGCCACAGCTCACGACGAGCAGGGCCACCAGGGGTGCACATTGGAACGCGAACCGGGTCAAGGGGACACGAGAGCCGAAAACGGGCTGAAAGGCCAAACCCGAAGTGTCGGGCCGACTAAGTTTCGTCGCTGCGTGACCCGACCTGAGCTCTCGCCCGTGTGCCAGTACGTCTCGGAACGCACCGGGTCGGCGCTCAGCCGGCAGCAGGTCGGTCGGCTCGACGACGCGATCGGTCTTCGCCAGGGCAATCGCAGTCCGGCCGCATACCTCGAACATCTGAAGTCGGTGCGGGGCGCCACCGAGTTGGCCGAGCTGATGAGCGTCATCTCGGTTCACAAGACCGATTTGTTTCGGGACGAAGTTCAGCTCGAGGCGGTGCGCACCAAGCTGTTGCCGGCGTTGGTTCTCGAGAACAGCTGCCTCAGGGTCTGGAGCGCGGGCTGTGCCACCGGGGAAGAGGTCGCGACGTTGCTGATTCTTCTTCATGAAGTGGGGGCGTCCGAGACCAGCACGGTGCTGGGCACCGACATTGCGGCGAGTGCGTTGACGACGGCGCAGTGCCTGAGCTTCGCGCCCGAAGCGATGAAGCGCGTGCCGGCTTTGATTCGCCAACGGTATTTTCAAGACCAGGCGGGAAACTCCAGGTTGATCGCAGCGCTCGCGGCGAGGGCGTCCTGGCTGCGACACAACCTGATGGATCACCCGTACCCAATGCCACCGGGGGGCGCAGGGTTCGATCTGATCTTCTGTCGCAACGTGCTCATCTACTTCACCGAAGGCGCGTGGGAACGGGTGGTGCTGGCGATGATTGACCGGCTGCGACCGGGTGGAGTGCTGGTCCTCGGTGCGGCCGAGCCGCTGCTGGGCAAGAGCGCGCAGCTCGAAGTGCTGCGCTACTCGACCGCCTTTTTCTACCGGCGGCGCACCCACCCCGAAGTCATTTCCGCTCCGAGGCCGTCTGCACCCGCCCCGAGGCCTTCAGCGCCCCCGCCCAGGCCTTCGGCGCCTATTGCGACTCCGAAGAGCTCTACGTCCTCTCCTGATTTGCCGATGGTCGACCCGGACCCCCGGTCGGAAGGAGAACGGCTGTTCGACCTGGTTCTCGAATGGTCGGCGGCGGGACAGAGCGATGATCAGACCGAAGCGGGCCTGCGAAAGGCGCTCTACCTGACGCCCGACCTGGCGCCCGCCCGCTACCTGCTGGGAATGCTGGCCGAGCAGCGCGGGGCCAATGCCGACGCGAGCAGCGAGTACCGCCGGGCGCTGGCGATGCTGAACGATGGGAAGACGCGGCAGACGCCGTTTTTCCTCAATGCCGAGCGGCTGAAGCTTGCCTGCCAGCAGGCGCTGAAGCGGCTGGGGTACCGTTGAAAATAAAAGCTCAGCGCAGCTGAACGGTCCGATGACCGTTGCCCCCGATGAGAAGGGTCAGATCGAGCTCGTTCGACAGTGAGCCGTCAGGAGTGACGACCTTCAGTCGATAGCGCCCCACCGGCAGGTTCAGCTTCAGTGGCGTCATGCCCAGGTCTTTGCCTCCGGCGCTGACCAGCGCGGGGACGTTCGAGTCGATGGTGACGAAGCCCCGGGAAATTTCGTGGGGCTTTTTCTTGAGGGCCGACTTGCTCTCGTCGACCGCTTGCGGGGCGTCGGCCGAGTCGACCGGCTCGTCGTCGACCGGCTGCGAGATGGGAATCTCTTCGAAGGTGGTCCGATTGAGGTAGCGGCCCACCGCGACGGACCCGGTGAAGATCGCCAGCCCGGCGAGGGCCAGCGCGGAGATCAAGATCCGGGGCGACCTTCGAGGAGAGGGAACCGACAGAAACGTATGCGAAGCGTTGACGTAGACGTCGTGCAGCGTCTCGTTGGCGGGGTGTTCGGTCACTGAGGGTGGGTCCATCACCGGAGGAAGCGACGTCTGGGTCGGCCCTTCTCGGGGATCGGGCAGGCGGGGCTTGAGCCGCGACGACGGAGCTGGAAACGGCAGGTGACGCTTCACCGTCTGGGTCACCGCTCCGGTGCTGTCCGCCCCCGCGCGCGGCAGGGGCTCGAAGTGCTTTTGGATCTGCGCGCCGAGCTTCAGCGCCGACTGCCCCGGCTGGATCAACGGCAGCAGCTGCTCGGCGAGGATCAACGCGGTCTGGTAGCGGCGCTGGGGGTCGCGCTCGACCGCCTTCTGCAGCACGTCGACCAGCGCCCGCGACAACCCGAGCACCACTTCGTCGGGATGAGGCTGGGGGTTGAAGAGCGCCTGCTGAAAAATTTCGGGCTCGTTGAGGCCGGGGTACAGCGGGTGGCCGGTCACCACTTCCCACAGCACCGCGCCGAGCGCGAAGACGTCCGAACGCGCGTCGAGAGGCTCACCGCGCAGCTGCTCGGGCGGCATGTATCTGAGCTTCCCCCGAAGGCCGCGGGTCACTGTCGCCTGGGCGGCGGTGGCCTTGGCAAGCCCGAAGTCTGCGACCTTCACTTCTCCTTTTTCTGAGACGATCAGGTTTTGGGGGGACACGTCGCGGTGCACCAGGCCCAGGGGGTGGCCGTTGGCGCCGCGGATCTCGTGCGCGAAGTGCAACCCGAGCGCTGCCTGTCGAATGACCTCGCACGCCTCGTCGACCGACAGCGCTTCCTTCGCCGCTTTGAGTTTCTTCAGCAGCGCCGCCACGCTCCAGCCGCGCACCAGTTCCATCGCGAGGTACGCGCGACCTTCGATTTCTCCCACGTCGAAGACTTCGACGATGTTGCTGTGGCGCAGCAGGGCGGCGGTCCGGCCCTCTTGAAGAAAGGCCCGGCGGGTGCCCTCGTCGTCGGCCAGATGCTCGAGCATCACCTTCAACGCGATCAGCTCTTCGCCGCGCGCGTTGGGGCCGCGGGCGAGAAAAACTTCGGCCGTGGCTCCCGCACCGAGTTTCTGGATCAGCTCGAACGGACCTAGCGTGGCCACCGGTTTCCTCTACCACTTCGTGAGCCGGGTGAGCGTTGTAGGCCTTGGTGGGGCAATGTCTGCGCGATTTTCAACCTCCTGAAACCTCAAGCTGACGCGCTGCGCACTGACAGAAATCTGATGGTCGGTTGGTAGAATCATGTCATTTAAGTGCATGATTTTGTTGCGAGTACCCATTGTGGGCCCTTCAGCCCGGGTGTATTCAGCGCGCCGCTGTTGCCCCCTGGCCGAGGGAGGGACCAGCGACCGGGTGGCCCATGTCGAATCGATTGTCGTTCGCAGTCTTGAGCCTCAGCTTCGCTTCGATGGCGGCGGCACAGAGCCCCAAAGCCAACCTCGATGCCTTCGTCCACAGTGCAGGGCATCGGCCGATGGTCGATGTCCGCACCATGTCGGCGTTGGGGCAGCAAGCGCTGACCGAAGGGCGGGTGGCGTCGGTCGAAGGTCGGCTGGGAGTTCCGACCTTCTTCTGGGCCGCGCACACCCCGGCGGTGCGGTCGCTGCGAGAGATCGGGTTGACGCCCGAGCAGGCCGCGCGCCGCTACCTCTTCGCGCACGCCGAGCTGTACCGGCAGGTTCCCGGCCAGATATCTGAAGCGCGGGTGGCGAACGTGCACGACATCGGGGACGGGGCGGTGATCGTCTCTTTCCAGCAGGACGAGGGTGGGGTGCGCGTCTTTCGCGACGAGCTCAAAGTGGTGATGAACCAGAAGCTCGAGCTGATCGCGCTGACCGGCTACCTGAGCCCCGAGCGCAAGAAGCTGAGCCCGTTTGCGCTCAGCGCTCCGACGGCGGTGCTGGCAGCCTTCGCCGATTTGACCGGGCGTCCGCTCGAGAGCAACAAGTTGCAGCAGACGGGCCGGGTCGTGGCCGACTACGAGCTGTTTCTGCTCGAGGGCGAGAGCACGCCGGTCCGCGCGCGGAAGGTCTACTTTCCGCTCACCTCAGGCCTCGAGCCGGGCTTCTACGTCGAGGTCCAGGTGGGCCAGACCGACGCGACCGGGTTCGACTACTACTCGTACGTCGTCTCGGCGCGCGATGGCCGGGTGCTGTTTCGCAAGAACCTGACCGCCGCTGACGCGTTCTCCTACCGCGTCTGGGCCGACCCGAGCGGGAAGCACTTTCCTCTCGACGGACCGCAGGGGGACGCGCAGTCGCCGCACCCGACCGGAATTCCAAACCAGTACAACCCGCCCTTCGTCCCGCCCAATCTGGTGACGGTGCAGAACGGGCCGATCAGCACCAATGACCCGTGGCTGCCGGCCACGGCCACCGACACCCGCGGCAACAACGTGACCGCGTACGCCGACATCGCGGCCCCCAACGGCTATTCGACCGGCGATTTGCGCGCGACGATCACCGGCCCGCTGGCCTTTGATCGCGTCTACGACGTGAACCAGAGCCCGGGTGCTTCTTCCGATCAGCGCATGGCCGCGATCACCCAGCTGTTCTACAACGTGAACTTTTTTCACGACTGGTACTACGACAAGGGCTTCGACGAGCGCGCCGGCAACGGCCAGGCTGACAACTACGGCCGCGGCGGAATCTCGGGCGATGCGCTGCTGGCCGAGGCAGAGGATTATTCGGGGAAGAACAACGCCAACATGTCGACCCCATCGGACGGCGCGCACCCGGTGATGCAGATGTACGTGTTCGATGG
>JAYVCD010000191.1:0-7565 GCA_043750125.1 Archangiaceae bacterium | reverse complement strand
TGGGCCTGCGTCGACGGCGCGACGCCGCAACCCAGAACCACCCACACCAGCCCCCACAGCATTCCCCTCATGGGGAAGGTTGTATCACTCGAACCAGCGCCCGACGGCGGCCAGCCCCAGGTGGTGGGTCGCGCGCGTGACTGCGACGTACAGCGCCCGCCTCGACTGCGGAGTCGGTGGATACGTCGAGGCCTGCGCGTCCGGGACGATCACCACGTCGAACTCCAGCCCCTTCACTTCCTGAACGCTGGTGACGGTGATCCCGGGGCTGAAGTCGAAATCGCCATCCAGCGCGAGCCGCACGGTGACGCCGTGGTTGAGGGTGCGGGCGACGTTCTTCGCCGTCAGGTCCGAGCGGCAGACGATCGCGACCGAGCCGGCGGGATCCTCGGTGCGAATCCGGCGCAGCTCTTCGGTGAGCCACAGCGCGAGGTGACAGCCGTTGTCGTGCAGCGCGCGGGTGATCGCCATCGTGGGCCCGACCGGCGCAGGCCCCTGATCGATCAGACTTCGAGCGAAGGCGGTCACTTCGGGAGGACACCGATAGCTGATTGCCAGCGTCGCAGCTTGATGTTCGGCCGCCCCCAGCTCGTTCATCACCTGATCCCAACCGGCGAAGTGAGACGTGGGGTCCACCTGTTGGGCCGCGTCGCCCGCGACAATCACCGACCCGCGCGGATTGAGCGACCGACCGAGCAGCCGCAGCTCGAGTGGAGCGAACTCTTGCGCTTCGTCGACCAGCAGCGCGTCGTACGTCGCCAGGTTCAGCGGCTTCGAGCGCTGGGCCGACGCCCGCAGGCGCGCCAGCTCGAACATCACCGCGTAGTCCTCGGGGTCGACCGAGCCCGCGTCTTCATTCGGAGTCCCTTCGTCCAGCCCCCGGCCGTCGACGCTCATCAAGCTCGCGCGATCGACGTGCGCGTATTCGGTCTCGGCCGGATCGCGAAATTGCACCCGGGTGTGCAGCGTCAGTTCCTTCACCGTCCGCGGCACCAGCTCGCTGCCCGAGGCTGCGACCACCTTGTCCATCCACGCCGAGTCGCCGAAGAAGACCTCGAGATCCGCTCGGGTCGCCCGCGCTTTGCTCCGGTGGGGACGATCTTCGTCCTGGGCCGGCGAGGGGTGTTCCTGGGCGAAGTCGGCCAGCACGCCTTCGATCGCCCCGTGGCGCTTGAACTGAATGACTTCGGCGCTGGTGCTCTGGCTCTCTCGGTGAGGAAGATCCGGAAACGCTTTTCGCGCCGCGGCCAGAGCCCATTGGTCATACGTCCACACCTCGATGTCCCGCTCGCCCTTGCGCTCGAGCATCAGCTGGGTGAGCCGGCGAAGCCCGTGGGTCGGCACCATCACCGCGGCGCGAAACCCCTCGGGGGCCTGGGCCTTCAAAGCGAGCAGGCGGTGCAGGGCGACGGTCGTCTTGCCAAAACCGGCCTCCCCCAGGATCAGGGTCTGCACGTCCGCAGGCAGATCGACGATCTTCTGCTGGGCCGGGTCGAGGTCGACGGCCAGCGGCGATCGAAACGGCAACCGGGCGGCGGGAGCGCGGGACTTCAGGCGGGGGTGCCCGGGGTCGGCGAGCATTTCCCAACCCTGCCCAGTGGCGACAGCCGTGCCTTCGCTGCACTCGAGCCGCACCAACGCCTCGCCCTTCCACGTCAGCACGTTCTTCTGAATCAGCCGGCCGCCCAACGCGCGATCGCCAATCTCGATTTCGTAGTCCTCGCCTTCACCGTACGCGAAGAACACCTCGGCCAGCGGAGCGGTCTTCCAGTCCAGCGTCGAGACCCCCGGGTTGATTCGGGTCGTGCCTCCAATCAAGACGTCGAGCAGGTGACCGGCGGTCTGCAGCCGCAGGTGCCCATAGACGGGACCCACCGCGTGCACCTTGAGCGCGATTTGCTCGTCGATGCGCGCCCGCAGCGAGGCAGTCACGGCCTGGGGACGAGGCCGGTCGCGCGTCCCGAAAAGATCTAGCTCGGTTTGCAGATCAGCAGAGTGTGGCTGACGCCGAGGTGTCGATCTTCCTCGACCACCATCCCTGCCTTCTGGATGCAGCCAATCAGATCGGGTGCCGAGTAGATGCGGCTGGTGCCGTTTGCCATCGCGGTGAAATACAGCGACGTGGCGTGAAGACAGTAGCTGGCCACCGGGTTCGGCTGACGGTCCCAGAAGGTGTCGAGCACGTACAGCCGGCCCTCTTTCGAGAGCGCCTGGGCGCCGCGGCGCAACAACGCGGTGATGTCATCGAGCCCGAAGCAACAGACGAACTGGCTCATCCACACCGCGTCCTGGCCGGCAGGGAAGGGGCGGGTGTGGTCGAGCAGATCCATCTCGATGCCCGTCACGCGCCCCTCGAGCCCCTGGGCTTTGGCGTTCGCCATCGCGGCTTTGAGCTGGCCTGGGTGATCGAGGATCGTGACCGGGACGTCGGCGGCGATCATCATCGCCCACTTGCCGGTGTTGCCTCCGACGTCGAGCAGGGACTTCGGCTTTCGGTCGACGATGATAGGCTTTGCCAGCGGGAAGACCTGGTCGGAATAGAAGTGGTCGAAGTTGAACCAGCTGGTCTTCGCCGGCTCGGGCAGGAACGTGAGGGCCTCGTAGATGTGGGGCGCATCGGACAGCGTCTTGAGGCCCACGGGCTTGCCGGTGACCAGCGACTCTTTGAGAAACTCGGCGCCGCGGTAGTTGCAGTCGGCGTTGAAGTCCATGTGGATGCGGGTCATCGGATCGTGCTCGACCAACCACCCGGCAGGCAGCAAACGAAACTTGTCTTCGTTGCGTTCGAGCAGCTCGAGCGCTGCGCAGCTGTCGAGTAGAACCCCGGCGGCGTAGTTGGTGAGCTGGGTCGCGGCGGCGACTTCTTCGCGGGTCGCTCCTCCTTTGGAGTTTTCGATCGCGAGCAGAACTTTGAGGTCCCGCGCGGCTTTCGCGGCATGAAACATCAGCGGAGCCCATGCGAGCTTGTTGGCGGTCGCCCAGGGCTCCATGGCGTCGGCAGTCTTCATGAAGCCGCTTCTACGCTACGACCACGAAACTTCGAAGAGGAGCTTTCCGCTTTGCTCACCATGTTGTTCCCGGTCGATCTTCCCAGTGGCCTGGGTGATTTCGAGCACGTAGCGAATCGCACCGCGCCAGAGGACGGGAATTCCTTTGCGAACCGGTTTTGGGTACTGAATCTCGAGGCTTCCGCTGCGATCGCTGTGGCTGATCCAATGGGCGGTGACCGGGCGAACGGCCGAGGCGATGAATTGCTCGATGTGAGTAAAGAGCGTCTGCGGAGCCAGCCCGCCGGACGCGAGCAGGGCCTGCACCTGGGGCATCACCAGGGGCCCGATGGTCTCGGCGACGACTCCGTAACCGACCGCTTCAACCGCCCGTTCACCGAACTGTTCGAGCACCGACAGCACCAGGCGCTCTCCGAAGCCGGCGTCCCACCACGACTGCATCGCAGGGCGCATGAACGCAGACCGAAGGTCGGCCGGTAGCCCGACCAGAATCGCTTCGAGCATTCCTCCGTCGCGAACGGCCTTGACCAGCCCATTCATGTACGCCGCGCTGAGCTCGTAGCCCGTCTCGTCCATGAGGGCGGTCTTACGTCAGTTGATCTTCATCAGCGCGAGCCAAATCTCGGCCGCCGCGTCGAGGTCGGTGAAGTGGGCGCGGTAGATGAACAACAGCCCCTTCGACTCGGACGCGATCACTTCGGCGGCTGCTTTGTAGCCCCCAAACGACACTTCAATTTTCTCGCTGGTGAGCAGATTGGGCATCGCGAACATCACTCCGCCAGCGCTGAGGTTTCCGGTGACCTGGCGGGCTTCGCCTCCACCGACGCTGACCTGGAATGAGGCGGGAATGCGGCGCAGCCGGCGGGCCGTGGCGAGGCCATCGACCGGGAACTGCGCGGGCGGCCAGTTGGGATCCTTGATGAATCCTTTGCGCACGCCGTAGGACGGAGAGAAGCGTGCAACTTTCGGCTGGTTTCCGAACTTCCGGTGCGAGCCTGCGCCTGCGGCCTTGTTGAAAACGTTGTCCATGTCATCCCCTTTGAGAACCGCGTGTCAGCCGAGGCGGGATGCCCGGTTCGGTTCCGATTGTCAAACCGGGCTGCCCGCGCTCACCCCCCATACCCCGGCGTACGGACCAGCCGCAAAATAGGCGCGCAATTGTGACCCCATTCCCCCAATGCCTCTGGTTATCAATGCAGTTGTCATGGCCCTTCCCTTTGGAAGGAGCGTGAGTGAGCGCGGTGAAGCCCTGATCGCCGCGCTTGCGCGAAATGCAGTTGCGCATTGGTTAATCAATCAATACTAACGAACCAAAACCCATGGCTCGCCCTCGCCAAATCACCGACGAACAAATCCTGCAGACGATGCGGAGCTCTGTCCTGCAGCATGGCCCGGCCGTGTCGCTGGACGTGGTGGCCGAGCAGCTGAACGTCACCTCGCCGGCCCTGATCAAACGGTTTGGAACCCGGCGGGCGCTGATGATCGCCGCGCTGAAGCCGCCCGATGACAGCGCCTGGCTCAAGTCACTGGCCAAAAGCCCGGACGATCGGTCACTGCAGCTTCAGCTCGAAGAGGTGATCGGCGGGTTCTGCGAGGAATTCAGCAAGGCGATGCCGTGCATGTTCGCTTTGCGCGAAAGCGGAATTCCGATGAGCGAAGTGTTTTCGTCCAGCGAAGTGCCGCCTCCGCTTCGCGCTTTGCGCGCGATGTCGAAGTGGTTGACCCAGCTGAGCGTTCGCGGCCTGGCCGATGGCTCGGCGATCGAGACCGCCGCGACCGCGCTGATCGGCGCAATCACCACCCGGGCCTTTACCGCCCATCTCACCCAAACCCCCTGGTCGATGCGCGGCCAGCGGGACTACAGCAAGCAGTTGGCACAGCTTTTCACCCGGGCCCTGGCGCCCGACAACCGCAAGTCCAAACAAACATGATCCGAGTTCTTTCCATCGCGGCGTTGGTCGTTCTGAGTGGATGCAAGAAACCGGCGGCGGCAGCAGCTCGCGCGCCGGTCAAAGACGCACTCAACGTGCCGGCGCTGAAGGTGAAGACCCAGCCGGTCGCCCACGAGCTGATGCCGCGCTTTCTGACGCTGACCGGCAGCGTGCTGGCCGACCGTCAGTCGGAAGTGGCCGCCAACGTCGCGGGGCGAATCACCGCGACCTACGTCGAACGCGGCAAGCCGGTGAAGGTCGGAGACATCGTCGCGGTGGTGGACTCGAAGGCGGCCGGCTTTTCGGCTGCGGCGGCCACCGCGCAGTCCCAGGCGGCCGAGACCCAGGTCGAGCTCGCAACTCAGGAATGCGCGCGCGCCGACACGCTCTTCTCTCAAGGAGCGATCGCCAAGGCCGAGCACGATCGGCTCAAGAGCCAGTGCAGCTCGCAGCTGTTTCAGGCGAACGCCGCGCGGGCCAACGCCAACCTGGCCGGCAAGCTCGCCGGTGACACGGTGATTCGGGCGCCGATCGACGGAATCATCGGTGAGCGGTACGTGAACATCGGCGAGTACGTCACCCCCGCGAGCAAGGTGGTGAGCATCTACTCGGTGAACCCGGTGCGGGTGAGCATCAGCGTCCCCGAGCAGGCGGTGGGGATGATCAAGGAAGGCCAGTCGCTGGACGTGCGGGTGTCGGCCTTCGACCGCGTTTTCCCTGCGAACGTGAAGTACGTCAGCCCCGCGCTGCGGCCCAACACCCGCGACTTGATCATCGAGGCGCTGGCCCCCAATGCCGACGGAGCCCTGCGGCCTGGAATGTTCGCTACCGTTTTGCTGCTGGTGGGTGAAGAAGAGCAGCCCACCGTTCCTTCCGATGCGATCAAGGCCGAAGGCACGGTGCGGCGCATGTTCCTCGCCCGAGACGGCCACGCTTTCGAGTTGGTGGTTCGGACTGGAGTTCAGAAAGACGGGCGGATCGCAGTGCTCGAATCGCTGACCGACAAGGACAACGTGATCCTCAACCCTCCACCGGGCCTGCGCGACGGCTCGTCGATTCAGTAACCCCAGGAGCCCGGACCCCATGCAATGGCTCGCCGAATTGTGCGTCAAGCGCCCGGTCTTCGCGACGGTGCTCAGCCTCGTGATCCTCGTCGTTGGTACCGTTTTCTACACCAAGCTCGGCGTCGACCAGTTTCCGAAGATCGACTTCCCCGTCATCACGGTGATCACCCGTCTGCCCGGCGCTTCGCCCGAGGACGTAGAGACCGAGATTTCCGACAAGGTCGAAGGCGCGGTCAACACCATCAGCGGCATCGACGAGCTGCGATCGGTCTCGTCCGAAGGCGTCTCGCAGGTGATCGTCAGCTTCCTGCTCGAGAAGGACGTGAACGTCGCCGCGCAGGAAGTGCAGCAGAAGATCAACGTGCTGCTCAGCGAGCTGCCGCGGGGCATCGACCCCCCCATCGTGCAGAAGCTCGACCCCGATGCGCAGCCGGTGCTCTACATCGCGCTGAACGCGAAGGACAAAGACGCGCGCGAAGTGACGGACATCGCTGACCGGGTCGTTCGCCGGCGGCTCGAATCGGTCAGCGGCGTCGGCCAGGTCCGGATCATCGGAGGCCGCCAACGGCAGATCAACGTGGCGGTCGACCCGGTGAAGCTGCGCGCGCTCGGCCTGCCCGCGTCAGAAGTGGCCCGGGCGATCGATTCGCAGAACGTCACCCTTCCCGGAGGACGGGTGGATACCAGCCGCGACTACCTGACCGTGCGGGTCAACGGTCGGGTCGAATCGGTCGAACAGCTGAAGTCGATCATCGTGCGGGAACAGAACGGGCGCGCGATTCGCCTCGATGAGGTCGCGACCATCGAAGACGGGGTCGAAGACGTAGAGACCTCTGCGATGTGGAACGGCGAGCGGACGGTGCTGTTGTCGCTGCGCAAGCAGTCGGGCACCAACACCCTTCAGGTCGTCGACGCGGTGAAGGCACGGCTCGAGGAAGTGAAGAAGGACCTTCCGGCCGGTTTCGACATCCAGATTCAGCGAGACGGTTCGGCGGTGGTTCGCACCGGCACCGAAGCGGTCACCGAGCACCTGGTACTGGGAGCCCTCTTCGCCGCCTTCATCGTGCTCATCTTTCTGGGGAACGTTCGCAGCACCGTCATCGCCGCGGTCGCGATCCCCACGTCGATCATCGGGACGTTCGCGCTGATGTACATGAACGGCTACACCCTCAACACCATCACCCTGCTGGCCCTCGCCCTGGCGGTGGGGATCGTGATCGATGACGCGATCGTCGTTCTCGAAAACATCTTCAAGCAGATTGACGAAAAGGGCATGGACCCCAAGCAGGCCGCGATCATGGGCACGCGCGAGATCGGCCTCGCGGTGCTGGCGACCACGCTGAGCTTGATCGCCGTTTTCCTTCCGATCGCGTTCATCGCAGGCATTCCCGGTCGGTTCCTCAGCAGCTTCGGGATCACGATGTCGTTCGCGATCGCGGTGTCGCTGTTCGTCAGCTTCACCCTGACGCCGATGCTGGCCTCGCGCTGGTTGAAGAAAAAGCTGCCGGGCAATCACAAGAAGCCGCTGCTCGAGCGGGTGGTCGACAATGGTTACCGACCGA
>JAYVCD010000190.1:0-8681 GCA_043750125.1 Archangiaceae bacterium | reverse complement strand
TTGGCAGTCGCGTCGATCGACTCGACCATCAGGGTGCTGCGGCCCGTTTCGCTGAGGTCATTGCTGGCGTCGTCGTCGCCCTTGGTGTCGAGGTAGTGGGTGATGCCCACCCGGGTGGCCGGCACGGGCAGCCCCAACTCTTCGAGCACCGCGTAACCCAACGCTTCACGCCGCGGAGCAAAGTCATCCAGCTCTCGCAACATCCCCGAGAAAGCCACGGGCGCAGCGTTGCCGATCACGTTTCCAGTCACTCCCAGCTCGAGCTTTTCTTTGCCGGAGAAAGGAGGAACGAGCCCGTTCTTCGCCACTTTCATCTTCAGCTTGGGGAAAGGTAGATCCTGGGTGCTGCTCTCGCCGCGAACGTTGAGCTCAACGTCGGCAGTCTTGCCCTCGATGGTGAGTGTGGCGGGGAGGGCGGTGTCGGCTTGCTTGAGCGCCATCTTCTCGGCCGCAATCTTGGTGAAGTCGGCGGTGAGCGCATAGGCCAGCGGGGTCTCGGTCGCGAAGAGCGGCGACTTTCCGGCGCGGGCCTTTTTGGCCAGCGCGTCGAGCTGAACCGGGGTCATGGGATCTGAGGCGACGTTGAACACCCCGCCGCCGACGACCGGCGCTGCGCCCGGAGGAACCGGGGGGTTCAAGGCGACCAGGGGCGGGGCGGGCGGGGGCGCAACAACGGCAGCGGGCGCCACAACAACGGCAGCCGGCGGGGCGATAACGACGGGTGGGGGAAGCGGAGCTCCCACCGGGTTGACCGGGACTCCGGGTGCGCCTGGCTTGCGAATGCTAATCGGCATTCGAAGCATCTAGTCTTGGGGTCGTTTGGCTGTAAAGAGGGGTCCCCGAATATTCACCTTCGGCCTTTGCGTTCCACCCTACACAAGGAAGTCCATGCCCCTGCCCATCGCGCCTCGAAAACCCGGCCTCGCCCCGCCGCTTGATGTGGCGGTGCCCGTCGCTGCTCCTGTTGTAGCCCCGGTCGGTGGCCCGGTTGCTGCGCCCGTCGCTGCGCCCGTAAAGGCGGGCGATCTTTTCGTCGATGATCCCGGCGGGAACAGCCCTGCCGCCAAGCTGTGGAACCGCTACCAACCGCAAAGCAACGATGCGCTCGGTCGTTCGATGGAGCGCGCCTTGACGGTGATCTCTGGCCTAGAGCCGTACCTCAACAATCAGGATCCGCTCGCGCCCGCCACGAACGGAATCCGGACGCAGCTGTTCAGCGTCGAAGGAATGTTCCGGATCTATTCGGGCAAGTATCCCGAGCTCAAACAGTCATTTGCTGAAGTCAAAGCGCTGGAAGATGCGATCGGGGCTTTCGCCCAGCCGTCGACTGCGCCCGAGCACGAAGCGGCAGTGGCCCGGCTGTCGGCGCTGGTCAAAGAGAAGTGGATGCCCGACCCGCTGAAGCAGGGGCAAGTGCCCGCGCTCTCGAAGATGGTCAGCGTCCTGGCGAAGCAGAAGTTCGGCACCGCTGACGATGATCGAAAGTTCATGCAGGGCGCGCTGATTCAGCAGGTCAAAGACATCGGCGAGAAGACCTTCAACATGGGTGAGCTGCAGGGCAACGGGGGAATTCACGAGCTGCGGCGGCAGCTGCGCTGGGTCAGCTACTACACCCAGCTTGCGGGTCTGGGGGGTGGGCCGCAGGGGCTGCTGCCTGCCAGTCTGACCTCGAGCTTCAGCGCCGGCCACGACGAGCTGGGCGGAATCAAGGACAAGGGCGAGCAGGCAGAGAAGGCGGCGCGCGAAAAGGTGCTCGCCTCGGGCAACGTGCTCACTTTCGAGGCTGCCCGCGCGATCGTCGATGTGGAAATGGGCCCCAGCTACACGCTGGTCGGACTTCAGGCGGAAGCCAAAAAGGTCTACGACCGGATCAAGCGCGACTACGCAGAAAACAAGGACAAGCTCGTCGTCGCTTAGCCTCTAGCGCAGCTTCGAGAAAAACTCGGCGATTCGCCGGGGCAAACGGGCCGAGCGGGGAAGCGAATGACCTTCCCCGCGAAGGGTCCACAGCTCGACCGGGGGGCCCTTGCCCGTCCAGGCCTGAACGTCGGTGTTCGAATCGAATTCGGTGGTGGTGCTCTGGGTGGCTCCGGCGCGCGAAGCCCAGAACCGGGCTGCCGCCGGGGCGGACGGGTAGCGGGCTACAGTGCGGGTCAAGCTCGTTCCGCCTCCGTACTTGACGACCTCGTCGGCGTCGCCGTGGATCAACAGGGCTGCGACGCTTCTGGACGGCGAGCACTTCGCCGGGTCGTCCCAGATCGCGCCGGACACGCTCGCGAAGCCCCGTACCCGGTGCGCCCGATCGCAGGCGTAGCGCTGGGCCATGAAGCCCCCGTTCGAGACGCCCGCGAAGAACACCCGCGTGGGATCGATGGGGTACCGGGCGAGCGCGTCGTCGAGCACCGCGTCGAGGTAGCCCACGTCATCGCTCTTCGAGTGGTGTTGATCGCAACAGGCGTCGGTCGCGTTCCAGAACCGATGACCGTCGGCGTCGACCTGCCCTTCAGGCAGCAGGACGAAGAACGATTGGGCGAGAAAGACCCGGTCGACCTCGAAGTACCCCGCCTGGGTCTGCGCCGAGGTATCGAAGGCGTGCAGCACCACCAACACCGGCAGGGTGCGCCCGGCTTCGAGCGAGCGGGGCGATAAAATCCGGTAGCTGCGGCCGGCGATCGCCGTGGGGTGCTCGACCGATTTGGCCCGGCACGAGAGGAAGACCAGCGCGAAGGCGGTCAGTCGACTGCGCACACCCTCTACCCTTGAGAGACCTGGTCGATCACCCGGTCGTTCACCACCACGGACCCGGTCTGCTTCAGCGACTTCATGAAGGCTTCGCGCAGCTCGAACTGCTTGCCCTTGATGGCCTCGATCTTCATCTGCTGTTTCTGGGTCTCGAACTCACCGTCGGTGGGGCGGCTGCGGGCGTCGCAATTGATGACCGCGAAGCCATCGCCCACCTCGTACACCTGCGCCAACGGGCCGGGCGCGGTGGCTTCGGTGATGGCCTTCATCGCCTCGGGCGAGGTGCCCAGCTGGGGAATCGACAGAGCGGTGGTGTTGAAGTCTCCGGTGTCGATCGCCTCGGACTTGACCTCGGCGTTGAAGCGGGCCGCGCCTTTCCCCTCTTCGTTCGACGGGGGGTACAGGCTCGCCAGCGACTTGCCGGCCTTCAGCGCCGCCAGCGCCTTGTCGGCTTCGGCCTTCGCGAGCGCCCTGGCCTTTTCGCGCGTCCACAGCTGCGCGGCGATCTCGGACTTCACCATCTCGAGGGTGCGGGTCTCGGGCGGCTTCTTCTCTTCGACCTTCGCCAGGTGCCAGCCGAGCGGAGTTTCAATCGGTTCGCTCACGTCGCCGGCCTTGAGGTTGAACACCGCGGTAGCGAGGCTCGGAGGCAGCGACAGTCGCTCGACCAGGCCCAGGTCTCCGCCTTTTTCCTTCGTCTCTACGTCCTCGGAAAACTGGGTCGCCAGCTGGGCGAAGTCCTTTCCGGCGACGAGCTCTTTCTTCAGCCCTTCGATTTTCTGGCGCGCTTCGGCGCGTTTGTCCGGGCCGTCTTCCTTGGTGGCGCGAATCACGATCTGTCGGACCCGAACCCGCTCGGGCTGCTCGTAGCTGAGCTTGTTGGCCGCGTAGTAGTTGGCGATGTCCTTGTCGTGCGCTTTGACCCAGGCGGTGAGCTCGGCTTCCTTCGGAGGGGCGACCTTGCTGGCGAACATCGGCGCACTGAAGCGGACGAAGGTCGCTTTGGCCTTGTTCCCGTCCTTGAGGTAGCGGGCCTTCACTTCGTCGTCGCTGACGACCGCGCCCGACTCGACGAGGTCCAACATCTTCGCGGCCGCCAATCGACGGCGCGTCTCGGCTTCGAAGGTCACGTCGCTCTGGCGCGCATAGTCTCGCAGCACCTGCTTGTACTGTTCGTGATCGAACTTCCCGTCTTTCTGGAAGCTCGGGTTCTTCTGCAATTGCTCGAACACCTCGTCGTCGGAAGCCGAGATGCCTCGCGCTTCGGCGGCCTGGGCGAGCAATTCGAAGGTCACCAGCTTGTCGATCACCTGTCGGGGAAGGCCGAACTGGCGGGCCAGGTCGGCGGTCATTCCCTGGGCGCGGAAGTTCGACAGCTCGTTCGCGTAGGCCTGGCTGAAGTCCTTGACCGGAATTCCGATTCCATTCACGGTCGCCGCGAGGTCACCGTCCGGCTTGGCATTCTTGTCTGCCGAACAGCCCTTCGAGCCCGGCCCCCACTGAATCGCGAACAGCACCGCGAGCACAAAAATGAAGACGTATGAGAACAGCCGCTTGGAATCGACGGAATTGGCCATGGGTATTCGACGGTTGGGTCTGGAAAAAGCAGCAGGCGAAGGCTTGACCTGTAGGATCTGCCCATTGAACATGCAAGAGATCTGATGTTCTCTCTGCTCAAGCGCTACCGCGAAATGCTCTACGTCGCTGCGCTGCTGCTCTACCCGCTGGCGACGTACCTGTCCTCGGGCCACAAAGGTCGAGACCCCAACTTCGTCGATCGAACGGTGCTGTGGGTTGCCGCTCCGATTCAGGGTGCGCTCACGTCGCTGACCCACGGAATGGGCGGGGCGCTGGCGGGGTACGTCGCTTTGCGCGGCTCGCATGAAGAGGCGCTCTCGTGTCGGGTCGAGCTGGCCCAGACCCGCGCCGAGCTGCACGCGCTCAAAGAGGCCGAGGGCACCAACGCGCGGCTGAGCGCGATGCTCGGCTACGTCGAGACCACGGTCGAGGCCGAGATCGCCGCGCGGGTGATCGGCGTGAACTTGTCGCCGCATTTCTTGTTTGTGCGAATCAACCGCGGAGAAAAAGACGCGGTCGTCAAGGGGATGCCGGTGGTCACGGCCCAGGGCGTGATCGGGCAGGTGGTCAGCGCGGTGGCAGACAGCGCCGAAGTGATGCTGGTTTCCGACCCGCTGAGCCGGGTGGGGGTGACCATTCAGCGCTCGAGGGTTCGGGCCACGGCGGTCGGAGTGGGCAATGGAAAGTCGCTCGCGCTCGACAATGCCGCGCGAGGCGATGACGTAATCGATGGCGACGTGGTGATCACCTCGGGCACCGACGGGGTGTTTCCCCGGGGGCTGGTGATCGGAAAGATCGAAGAGGTGAAGCGGGCATCGACCGGAATGTTTCTTTCAGCCAGCGTGGTCCCGGCGGTGAACTTGCGGAGCATCGAAGAGGTGTTGGTCCTGCCGCTGCCCACCGCGTCGGCCCCGGCCGCGTGGTTGCCCCCACTGAGGCCCCGATGAGAATCGCAGTCCTGCTGGCGCTGACCTTGTTGTTGCTGTGCGTCGAGTCGGTCGTGGCCGAGCTGTTCGACTTCTCGGTGATGCGCCTCGATGTGACCCTGGTCCTCGTGGTGTTCCTCGGTCTTCGGGCCAACACAGTGGAAGGGGCATTCACTTCCTTCTGCACCGGCTACCTGCTCGACGTCTTCACCGGTCGCCCGACCTGGCTGTATCCGTTTCTGGCGGTGCTGGTGTTCTTGTTGGTGCGGCTGCTCGCCTCTTTCGTCGATGCGCGCGCCCGCGGGCTGTTCGCCGCAATGGCCGGAGCGGCGACCCTGGGTCACGCGCTGCTGGCGATCTTTTTCTCATGGCTCACCTCGCTGAGCGGTGGGGCCCCGCTTGGGACCTTGTCGGGAGTCCCGATGCAGGTGGTGCTGTCGTCGCTGGCCGCGTTCGTGCTGTGGCCACTGTTGCTGAAGCTCGACCCCGCTCAAGACCGTCCGCACGCGGGGGTTCTTCTCTAGTGGAGCTGGGCCGAAACACCGAAGGGCGCGAGCTCAAGACCCGCTTTTTGTGGCTTGGAAGCTTTTTCCTGATCGGGCTGTTCGTGCTCGCGCTCAACCTCTACCGGTTGATGGTGGTGCGCTTCGACGAGTTCATGGCGCTGTCGACCGACAACCAGTTCAAAGACGTGCGGGTCAGGGCGGCGCGCGGGCAGATCAAAGATCGCCGCGGCGAGGTGCTGGTCGACAGCCGCCCGTCGTTCGACGTCTCGGTCACGCCCGCCTTCTGTCAGCACTGCGCCACTGAAGTGCTGCCCGAGCTCGCCGACGTGCTGCGCTGGGACGAGCTGGTGTTGTCCACCGTCGAAGCGCGGATCAAGGCCGCGCACGGGCCGCAGCGCTACCAGCCGATGGTGGTGCAGGTGGACCTCGATCGCGACGAGGTCGATCGAATCAACGCCCGGCTTCACCTGCTGCCGGGGGTGGACCTCGAGCCGGTGCCGCATCGCAACTACCCCACCCACGAAGCGCTCGCGCACGCGCTGGGCTACATGAACGAGGTCACCCAGGAAGAGCTGCTGCGGTTGAACGCCGAACGGTCGGCCGAGCGCACGCCCTATTCGCTGGGCGACTACATCGGCCGGCGGGGAGTCGAGCGCAGCTTCGAGAACACCCTGCGCGGGCAAGACGGGCTGCGGAAGGAAGTCGTCAATGCGCGCGGCGAAGTGATGCGCGACCCGCAGGGAAACATTCTCGTCGACAAGGCCGACGAGGTGATTCCTCGGGCAGGGAACAACGTCGTGCTCAGCATCGATGCACGGCTGCAGGCCGAGGCCGAGCGCGTCTTCCCCGGGCAAGCCGGGGCGGTGGTGGTGCTCGACCCGAGGTCGGGCTTCATTCTCGCGCTGGTCTCGCGGCCCTCGTTCGACCCCAACATGCTCACCGGTCGCGTCTCGTCGCAGCAGCTGGCTAAGCTGTCGACCGACCCGTTGCAGCCGATGGTGTTCCGCGCGGTGGCCGAGCACTACCACCCGGGGTCGACCTTCAAGCCGATCACCTTGCTGGCGGCGCTGCATTCGGGCGCGTTCACCCCCCACACCCAGGTCAACTGCCCGGGGGGCTACCGGCTGGGCAACCGGACCTGGCGCTGCGATCTCGAGCGCGGACATGGCCCGATGGACGCGCTGCGGGCGCTGCAGATGAGCTGCGATGTCTATTTCTACCGGCTGGGAGATGTGGTGGGAATCGACGCGATCGCCAAGGAAGCGCGCGAGCTGGGGTTGGGCTCGGTGACGAACCTCAACATCGCGGCCGAAGTTCCGGGCGTGATTCCCGACACCGCGTACCACAACCGGGTGACTCCGGGCGGCTACGCCAAGGGCATGGTGCTCAACACCGCGATTGGGCAGGGCGATGTCAACGTCACTCCGCTTCAACTGGCGGTGATGTACGCCGCGCTCGCCAACGGCGGAAAGGTCTTCACTCCCCAGGTGGTGCGCAGAGTCGAGTCGGCGAACGGAGAGGTCATCGAAGACTTCGTTCCGAAGTTGGTGCGCCAGATTCAGATGAGCACCGAAGAGCACGACCTGATCATCAAGGCGCTGACCGCGGTGGTGAACGAGCCGGGCGGCACGGCCAGTCGCGCGAGGCTGAAGGACATCGTGGTCGCGGGGAAGACCGGCACCGCGCAGGTGATGCGCATCGGTTCCATTCGCTTGAAGAAGGACCAGCAGAAATACCTCGAGCGCGACCACGCGTGGTTCGCGGCTTTTGCCCCGGCGCAGGACCCCGAGGTGGTGGTGGTGGTCCTCAACGAGCACAGCGGCTTTGGCGGTCGAGAGGCGGCGCCCGCGACCGCGGCGATCATCCAGAAGTATTTTGACCTCAAACGGTCGGACGGGGACGCATTCTTGCCCGGCTGGCAGGGCCCCGCGGTCTCGAAGCCGGTGGTTCCGCCGATCGTTCCGGTGGCGCCTGCGTTGGCTTTGCCTCTGGAAGTGACGCCGCAGTTGGCGATGCCGGCGGTGGCGGTCGATGCCGGCAGATCTCAGTTGGCCGACGTGCCAGGCCCGATCGGCACCGACGGCGCCGCCCCGCTCGACCTGATTCCACCGCCGGTCGAGCAGGTGGACTGATGGCGGCGCGCGTCGAACGCCGGATGTTGACCAGCGCGCCCTGGGGCCTGGTGGCCGCCACGCTGGTGACGGCCCTGGTGGGCATCTACAACCTGGCGAGCGCGTCGCGGCCCCCGAACAATCCGCTCTGGGGGGCACAGGCGGCGTACCTCGGGGTGGGGGTGCTGGCGGTGGTCGCGGTGGCGGCGTTCGACTACCGGTTCATTCAGCGAATGGCGGTGCCGATTTACCTCATCAACATCGTCGCGCTGGTGTCGTTGAAATTCTTTGGCCACACCGCAAAGGGAGCCGAGAGCTGGTTCGTGATCGGCCCGCTTCGCGTTCAGCCTGCCGAGTTCATGAAGATTGGAATGGTGCTGATGTTCGCGCGCTTCTTCCACGACGACTATCGGCCGGGAAAAGAGGGGCACTACGGGTTTTTGCGGTTGGGAATTCCGATGGTGATCGGAATGGTGCCGATCGTGCTCGTGCTGGTGCAGCCCGACCTGGGCACGGCGCTGATGATGGTCTTCACCGCGGCGACGATGGTCCTCTTTGCCCGGGTGCGGGGGACGGTGCTGGTCGCGATCGCAGTCGGGGCGGTGCTGGGCGTTTGCGTGATGTGGAACGACTACGTGCGGGTGCAGAGCGAGCCGCGGTACACGGTCGTTCGCCACTTCCTCAAGAAGCATCAGGACGGGCGAATTGCAGGCTGGCTCGAGCCGCAGTCAGATCTGAAAGGGACCAACTACCACGCGATGCAATCGAAGATTGCCGTGGGCTCGGGAGGCATGACGGGCAAAGGTTGGAAAGACGGA
>JAYVCD010000189.1:0-12889 GCA_043750125.1 Archangiaceae bacterium | reverse complement strand
GGCGCGTGTGGCACATGAAGCCCTGACTCAAGCGACAGTTCGCTCTTAGAGCCCGCTCACCCGGGACGGAGGCAGGGTGTCTTCGCTGTCGTCGCCCTGCGCCTCGTCGAGCTCGGCCGTGGTCCCGCCCGGCAGCCGCACGCTGAAGGTGGTGCCCCCCTCGGGGCGGGCCTGCACCGTCACCTGCCCGTGGTGCGCGTCGATGATCCGCTTGACCACCGCCAGGCCCAGGCCGGTGCCGGTCGCCTTGGTGGTGAAGAAGGGCTGGAAAATCCGTTCGGCGGTCGCGGCCGAGATTCCATCGCCCTCATCACCCACCTCGATGCGGGCCCACAGCTCGCCGTCGCGCTCTTCGGGCAGCGCGCGAACCGTGACGACTCCCCCGAGGGGCATCGCCTGCAGCGCATTCACCACCAGGTTCACCAGGGCCTGCCGCACCAGGTGCCCGTCAATTTGAAAGCGGGGCAGCTCGGCGGGGAACTGAATCACCACTTTCGCCGTCGCGTTGGGAACCGCCGCCATCGCCGCGTCGACCGCGCTGCCGATGATCGGCTCGAGAGAAATCGGCTTCTTCTGCGCCTCGTACGGCCGAGCGAAATCGAGCAGGTCCGAAACGATTCGATTCAGGCGGTCGGCTTCCTCTCCGATGATGTTGAGCAGCAGCGCGGTGTCGCCGGTCGGGTGCATCCCGCGCTTGAGGCTGGTGAGCGAATTGAAAATCACCCCGAGCGGATTTCGCACCTCGTGCGCCATCACTGCCGCCAGCTCACCCAGCGCGGCCAGCCGCTCGTGCTTCACCAGCTCGGCCTGGGTGTGGGCCAGCTCGTCGTAGCTGATCTTCAAGTCCTCGTAGAGCCGCACCCGCTCGAGGATGACCGCGATGTGGACCGCGCAGCTCTCGACCAGCTGCGTCTCTTCCTTGGTGAATTCCACGTCGATCGCACGGCCGATGGTCAGCGTCCCCACCAATCGTTCGCCCACCAGCAGAGGCGCCGACATCAGTTGAGCGACGCCCAACCGGGCCGCGTTCTTCGCGGTAAAGCTCGGAAAATTGTTCTTGTCGACCCGGGTCGATTTCCGACCGAGCGCGGTGCAGCCGATGACGCTGGTCTCGTCGATGGCCATGAACTCCGGAGTGGGCGGCCCGGCCGCGAGCACTCCGGCGCGCACTTTCCAGCCGGCGAGCCGGAATTGGGTTCGTTCGATGAAGTGAATCACGCTCACGTCGACCGGAAACGCGTCGAGCATCTGGGTCAAAAGCCGATCGATGATCTCCTGCACCTGGCCAACCACCGCCCCCGCACTGGTCATCTCGTAGAGCAGCTCGAGCTGTCGAACCCGTTTGCTGCCTTCGGCGTTGAGGCGCGCGCGCTCGAGCAACGACGAGACCTGAACCCCGAGGATCTCTGCGGTGCGCACCTCGGCAGCAGTGAAGGGTCGATCCGATTTGCGGCCGAGGGTCAAAAAGCCCGCGGCGTGTCCTTCGACCTGCAGCGCCACCCGCGCCAACTGGGAGAAGCCCGCCCCCACTCCAGAAGGGTCGCGCGATACCGTCTCGAAGCTGCCCATGTGGCTCACCCGTTCGTGCGGCAGCAGCTCAGATTCCTTGTAGCGCCGCCACAGAGCCGGCAGCGGCCCGGCGTACCCCCACGGATCTCCGACGAGAACGTACTCGCCGGTCTGTTCCTCGAAGCGGTGCAAGATGGCTGCGTCGCTGCGGGTAGCTCGGGCGACGGTCGCGAGCAGCAGTTCGCTGCTGGCTTCCGGGGCGGCGGCGGTGGCAATCGCGTGTACGGCTTCGAGCTCTTTGTTCCGCAGCTCCAACCGTTCGATCGTCTCGGCGACTTCGAGCGCGGAATACAGCTGGGACGAAAAAAGCGTCAACGCCGGCACGTCGCTCGGCTCGAGGGTGTTGGCGGCCAAAATCAGCGCGCCCCACTTCCTCCCGCTCACCGTCAGCGGGGTAATCACCATCCGGGAGAACCCTGCTTTGACGGCGATGTCGACGGTGCTCAGGTCGGCGCCGTGCTCCGCCAACCACTGGCCCAGGTCGGAAATGTACATCGGGCTTCCCAACGAGAGGACGGCGTAGGCTTCCGGGGAAATGAACAGGGGCGAGGTCCCGAGCAGACTTCGGCCGAAGTCGGTGGTCGGAGGGCGATTGAGGTACCGCAGAAAGTTCCGGTCAGGCCCGAATTGGACCGCCACCATTTGCAGGCCCAGCGCCAACACCCCTTCGCCTGCGATCTTCAGCACATCGTCGATCGAGCGGGCCCCGGCCACCCGAATCGAAATCTCGACCAGAGACTTGAGCAGAGTTTCTCCTTGCGGCGGCGGGCGGTCCACGGTCGGAGTGTTTACTTCAACGAGGCTGATTGAGCCTCCCTTCAGCTCTAGAAAGCCGCCTCGACGCCCAGGGTCAGCACGGTGTCGGTCGGCTGTTTTCCCGGGGCCGGCGCGCTGTCGAAGCCGAGGAGAAAAGATCCGGAAATGCTGAGTGCCGGGCTCAGCCGAGCGATCAACTTGGTGGTGCTGTTGAACAGCGTCCGACTCGAGCCAAGCAGGTTGAAGAGCATCTCGGCCTCTTCTGAGACCCGGACGTCCTTGTTGAGCGCGTAGCGGAAGATCGCGGCGATGCGGGGGCCGATCAGCAGGACGTCGGGCAGCGGCGTACCCGAGGGCACCACCGCGTCGCCGAAGTACTGGTAGCGCGTCTCGTGCGAGGCGCGAAAGCCCACGTCGCCCCGAAGAAAGACCCGCTCGAGCTCTCCCTCTTTGCGCTCGAAGAATCGGATTCCGGTTCCGAGCTCGGCGAACTTTCGAAGCTCGACGCTCTTCACGTGGTCGGTCTCGAGTCCGGCCAGCGCGAAGAGGCTCGAGAAGCTCGAGAGGTTCCGGTCTCCGCGCAGCAGCAACCCCGCGCGCAGGGCCGAGACGATGGCGGGCGCTCCAGGGGCGGCGCGGCTTTGACCGTACGCGGCGCTCGCCCTCGCCCCGAAGCCCCACTCGCCCAGCTTCTTGTCGACCTGCGCGGTTGCGGTTCCGGTCAGCGCCTCGGCATTGCCGGTGATCGCGATCAGCCCGATCCCCACCAGCCCCTTCCACGAATCGGATGCGGGCACTTCCCCGACCGGAGCGGGGGGAAGAGGAGCACCGCCCTGCGCCAGGGCCTGCCGGCCGGCAGCTTCGGCGGCGAGCTGGGCGGCGGCGGCGGCGCGTTCGGCGGCGAGCGCGGCGCGTTCGGCCGCTGCAGCGGCGCGCTCGGCCGAGGCCTCGGAGGTGGAAGTGGGAGCTTGAGAAAGCAGGACGAGCAAGGACAGAGCGAGCATTTGAATTGGGCCGGGGACTTGGAGGTTGGTGGGCACTGTCACTAGCATCGACTGAGGAGACTCCCTCTTTGAAAACAGCTTCCGCCCTCGTCTTGCTTCTCGCCGCCGCAGCCGCGATCTCCATGGGAATCGTCTCGGCGCCCGCCTCTGCCCAGCCCACCCGAATCGTCCCGGCGGTGGTGATGCGCGCCTTGCCCCGCGCCCAGGAAATCGTCATCGCCAAGACCAATGTCCCCCCCATCGTCCCGGCCAAAGTCGACGACGAGCTCGAAGAGCTCAAGCCGGCGGAACCCAGGCCCATCGAAGCCAAAGTCGCCGAAATCAAGCCGCCCCCGGCGCCGCAACTAAAGCCCGCGGCGGTGGAACCCAAACCGGCAGAGGCGAAGCCTTCCCCCGGGGTCGCCAGGCCTCCTGCGCCGGTGGCCGCCAAGCCTCCCCCGCCCCGGCCGCCTTCGGGCGAAGCGGTGGTCCCGGCGACCGGGGGGATCTCAGGCCCCATCGGTCAGCTCAACCTGCGTTCCTCGGACACCGCCGACGTCTACGTCGACGGGCGGAAGATCGGCGGGTCGCCGGTGCTGGGACACAAGGTCAAGCCGGGCAAGCACAAGGTCCGCTTCGACTGCTACGACGCTTCGGGCGAGGCCCGCCCCGGAGTGTCCCAGACCTACGAAGTGGCCGCCGATGGCGAGAAAGACGTCGACTACGACTGTCCCACCGAGTGACTTTACTCCCCGAGGTAGGCCTTCCGGATTTCTTCGCTGGCCAGCAGCTCCTGGCCCGTGCCGGTCATCGCCATCAGGCCCGTCTCGAGGACGTAGGCCCAGTGGCACAGCCCGAGCGCGAGGTGGGCGTTCTGCTCGACCAGCAAAATGGAAACGCCGGTGGCGTTCACCTCGCGAAGAATCCGAAAGATGGTCTGGGTGACCTGCGGCGCGAGCCCCAGCGACGGCTCGTCGAGCAGTAACAGCGAAGGGCGGGACATCAGCGCGCGAGAGATCGCCAGCATCTGCTGCTCGCCCCCCGACAAGGTGCCCGCGCTCTGGGTGCGCCGCTCTTTGAGCACCGGGAAAAATCCAAACGCCTTTTCGGCGTCGAGCGCGATCTCGGCCTTGTCGTTGCGCAGGTAAGCCCCGAGCTCGAGGTTCTCGCCGACGGTGAGGTTCGGAAAAATGCCGCGGCCTTCCGGAGCGTGCGCCATTCCGCGCGGCACCAGGGTGTGGGCTTTGTGACCGGTGATGTCGACGCCCCGCAGCAAAATTTTTCCACCCGCAGGCTTGAGCATTCCGCTCACCGCCCGAAGGGTGCTCGTCTTCCCGGCCCCGTTGGCTCCAATCAGCGCGACGATTTCTCCTTTTCCCACCGACAGCTCGATGCCCTTGAGCGCGGTGATCGCCCCATACGAAACCTTGAGCCCCGCGACCTCGAGCACGCTCTGCCGGGGAATGCGCGGCGGGCTCACGCCGCGGCTCCGGGCGCTTCGCCCAGGTAGGCCTCGATGACCTTCGGGTCGGCGCGCACCTGAACCGGGGTCCCGGTGGCGATCGTCTCGCCGTGGTCGAGGACCGTAATCTGCTCGCAGATCCCCATCACCAGCTTCATGTCGTGCTCGATCAACAAGATGCCCAGCTCGAACTTGTCCTTCAGCTGACGAATCAGGACCATCAGGTCGGCCTTTTCCCGGGTGTTCATTCCAGCCGCGGGCTCGTCGAGCAGCAACACCTTCGGCCCCGTCCCCAGCGCGCGCGCGATTTCCAGCCGCCGCTGCTCGCCGTAGGGAAGGTTTCGGGCCAGCTCATCGCGGCGGTGCGACAGCCCCATCACCTCGAGCAGCGCGTCGGCCCGGGCGGTAATATCGGCCTCTTCGCGCAGAAACCCCGGAGTGCGAAAGAACGCGCGCCACCAGTCGAGGTAGTTGTTCGCGGTGTCCATCGCCCGGCCGGCGAACCTCGAGGCGCCGCCCTGCACCTTCAGCCCCTGGGTCCGCTCGCGACTGAACAGCGGCGCCGTCCGGGCGATGACCGCGACCCGCACGTTGTCGAGCGCGGTGAGCTGCTTGAACAGCCGAATGTTCTGAAACGTGCGGGCGAGCCCCAGCCGGTTGATCTCGAACGGACGCATCGCTCCGCGCGAGAACAGCCCCTGCCCGTCCGAGGGCTTCTTGTTGATCTGCACTCCGCCGACCCGCACCGTTCCCTCGCTCGGAGGGTAGACGCCGGTGAGCGCATTGAACGCGGTCGTCTTGCCCGCGCCATTGGGCCCAATCAGACCCTTGAGGTCCCCCTTGCGGACCTCGAGTGAGAAGTCGTTGAGCGCCTTGAGCCCGCCAAAGCGAACCGAGACGTTGCGCACCTCTAGCAGCGGAGCCTCGCTCATGCCCGCGCCCTTTTTCTCCACCGGGCGAGCGCTTCCCACGCCTCGTGGGTCCCGAAGATTCCCTGGGGCCGGGTGAGCATGATCAACACCAGCAGCACCCCGTAGATCGGCATTCGTATTTGGTCCACCTTCTGGGCCAGCGAAGGGTCCCCCCCGCCCAGGGTGGTGAACAGGCTGCGCATTCCTTCCGGCAACAAGGTGAGGAACACCGCCGCGGTGAAGGCGCCGGTGGTCGAGCCCAGCCCGCCGGCGACGATCATCACCACGATCTCCATCGACTTCACGAAGGTGAAGCTGCCCGGGTTCACGATGGGAACGAAGTGGGCGAACAGCGCGCCGGCGACTCCGGCGAAGAAGCTCGAGAGCACGAAGGCGCGAACCTTGTAGCTGGTGGTGTCGACCCCCATCGCTTCGGCTGCGATCTCGTCTTCGCGAATCGCCCACAGGCTGCGCCCATGCGGAGAAGCCGCGAGCCGCCGCGCCATCAGCAGCACCAGGAACACCCAGAACCAGACCATTCCGAAGCCGGCCCGCTGGGGAATTCCGGACAGGCCCAGCGCCCCGCCCAGGCTCTGGGTGTTCTGCACGATGACCCGGATGATTTCTCCGAAGCCGAGGGTGACGATCGCCAGGTAATCGCCGCGCAGTCGCAGCGAGGGCAGGCCGACAATCAGACCGCACAACGCCGCGGCGGTGCCTCCCGCGCACAGCGAGCCGATGAGGAACACCTGGTCGCTCACCACTTCGGGCAGCAGCCCAATCCGGTCCTGCTGGGTGTAGAGCGAGACGATCCCCGAGAGGTACGCGCCCACGGCCATGAAGCCGGCGTGACCAATCGAGAACTGCCCGGTCATTCCGTTGATGACGTTGAGCGACACCGCGAGAATGACGTTCACTCCGACCAGCGCCGCGAGGTACGCGAAGAAGGCGTGGTGACCGAGCAGGGCTTGCAGCGCCACGCAGGCCGCCGCCGCGATCAGCACCGGAGCCGCGCCCCGAATCACACCTTCTCCGGCTGCATTCGGCCGAACAGGCCTTCAGGCCGGGCGAGCAGCACCAGAATCAAGAATCCGAACGCGACCGCATCGCGCCAGCTCGACGAGGTGTAGCCGACGATGAACTCTTCACACAGGCCCAGCGCGAGCGCTCCGACGACGGCTCCAGGCACGTTGCCGATGCCGCCGATCACCGCCGCCACGAACGCCTTGAGCCCGACGTACATCCCCATCAGCGGCTGCACCGAAGTGTCCTTGATCGCGTAGAGCAGCCCGGCACAGGCCGCCAGCGCGCTGCCGAGCATGAACGTGGCAGCGATCACCCGGTCGACCGGAATGCCGAGCAGCGCCGCAACGCGGTGATCAAAGCTGACCGCGCGCATCGCCCGGCCAAAGCGAGTCTTGAAGACCAGCACCTGCAGCCCGACCATCAACACCGCGGCGATCAAGAAGGAAATCACCTGCCAGTTCCAGACGATCACGCTCTGCTCTTCGGTGCCGAGCTCGAACCACTGGGTGGGGACGATGATTTCGGGAAACGCCCGCGACGCCGCGCCGGGCAAAATCGTGTAGCTCTTCCCGCCGAGCTTCACCGCGAAGTCGAGCTGAAAGCCGTACGAGAGCGCGAACGAAATGCCAATCGCGGTGATGAGCGAGGTCAGCCGCGGCTTCTCTCGCAGCGGCCGGTACGCAAACCGTTCGATCAACAGCCCGAACGCGCCGCACGCGACCATCGAGACGAGGAACACCAGCATCACCCCGAAGAAAGTTCCAAAGTGCTCGCGCCCGAGCACAAACGCGGTGGCGTAGCCGACGTAGACCCCGACCATCATCACGTCGCCGTGGGCGAAGTTGATCAGCTTCAAGACCCCGTAGACCATCGTGTAGCCAAGCGCGACCAGCGCGTAGATGGTGCCTGCGGCCAGGCCGTTGATCAGATGCTGAAGAAAGCCGTACACGTCGGCTCAGGGCTTGATGGTCGTGACGTACTTGAACTTCCCGTCGACGACCTGGAGCACCACGGCCGACTTCACCGCGTCGCGCTTCTCGTTCATCGTGATGCTTCCGGCGACGCCGGGAAAATCTTTGGTTTTGGCCAGCTCGTCCCTCAAGACCGGGCCGGAAAGGTTGGGAGCGCGCCTCATCGCCTCGATCGCGACCCCCGTCGCGTCGTACCCCAGCGCGGCGAGGCTGTCGGGGACGGATGAGAACTTCGCCTTGTACTTGACGATGAAGTTCTGGACCCGGGGCGAAGGATCTTCGGGCGAGTAGTGGTTGGACACGTAGCTGCCTTCGATCGCTTTGCCGCCCAGCTCGAACAGCTTTTCGCTGTCCCAGCCATCGCCGCCCATCATCACCGTCTTCACCCCAAGCTCTCGGGCCTGGCGGGCGATGATGCCCACGTCGTTGTAGTAACCGGGCACGTACAGCGCTTCGGGCTTGAGCTTCTTGATCGCCGTCAGCTGTGACCGGAAGTCGGTGTCGCCCTTGGAGTAGCTTTCGATGCCGAGCACCTTGCCGCCCATCTCGGAGAACGTCTTCTCGAAGACCTCGGTCAACCCCACCGAGTAGGAGCTCTTCACGTCTTTGAGGATGAACGCGTTCTTGAACTTCAGGTCATCGCGCGCGAACTTCGCCATCACGTAGCCCTGGAACTGGTCGATGAAGCAGACGCGGAAGACGTAGTCGCCGGTCTCGGTGACGCCCTTGTTGGTCGACGAGGGGGAAATCATCGGGACCTTGTTGTCCTGGCAGATGGGCGCCATCGCCATCGAGTTGCTGGAAGCCACCTCGCCCAACACCAGAATCACTTTGTCCTGGGTCACCAGCCGGGTCGTCGCGCTCGCCGCTTCTTCGGGCTTGCTCTGGTCGTCATAGACGACGACCTTCACTTTGCGGCCCTTCACTCCGCCGGCCGCGTTCGCCTCTTCCAGCGCCATCTCGATTCCGTTGCGGGTCGAGATTCCGAACGCCGCTTCTGCGCCGGTGAGGCTGCCGACCTCGCCCAGAATGATGTCGCCGGTGTCGGCCGTCGCGCCGGGAGTGCCCTCGAGCTTCTTGGCGTCCGCGGTCTTCGGCACCTCGACTGCGGCGGTCTTCTTCTCACAGCCAAAGCTGGTGACGACGAGAGCCGCGAATGCAGAAATCAGAATGGAGCGCATGGAATGAAGGTCCTCCCAAAGGCGTGAAATCCCGCGCCTTCTAGCCCTCCATATCCGCGCTGTCGACCACGGGAATCAAACCGGCTGGGAGACGGCCGGAATGCGCAGCTTCTCGGTGGGGGTGACCAGGGCCAGGGCCCGCACCTCTCCCTCTGCGCCGACCTCGAAGTCGACCCACATGTGCTGCGGCCCCCCGAGCAGGCGAAACCGATGCAACCCAATCGGCTCGAGCCCGATGACGTCCATTCCTGCCAGCGCGATGACCAGCGCGCCATCGACCAGGCGAATGCGGCCCTGGAAATCGCGTTCCAGACCGAGCTCGTCCGGCAGCAGCTGGGCCAGCGGGGTCCCCTGCAGTTGTCCCGAAGCGACGAAAGTACAGCCGTAGCGCTGCAGCTGCTCGAGGGGCACCGCGATGCGTTCGCGGTATTTCAGGACGTTGGGGTGCAGCGCGACGAAGTCCCTGGGAAACAGGCTCAGCACCCAGTCGTTGAGGCAGACGTGGTGCTCGTGCGGTGCCGCTTTCCGTTACCGCCTACACCAGCACTGACCCAGGAATTGAACGACCTGTGGGAACGCCGGGTGATCGACCTGGTCCCCGCCGACCGCTGAAGCCTCAAGGCTCGACGGAAGAGACCTTGCCCTGGGGTTGACGGGTGGGGCGGATGACGAAATCCAGACCGTTGTTGTCGGTGTCCTGGTTGTTCCCCGCGGCCACGTCGGCGCCGGTGGTCATCGAGGCCGCGGTCGAGCTCGCATTGGCTTTCCGTTCGATCGACTGACCGGTCGAGAAGCTGGCTCCGATGACCGGCGATGTCTCGGGCCCCAGCGCGCTGCCGCCGTACCCCACGGTGTCAGCCACCAGCGGATCCACGCCGCCATCGAGCCCGACCAAAGCGGTGGAAACGCCGGGCAGGCCCAGCCGCACGTGCCCGTCGGTGCCTGAAAGGCTCATCGTCGTATCCACCCCGGCGCCGGTCTTCACCACCAGGTCCGGTGTGCCGAGGTAGCCGCCGGCGGTGCCCGACGCGACCAGGAAGTAGCCGCGGGGGCCGATGCTCGCTCCGACCGGAATGGTGTCGATCACCGAGTACCCGGTGCCCGCAGCGGAACGGTACTGCAGCTTCCACCCGCCCAGGCTCACCGCCACCGGGCCCCGGTTGTAGAGCTCGACGAACTCATCGCCTGCGCCGTTGGGCCCGGCCGCCGCCAGCTCGGAAATGACGATGTCGCAGGCGTCGCCTTTCCCGTCGCCATCGAAGTCGGCCTGAGTGGGGTTGCTCAAGCTCTGACAGTTGTCGCAGACATTGCCTTTCCCATCGCCGTCGCTGTCGGCCTGGTCGGCGTTGCTGCGAGTCGGGCAGTTGTCGCAGACATCGCCTCGACCATCGCCATCGCCGTCGGCCTGGTTGGCATTGGGAGTCGCCGCGCAGTTGTCGCAGACGTCTCCTTTCCCATCACCGTCGGTGTCGAGCTGACTGGCGTTGGACATCGAAGGGCAGTTGTCACACGCGTCGCCTTTCCCATCGCCGTCGGCGTCGGCCTGCGAAGGGTTGGCGACCAACGGGCAGTTGTCGACCGCGTCGAGAATCCCGTCGTTGTCATCGTCGGGGTCACACGCATCGCCCAGCGCGTCGTTGTCGGCGTTGGCCTGGGTCGGGTTGGCGATGTTCGGACAGTTGTCACAGACGTCTCCGCGCCCATCGGAATCAGTGTCCAGCTGGGTCGGGTTCGCGATCATCGGACAGTTGTCGCAAGCGTCGCCCTTCCCATCGCCATCGACGTCGGACTGGTTGACGTTGGCGACGGTCGGACAGTTGTCGCAGGGACCGCGAATGGTGTCGGTGTCCGCATCGTCGGTCGCGGCGACGCACACGCCCGCGTCACCCGCCGCAGTGCAGCTCAAGACTCCGCAGCCGGGGCCGGTCAGAGTGCACCTCATCCCCACTCCGGGGACATCGACCGCGCCGCAGACATTGCAGTTGTTGCGGTTGTTCCCGCCGCACACCGTGCCGGTGCCCGCCGGGTTGCACTTGAGCATTCCGGCACACCCCCCGGTGTTGCACGCGTCACCGACGCCGGGGACGGTCGTCATTCCGCAGACGCCACAGTTGTTCTTCCGCGCTCCGGGACACGCGGGCTCCGAGCCGCCGTCGAGGGCGCACCCGGTGGTGCCGGGACAGCCATTGTCCCCGACGCACGCCTGGCCCAGCCCGACGACGTTCGGTCGGTTGCACTGCTGGCAGTTGTTGGGAGTCCCGCCGGGACAGGTGACCGCCTCTTTCCCCTGGCAGATGTAGGTGCCGCAGGTGGGGCAGATTTCCCCCGGGTTGTGCTCGAGGACGTTGCAGCCGCCGCACGGGTTGGTCACGTCCTCGTCGACCGTTCCATCGCAGTTGTTGTCGCGGTCGTCACACAGCTCGGGGTGGGGAACCACCGCGCCCAGACAGTCGCCGCGCTTGCCCTGGGCGCTGCAGACAAAGCTGCCGGCGCGACATTCTCCGATTCCGATGGTGTTGTTGGGTCCGGGGTAGCAGGTGTAGCTGCGGCCGGGCTCACACTCCCCTGCGCTGGTCGAGCAGCCTGCCGCGCTCAGCGCGAGAAGAAGGCAAGCCAATCTGAACCGGGCACTTCGCACCATTCGGTCAGGCACAGTGGCGCAAGCTCGGGGCAGTCGCAAGGGACGGTGGGTTACGTCCCCTTCGACGCGCGGAACTCCTTCAAACCCGCGCCCGCCTGAGCCTGAACTTTGTTCTTCAGCATCCCGCTCCAGCCGAGCAGCAAGCCCGGAAGACCCAGCGCCATCTGGCTCCACCGCCAGAAGTTGAAGTCGTCGACGTGCTTGATCACCTTCCCGTCGCGAAAGGTGAACGTCGCGTCGATGACGTTGTGCACTTTGCGGCCGCCCTGAAACAGGTAGTCGGCTTCCCAGTGCGCACTGCCCTTCGTCTCGTCGGCCTGCACGTCCCGGAAGGTGAGCGAGAAGCCCTTCGCCCTGCCGCAGAGCATCGTCCACATATCGCCGATTTCATCACCGCGCAGGTTGGGGAACGCAGGGTCGCTGAACACCGCGTCTGGCGCATACACCTTCACCATCGGGCCGGCATTGAGCTTGTTGAAGCCTTCGTAGAAGTCGGTGATCGCCTGAGCGTTGGGGTGCATGGGGTGGAGGTCCGTAGCTCAGCTCGGGTCCCGGCGCTGCAACGACGTTTCGCCTTCTCAGCGCCGGCTACCGGAGAGGGCGTTCACATTCGAGCTGCAGGCACCCGGGTGCGAACGACCTTGCGTCCCTGGCGACGGTAAACGTGAAAGTCTTAGCTGCACCAGAAGGGCGCTCGCCCCTGTAAGGCCAGACCGACGCCCGTCGGCTCGTCAACGATGACTTCAATACCTCGGCGCTCGTCAACTCAGCCAAGGCCGAGCGCTCAAACCGAACGCGCTGCGAGTGGGTTGCGGCTGCAACGAGCCGAACTGGCGTCGCTCAGCAGCAGACGCAAATGGGGGCCTTACGAAGTCACAGCGCGCCGACGCGGTACTGAACCATCACCCCGCCGTCGAAGAGAGCGCCCAGCGGGTACGAGCCGGTGACCCAGAGGGAATCACCCGCGCCCGCTACGTCGGTGTAGTTTGCAAGGTCATAGGGCTGACGGTTGTAGGGGACCGCTCCTCCATCGACGACCCGGACCAGCGTCCGGCCCGACCCCACAATCCATGGCTCGCCCGCATTGGAAACCCACACGCTGAAAAGGTTGGTAGTCAGGCCAAGCGGAAGCACAGCCCAGTTGCCGGCGTTGTCGCGAACCATCACCAATCCGGATTGCCCGACCGCCCAGACGCCCGCCGTGGGGTGACAGAAGACAGCGTTCAGGTACGTGGTTCCGACGTACTCGGTGACGAGGCCTCCATCGGACGAATACCGATAGATGTTGCCGCCAGAACTCACGATCCACGCCTCGTCTGCGCCGCACCCGTGGATGCCTTCGAAGTAAGAGCCGCCCGATTGAACGGCAGCGATCGACCACGTGGCGCC
>JAYVCD010000188.1:0-37307 GCA_043750125.1 Archangiaceae bacterium | reverse complement strand
GGGCGCAGCAGCTCGGCCGCGGCGGCGAGCGCGACCCCTTCGGCCGCCGTCAGCCGCGGTGGGGCCGAGAAGCGTTGGTCCAGCGCGACGAACAGCTTGTCGTCTTCGACATAGATGTCGACGTAGTCGTTGGGTTCGAACGGAGGGCGCCCGACCAGGGTCAACAGCTCGAGCTCCGAGAGCAGCTCGGTGCGGGTCAGGCCCGCGGCCCGGGCGACCTGGTCCACGCTCTGGCCGGGGTGGCGCGAGACGTAGGGCACCAGGAACAGCAACCGGCGCAGACGCTCGTAGGCCAGGGTGGTCATCGGGCGGTCCGGTGCGCGGCGACGATGTTCTGCAGCAGGCCGCGGTGGCGGTCGACCGCTTCGGGGGGCCCCAGCACTTTGGCGTCGCAGCCCAGCGAGGCCACGTACTTCAGCAGCCCGTCGAGATCCGTCGCCTTGAGCGCAACGTGGGCGCCGTCTTCGGCGGCGGTGCTGGGCACTCCGAACAGCGAATGGGCCAGCGGGGCCAGGTCGCCCTTGAGCTGCAGCGACACTTCAATCGGAGGATGAAAGCGGTGCTGCCACGGCCAGGTGGCGACGTAGTCCTCGAGCTTGAAGCTCTTTGGAATTTCGAAGTCCGCTGCGCGCGGAGCTCGGGAATTGACGGTCAGCCGTTGAATCCGATGAACGTGAAAGGTCCGAACTCCTTTGCGCAGGTGGCAATACCCGACCAGCGACCACAGCCCCCGACGAAGCGCGAGGCCGTAGGGGTCGACCCGCCGCTCGGTGGTCTCGGTCTTCCGCGGCGAAAAGTATTGGAGGTCGATGAACTTGTTGGCCGAGATCGCCGCCCACAGCTGCTCGAGCCGTTCGCTCAAGCCTTTGCTGTCGGCGATGCCACCCAGCTCGAGCCGCACCCGGGGCACGGGCAGGGGAGCCCCGGCGAAAAAGCCGATCTTTCGCAGCGCGTGGGCCAGGTCTTGCGAACCGGGAAAGGCCCCCGAGGCCAGCGCGGCCGAGCCCGCCGCGTAGAGCACCGCCAGCTCGTCGGGCTTGAGCCCCACTTCGGGCAGGTAGTACGCGTTCTTGTCGACCACGTAGCCCGCCGGCGCGTCGTCGTCTTTCGCCTGCACGAACGCGAGGGGAATTCCCAGCTCGAGCAGCTCGGACTTGTCGCGCTCGAACTTTCGATCGGCCGCATCTTCCGAAAGGCTCTCCCCGTAGTCGTCCGGAAAGGCGGCGCGAATCTGTCGCCACGGCACCGGCTGCCGCGCGTCCAGCAGCAGCGCGACCAGGTCCAGCAAGCGTTCGGTGCGTTCCATCGGCCTATGGCCTCGCGCCGGAAGACGAGCTGCCCGGCCAGGGTTTGATTCCCGCCGCGGCCAGGGCGTGGAACAGCTTTTCGAGGTCTTCCTCTTCGTTGAAGACGTGGGTCGAAATTCTGACCCCTCCGCCGCGCGCAGTGGTCACCACTCCGACTTTGAGCAGCGCCCGCACCGCGGCGTTCGGGTCTGCGTCGACTCCGATGGTGCAGATCCCGCTCAAGTGGATCACGTCGTCCGGCGCGTTGGGCACGAACCCCAGTGAACGCAGTCGGGCGCGCAGCCGGGTCTGCAGCTTGACGATCTGCGCGCGGGTGGTGTCGATGCCCAACCCTTCGTGAATGCCCATCGCTGCATCGAGCGCGAAGAACGTCGACCACGCGGGGCTGCCGGCCTCGAGCGAGGCGGGCTCGGCCTTGAACCGCGCGCCGCGGGCCAGAAAGCCGGTCTCGTCGTCGAACCGCTCGGCCCCGACGAAGGGCTTGAACAAGTCGTCATCGGCGACGGAAAGCCACCCGCCAAAAGGCCAGGCCGCCGGGTCGTGCCATTCTTTGCGCGCGTAGAAGAGCCCGACCCCGTAGCCGCCCATCATCCACTTGTGGCTCGGAGCACAGAGGAAATCGGCGCCCAGCGCGGTGACGTTGATCGGCACCTGGCCCATTGCCTGCGCGGCGTTGATTGCCAGCTTCAGCCCGCGAATCTGGCAGAGCGCGGCGATCTGCGAGAGGTCGACCCGGTACCCGCTCGAGTATTGAACCGCGGACAACGCGATCGCTCCGGTCAACGGGGTCAGCGCGGCCTCGATGTCTTCGACCGGGTAGCTGCCGTCCGGGCGGCGCTTGACCACCTTCAGCGTCAACCCGCGGTGAAGGAGGGGCAAGGTGGTCGAGGGGAACTCGCCTTCCAGGGTCAGCACTTCGGTGATCCCCCGGCTCTTGAGCAAACTGCCGATGACCGAAAACCCGATCGAGGTCGACGGGACGAAGCCGACGGTCGAAGGCTCGGCGCCCAGGCACCGCGCCACCCGCCCGCGCAGCTTCTCTTTGAGCTCGAGCCAGGTTCCGAACGAGAGGTCTCCGTTCTCGACGGTGTCCTTGAGGTGGGCTTCGATCGCCTGGGAAACCGGCAAAGCCAGCGGAGAAGACGCGGCCGCATTGAGGTACGTGTGCCGCCCCACCGCGGGGAAGAGCGCACGGACGTCGCGGGGGGCAATCGCCATGGCGTGTCGACGTAGCATCTGGAAACCAACCCGACCACCGTGGTGTCCAACCCGCGCGGTGTTGCCAAACTGTCGAACCGGAGTCAGTTCAGTGGGCGGAAAGTCAGCGCCCCGAGAGACCAGATGCCTCAAGTCCGCGTTTCCACTGTGAGCTACAATGGGCGCAAGGGTTGCTTGAAGGTGGACGCGATGGGCACCGGGTCAACGTTGAAGCGCAGCTTAATCTTCCTGACTTTGATTGCCGGTGCAGTCGTGGGGTGTGCAACCCCGCCGCCCGAGCTGCCGGGATCCCGCCAACAGCTCTACTTTGCGCTCGAGCTTTCGCAGGACGGACACAAGTTGGGCTCGCCGCAGCTGCTGGGCTTCGAAGGCCGCCAGGTGGTGGCCGAAAAGCGCACCCCCGGCTCGACCCAACCCGACTACCGCCTCGTCCTGCGGCCCCATGAAGCCGGCGACGGTTACAAGGTGGTGCTCGAGTTGGTGCTTCCGTCGGGCAAGAGCCTGGGGGAAATCTGGGTCCTGCATGGCGAAGAGCGCAGCGTTCAGCTCGACAAGGCGACTGAGCTCAAGGTGTTGCTGATGCGGGTCGACAGCCCGGAATTCAGAGCGTTGATGCAGCTGAAGTCCGGGGGCGGCCGAGGCACGATTTAGTCGTCACCCCGTTCAATGCATGTGAGCCCGCTGTTTCGACCCGCCTGAGGCCCGACGCGCGCGAGGTCGCGGGGAACGTTCGGCTTCGGCCGCGGGCGGCTTGCCGTTCTTCTTCGCTGCGAGGCTGCGCTCGAGCGCTTCCATCAGGTTCGTCACCTGCGCGACGTGGGTCTCTTCGGGAGCCTCGATCGTCTTTCCCTTCGCCTTCTGGTTCAGCAGGGCCAGCACCCGCTCGCGGTGCTGATCCTTGTACTCGTCGGGGTTGAACTTCCTGGTCATCTGGTCAATCAGGCTCTGCGCCATCTTCAGCTCGGCAGGCGACGTCTGGGTCGTCCCGAGGTGCGGCGCCTCTTCAATCTCGTCACCAAAGACCATGGTGGTGAGAATCAGCCGGCCTCCTTCAGCGCGAATGACGCACATGTGTTGGCTGGTGCTCAACACGATGCGCGCCAGCGCGGCCCGCTTGCTCTTCTCGAGTGCGCTGGCGAGCAGGGCGTAGGCCTTGCCCGAGCTCTTTCCTTCCGGGCTGACGTAGTAGCTGCGCTCGAAATAGACCGGGTCGATCTCGCTGGCCTCGATGAACGACTCGATTCCAATCGTCTTGTCCGAGACCGGGTCGACCGCCTTCAATTCCTCGCGGGTGAGGGTGACGTATTTGCCCTTCGAGATTTCGTACCCTTTGACCACGTGCTCGTACGGCACCTCTTTCCCGTCGCGCTCACACACCCGCTTCTCTTTGATCCGCCCGCCGTCCTCGTCGTGCAACTGGTGGAACGCGATGCCCTTGGTTCGGACCGCGAGGTTCAGGCTGATCGGAATGTTCACCAGTCCAAAGCTTATCGATCCTTTCCACATTGCTCGCGCCATGTTTGTTCTCCTGGGTCAGAGCTTGAACGTCGGAAGCCACTGGGTGCCGCGCAACACCGGCTCGAACAGATCGCCCACCTTCGCCAGTCGCTTCTCGAAGGTCTTGAGGGTGAAGCGCTGGGGGTCGAGCTTCGAATCGACTTCGTCCCACTCGAGCGGCGCCGAGACCCGCGCCCCTTCGACTGCGCGAAGCGAGTACGGCGCGACCATCGTCTTCAACCGCGCGTTCTGTTCGGCGTCGAGGTACAGCCGCCCGTTGCGCATCGCCTTCGAACGCACCGTGGTGGCGTCGGCGGAAAAGCGATCGGCCAGCGCCTGGGTGATGCTCTGGGCGAAGGTGTGAACCTGCTCGAAGGTATGGCCCGGCGCGACCGGAACGAAGACGTGAAGGCCGCGTTTGCCTGACGTCTTGGGGGTGCTGTCGAGCTTCAGTTGATCGAGCAGCCCTTTGAGTGCCCGCGCCAGCGTCACCACTTTCTTGAAGTCTTCGTCCGCCGGGTCGAAGTCGAAGGCAACCCAGTCGGGGCTGTCGAGCGACCCGATGCGCGAGGAGGTCATGTGCAGCGTCAGTGCAGCCTGGTTGGCGAGCCACGCGACCGTCTGCGGTTTGTCGATCACGATGTGTTCCACCGGGTGGGCTTCGTGCTCGATGGTCAGCCGGGTAATCCACTCGGGGGCGTTGGCCGCGGCGTGCCGGAAAAAACCGGGGCTGTTGATCCCACGCGGCCACTGCTGCATCGACAGCGGTCGGCCTTTCATCGCTTTGACGATCAACGGAGCGACCAGGTCGTAGTAGCCGCGGACCTCGGCCTTGGTGATCTTCGGCTTCGAGAAGAGGATCCGTTCCGGGTGGGTGATCGGCACGTCGATTGGCGCCGGTTCCGGCTTCGGGTCGGCCTTCCCGGGACGGCGCTTCGGGGCTGCGACCGGCGGTTCGATCTGCGTTTCATCCACTGCCTTGTCTTCGCGCAGCCCCTGAAACGACGGGTGGCGCAGCTTCCCGTCCCGCGTCCACTGGACGAAGCGAAGCTGGGCCAGATGTTTGGGCACCACCCAGTGCGCTTTGCGCAGCCGGGGCGCGGCGTCGATTTGCGCGACATCGACCTCGTCTTTTTGAAGCAGGGTCAGCAGGCTCTTGCGCGTCTTTTGGTCGAACCCGGTTCCGACTTTTCCGGCGAACACCCAGTGGCCGTCTTTGCGGTTGGCGAGCAGCAGGGCGCCGACCGTGTCGTCCCGGTTGGTGCTCGGGGTGTAGCCGGCGATCACCAGCTCGGCCGAGCCCAGCGCTTTGAGCTTTCGCCAATCGCCGTTGCGGCTGCTTTCGTAGGGTGAGCCGCGGCGCTTGGCGATGACTCCTTCCAGCCCCCGAGCGCGCGCGACCTCGAGGGCTTCGAGCGCCGTTCCTTCGACCCGCTCGGCGAGCACCAGCGGCTTTTCGGCGTTGGCCACCACCGACTCGAGCAGCTCGCGGCGCTCTTCCAGAGGGCGGGAACGGAGGTCTTCGCCTTCGAGCCAGAGCAGGTCGAAGACCACGTATTGATGCTCGGCGCGCTGCTCGCCGAGCTCCTGGAAGCCAGAGCGTCCCTCGGGGTCGAGCGCGATGATCTCTCCATCGAAGATGGCTTCGCCGACGACGATCGACGCCAGCGCCTGGTGGAGAAAGGGAAACCGCCCGAGCAGGTCGAGCGCATTGCGCGACTGGACCGCGAGGTTTCCTCCGCTGACCGCTGCCAGCGCGCGGTAGCCGTCGTACTTCACCTCGTAGAGGAATTGACCTTCGGGCGCCTGCTCAGGCTCTGAGAGCACAGCCAGCATCGCCGAGGGGATCTTCGAGAGCAGCTTCTCGGGAGGAACGTGGACTGCGCCCAGGGCGCTCTTCCGGGTGGGCCCGCGGGTGAGCCGCCGGCCGCTGGCGACCGATTCGGGCCGCTGGGCAATTACGTCGAAGTCGGTGCGCTCGAGCCCGTCTTTGGCTTTGAAAATCAGCCACTGCTCTTTGGCCCCTTGCGAGCGGGTTCGAATCAGGTGCCAGGATCCTTTGAGCTTCTCGCCCGCGAAGGCGAGGTGGAGGTGCCCCTTCTTCAGCTGCGCAACCGCCTGCCCGGAAGGAATGGTGTCCCAGGCCCCGCGATCCCAGATGATCGAATCGCCCGCCCCATACTCCCCGTCGGGAATCCGCCCCTCGAAATCGCCGTACTCCAGCGGGTGGTCTTCGGTCTGCACTGCGAGGCGTTTTTGCGCCGAGTCGTAGCTGAAGCCCTTGGGACACGCCCAGCTGGCGAGCACCCCTTCAATCTCGAGCCGCAAGTCGTAATGCAGGCGGGTCGCGTCGTGCTTGTGCACCATGAAGCGCGCCCGCTCGGACGGAAGCGCTCGCTTCTCGTCGCCGGAAGGCTCGCTCGTTACTTCGAAGTGACGTTTGGCGCGGTAGGCCGAGAGGGGAGGGCGCGCATTCATCAGCGCACAGGCTGCAAATCAAAAGCCAGAAGAAGGCTTTTTACCGAACCGCGGTCAAATCGAGCTTCTTCAGGCGCTCGTAGGTGGCGAGCACCTTGGGCGCATACCCGTTGTTGGGGTTGTTGCCTTTGACGAGCGCGTTATCGACCGGGCCCGGCCCGCGGTTGTAGGCGGTGAGCGCCATCGGAACGTCTCCGTACATCTCGAGATAGAAGCCGAGGATCTGCAGGCCGGCGCGGATGTTGGTGTCGGGGTCCTTCAAGTCTCCGGTAATTCCCAGCACGCGCTTCCAGTGGGGCATCACCAGAATCAGGCCGACGGCGCCGACGTTGGAGAGCGCCTTTGGATCAAACCCGGACTCTTCAGCGATGATCGCCAACACCAGGTTCGGATCGCGGCCGTAGAGCTGTGCATCTTTGTGAACCAGCGCCGCGACGCCACGGGCGAACTCCGGGTTGATGTCCTTCTTGAGGACCATCGACTTGAGGAAAAGGACCTCTTCGCTGCTGTTGCTGGCGACCACCTGGCGCAGGTTCATCAGCTCCGAATTCATCTGCCGGGTTTGCTCGCCCAGCGCGTCGATGCGCTCGCGGGTCGACGCGGCGTCTTTGCGCTGACCTTCCAGCCCCGCTTCGTGCTGCTCGAGCCTTCGACCGATGGTCAGCCCGGTCAAAATCAGCATCACCAGGAACAACATCTGGGCGGCGAAAGAGGCAATCGCCAGCCGTCCGCCCCCCTGAACGTCCGTTCTCAAATGGGGGATTGAGGCTCTGGGTGTCTCTGCTTCCATATGATCCATTCGACTTCCCCTCGGACGGCGAAAAAGCGCCGCGCCTAGATAAGGGGGAGGGGGGAGTCGAGGTCAAGGAGCTGAAGAATGCCACGCCAAGTCACTTAAATTGTTCTATTTTCGCGGCGCGTCAACGGAGGTTAACGTGGGCCATTGGCTTGCTTCAGCCCACAATTGACCCTGTGTCCCAACAGCCGCGTGCAGTCATGACGCATTGCGGCATTTTGAATGTCGAGCAGCACGGCGTCGATTCCACCGGCGGCGATTTGGGTCAGGACTTCGCCCCCGTCGTTGGCTTCCCCAGCGACCTCGACATCGGGCATCGCCGACAGCAGCCGCACCAACCGCTGTCTGGCCAGCTGCTCGTCGTCGGCGACCAGCACCTTGAGCTTCTTGACCGTCATCTTCGAGGGACCCCCAGCTCGGCGCGCGTGCGCGGGTTGTCGTTGCCAGCCGGGCCGATTTCAAACCTCGCCCGACCTTCGTAGTGGAACAGCCGCCGGCGTTCGAGCGTGGGCAGCCCGTCGCTGCCTGCGCGCGGCCCATTGAAGCGGCCCGGGTTTTCGATCGTGACCCGGACTCCGCCCTGCTCCTCGAGCACGGTCAGCCTCAAGAGCCCGCGGTGCCCTGCGGAAGGCCCGTGCTTCATCGCGTTCTCGGCGAGCGTCAACAGCACCATCGGGGGAATGTGGATGTCCGGCAGCGGCGTGGGCAGCTCGCGCTCGAGGGTAAACAGCGCCTTGGGTTGGCCCCGGCAGCATATTCGGCGTCGAGGCGGGCGGTGACTTCTGCTCCTTGCGCCTGGCAGACCTGCGCGAGGCCGGTGATGCCTGGCGGCACCTGCCGGCGCGCGGCGAAGCCTTCGTGTTGTGCGGTCAGCCGAGCCAGGTCGCGCGGCTCGGAGGTCATCGTGCGCAACAGCGGGAGCGTGGGCACCAGCAGCGCGAGCTCGAGAATGCGCAACGCGCGCGACCTCATCGCCGCTCAGGCGGGAACAAGGTGGCGGCGATGAAGATCAACGGACACAGCAGAACCGCGGCGATGAGGAGCATGTGAGCCACCAGGACCTGGGCCGAGCGGCTCGATGTGCTCGTTCGGGGCGAACGGTCGCTGCGTCAGGTCGAGCGGTCACCAACCAAAGACTGCGGCTCATCTCATGCTTCGTCAGTGGTGGCGCGAGCTGTTGCCCAGGTGCCGGATTGAAAGCGGAGCGATGTGCGGCAGCGCCGGAGCCGGGTGAACGCGGATTCCCGCGGGAATCGGTTGGCGATCGACGTGGTGGGGCCCGAGGCGAACCGTCGTCTGGTCCTGCCGGGGCGCTGGCTGTTTCGGCTTGCGAGTGGCGCGCGGCCTGGCGGCCGTCCGGGTCTTCTTGACCGCCTTCAGCTTGATGGTCTTTTTCGGCTGCTTCTTCGCCGCCTTCTTCGTGACCCTGGCAACTTTCGAAGTCTTCTTGCGCAGCTTGAGATTGGACATGGGGTGTGCCTCCTCGACGGGTGGGTGCGCCGAGAGGAGGGCTCAGCAATTTCGAGACCGCGCTGTTTCCGAAGGGAAACATCGGTGTCGGGTGGGGCGGAGATGAGCCTACCCGCACGACTGCCACACCTGCCGCCGGTATTTCTGGGCGATCTCGACCGTTCAACCCGGAATGTTTCAATCGAGTACGCCGGGCGTCCTCGTTGCTCGGGCCGATTCTGCTGCAGGCCCGAGCGGATTGAGAACAACTTCACCTCGGGCCCACGCTCGTCGTTGCTAGCATCGCGCGCGTGAAAGCCGCCCGCGCTCTGGCCGTCCTGTCCCTGATTCTCGTCCCCCTCGTCGCCACCGCCGCAGATCCCGGAGTGGCCGCCGCTCAACAGAAGCTCGAGACCGCCCGGGGTAACCTGACGAAGGCCGTTCAACGCATCGAAAAAGATCCCCCCGAGACGGCAGATCTCGACGCCGCCCACGCCGCGGTCGAGGCGCTGAAGGACGCGATCGATGCCGGAGCCGACCTCGAGCAGAAGGATCTCGATTTTGCGAAGGCCGTCCTGGCCGCCCGCAAAGAGCTTCGGACCCAGCGCGAATACGTCGACCAGCGCCGTGCCAATGTCGACCTCTTCAACCAGCGTCGGGCGATCGACGCCGCCCTCGCGACTCTGAACGACCGCGCCCACGGCACCGAAGGCAAAGAGGCCGTTTCGAAGAATTTCGACGAGGCTCGCGCCGCCGCAGATGCGCTGAAGAAGGCGATCGAAGAAGCCCGGCCGCTGATCAAGAAGGACTCCAAGTTTGCGACCTATCTGGCCGGGGCCGAGGCGACCCTCGCCGTGCAGCGAAAGGCGATCGACGAGCGCTGGACTCTGCAATCGGTCGACAAGCATCGGGCGTTGGTCGAGCAAAGCCGCACCGCGCTGGCCGCGGCGATGAACCCCTTGTCCACGACCTCGAGCGATGAGCAGTTCCAGACCGCGGATCATGCGGCTTCAAATCTGGCCAAAATTCTGGAAGCGGGAAAGGTGCTCGAGGCCAACGACAAGTCGTACCGCAAGGACGCCGAGGGAGTGCGGAAGGATCTCGCCCAGGCGAAGAAGCAGATGGACGCGCTCTGGAGCGAGACTGGGCTTGCCCGCTTGAAAGCGGAAATCGAACCGGCGAAGAAAGACCTCGGCGCGGCAGCCAAAGCCGTGCGCTCGAAGAAGACGACCGGAGATCAGCTTGCCGAGGCGCGCACCGCGGCGATTGTCGTCCGGAAGTTGCTCGAGAAATACCAGGCCGAAGCCTCGCGCAGCCCGGCGGTCGGCCAGTACCTGACCGAATTGAAGAACACCCTGGTCGAGGTCGAAGGCGAGCTCGAGCGGCGCAAGCTCGAGACTGCGCGCTCGGACGTGACCCAGGCGCTGAAGACCATCGGGGGCAAAAACCCGACCGATGAGCAGTTTCAAGAGGCGAGCTCTGCGTTGGTTGTCCTTGAGAAGACGCTGCAGACCGTACACGCGAAAGAGCCGGCCATGGTTCAGCCGGCCGCCGACGCGACGGCGCAGATTCGCGATGCCCGCGCCTCGATTGCGACCCGCCGATTGGAGGTCGACGTGCTGCGCCAGCGCGCGAAGGTCGAGGACGCGCGCAAGCAGTCGGCTGATCTGATGCGCGAAGCCAGCCAGGCGAATGCGGGCAGCGATCGAATGGCCGAGGCTGAAACCGGGATCAAGCTGATCCGGGCTGCGCTCGACGAAGGGGCCGAGCTGGTTGGGAAAGATCGCGAATACGCGGCGTACGATCGCGAGGTCAAAGAACGCGTCACCGAGCTCAACGCGAAGCTCGCGAGCCGCAAAATCGTGCTCGCGGCAACCGAGGGACGGACGCTGCTCAATGACACCACCAGCGCCGCGAAGGCGGGGCTCGAGGCCGCGAAGAAGCCCGACGCGACGGACCCTGATCTCGCGGCAGCGACGAAGAGCCTCGAGGCGCTCGGGAAGGCGATCGACGGAAACGTCGCGCTCGAGAAGCAGGACAACGGCTACGCCGCCCAGGCCGCCAAGGCCCGGGACAACCAGCAGCGACTGACCGAGGGGCTCGACTTCGCGAAGCAGGCCCGCGAGCTTCGCCGGCAGACGGTCGAGGCGCTGGCGGCGGGTGCGTCGACAGCCGAAGCGGCTGCAGCCGGGAAGACCCTGCGGGCCCAGAAGGAGCAAGGCGAAAAGGCCCTCGCCCAGTTCAAGGGCTGTGAGAGCGGCGGCGCCATGCTGCTTCGAGACAACACCAGGCTCGAGAGTGTGCCGCTGTTCATCGAAGGTCGCCGCACCCCAGCGAAGGACGTGATTGCCCTGTGTGTTCAGCGAGCGGAGGCAACCGAAAAGCTGCTGGCCGAGGTCAAGCCGCTCATCGCCTTTGACGAAGGGCCGAAGCGGTCGTTCGAGACGGGGAAGAGCCTGCTCGCCCAGAAGAAGGACGGCGAGGCTCTGCACCAGTTCGACGAATGCATTTCGTCAGGCTCGATTCTTCAGAACCGAAATCCGGAACTGAAGGAACGAAAGTTTCAGGTGGCGGGGGCGGAAACGAGCCTTCCCGAGTTGATTCAGCAGTGCGCCGGCCAACGAAAGACGCTCAAAGCCAAAAAGTGATCAGGGCGTCGAGAGGCGTTCGAGCGCGCGATGCCCGGCGTGCACAGCCCGGTCACGCACGCTTCGTTCGCGGTGCACGCCGTTGGGGTAGCCGCGCAGCTCACCGGCGCGAACTCGAGAACCAACTCGGGACGGTTGGCAGTTGCTTCCCGGGAATTGAACTCGAAGCCGTGTGCGCGCTGCACGACCAGGCCGAGTACAGCGCTTTGTTTCGGGCTGCTCGGGAGCAGCTCTTCAAAGCGAGTCGTTCGGTTCAGAGAGCGCAGTGAGGGTGTGCAGGGGGTGAAGTCGCGCCAGCACCGGCCAGCCGAGCGCGACGAGGGCGACGATCGCGATCGTTCCGATGCCTCCGCCCACCACCGAGGCCACGGGGCCGAACAGGGCGGCAGTCGCTCCGCTCTCGAAGCCTCCCAGCTCGTTTGAAAACCCGATGAAGACGAAGTGCACCGACGAGACGCGGCCGCGCAGCGCGTCGGGAGTGAGCACCTGCTCGAGCGTCAGTCGGATCACCACGCTGATGTTGTCGAAGACCCCGGTGAAAAATAGGCAGGCCAGCGACAGCGGAAAGCTCGTCGACAGACCGAAGCCGATTGTCGCCAGCCCGAAGCCCGCCACCACCCACAGCAGCGTGCGCCCAGGCTTCTTCCACGCCGGCAACCGGGTGGTGAGCAGCGCCATCAGCATCGCGCCGGCGGCCGGCGCAGCCCGCAACCAACCCAGGCCCGTCGGCCCGACGTGGAGCACGTCTTTGGCGAACATCGGCAGCAGCGCGGTCGCTCCGCCCAGCAGGACGGCGAAGAGATCGAGCGTGATCGCCGCGAGGAAGACCGGATTTCGGCGGATGAAGGCGAAGCCCGCGAACATGTCTGCAACGGTGCGCTTGCTCTTCTTCTCGGGCGGCGGCGGCTTGAGTGGCAGCGTGAACAACAGCGCGACGAAGGTCGCCTCTCCGAGCGCGCCGGCGACATAGGCGAGGGTCGCATCGCCACGCATGGCGATCAGGAACCCGGCCAGCGCGGGCCCGACGATCGACGCCAGCTCGAAGCTCGACGAGAGCCACGCATTGGCTTGCGCGTATTGGTGCGAGGGAAGCAGCTGGGGCAGCAGCGTCGCGACCGCAGGCGAGCCGAACGCCCGCGCGGCACCGACCACCGTCAACAACGCGTAGATCAGCGCAATGGGCCCGTGGAGCGCCGACACCGCGACCAGCCCGCACCCTGCGAGCGTGAAGACCAGGTGCGCCAACACCGCGATGTGCCTGCGGGGAAAGAGATCGATCACACTGCCCGCCGGCAACACCAGCACCAAGACGGGCAGCAGCTCGAAGACTCCGACCAATGCCAGCGACCAGGCGTTGTGGGTTCGCTCGTAGAGCTCCCAGCCGACCGCGGTTGAGATGATCTGAATCCCGAGCACCGACGCGATTCGACCGAGCGCAAAGGTGCGAACGAAGGGGATGCGTAAGACGGCCCACGCGTCTGAAGCCAAGGTGCCGCTTTCCATGCCGGGTGCGTGGTCTGAATGCAACCGCAATGCGCTTCAGCGCATCAGAACAGACACCGCCGAGCTGACCGATTTCGTCTCTCGAGGCAGTCAGAGCCGAGCTTCAGGGGAACAGCGCCCTTGTCACCCACCCTTCGCCCTGTTTCTCGTAGACCTGCCGCTCGTGCAGCCGGTTTTCCTCGGCCGTCCAGAACTCGATTCGCTCGGGGAGGATCCGAAATCCGCCCCAATGGGGAGGCCGTGCCACCGGGTGGCCCTCGAACTTCTTTGAATAGTCTGCCAGCCGCTGTTCGAGCGTCTTGCGGTCGTCCAGGGGCTGGCTCTGAAGAGAGGCCCAGGCGCCGAGCTGAGACACGCGGGCCCGGGTCGCGAAGTAGGCGTCTGATTCCGAAGCGCTCACCTTTTCGACTGTCCCCTCGACGCGCACCTGGCGATCCAGCGACGGCCAGTAGAAGCACAGCGCGGCGACCTTCTGTCCGGTCAGCTCGCGGCCCTTTCGGCTCTCGTAGTTGGTGAAAACGACGAAGCCGCGGCGGTCGACTTCTTTCATCAGCACGACTCGCGCCGAAGGCCGGCCTTTCGCGTCCGTGGTGGCGAGGGTCACCGCGTTCGGATCTTTCGGTTGGCTCTTCCGGGCCAGCTCGAAGAGCTCGGCAAAGCGGTCGAACGGCTCATTCCAGTCGGTGATCATCGGCGGCTCTTACCAGCCTGTTGAAACAGCGCCGAGGGGGATCGACGTAGCTTTGGGGCGTGGCCTCTGCCGAGTGTCTTGCCGCCATACATGTGCGGCCTCGAGTCTTCGGTTTGACCCGCACTCCAAATGGAAAATAGCGGCGGCAGTGAAATTCGATGCGGCCAAAGCGTTGGAGAAAAAACTTTGTGGTCAGCGACCGGAGTTGAAGTTGATGTCCGAAAACTTCCAATCTATGCGTTGAGCAGACACGCCGTCAGTACACACATCTCAACGAGGTAATAAATGTCAAAAAAGACACGCTCTTCGTCGTTCTCCAGCCCTCGATCTGCGCTTCCGGTCGCGAGCCTGGTGATCCTCATTTCATCTCTGGCCTCCTTCACTGCGTCGGCCAGGGGCGGGTCGAGCCTGGGGGTGACCACCACCGCCACGGTGAATGGAACCGTCGTTTCCGGAACGATCACGATCACCAACTCGGCGGGCACCGCGCAGACCGTCACGTCCCTTTCTGATTGGTTGGAAGTTCGTTACCCGAGCGGCGCCGCGACTCCCAATTATGCGACGGGAAGCACGGTCGACTCATTTCGCGTCGGCCCGGTGGCGATTGCTCTGCCGGCCTCGATTCCGGCCTATGGCACTTTGACTCTTTCGTTCACCAAGAGCCTCTGCGAGCTCGCCAACTATTCCGGCGCGAAGGACATGCGCAATGCGGTCAGCGTCAACGCAGACAGTCCTTCGCGCAGTGCCACCTTCATTCCCACTGCCCAGGCCTACAATTGTGCCGTGTGTGGCAATGGCATTGTCGAGGCCGGTGAACAGTGTGACGGCACCGCTTGCTGCTCTCCCACTTGCTCGTTCCGCAGCAACGGCTCGACCTGCAGCGACGGAAATGCGTGCACCCAAATCGATTCGTGTCAGGCGGGCGCGTGCGTCGGAACCACCCCGGTGGTCTGCGGCGCTTCCGACGTGTGCCACCTGGCGGGCGCCTGCGACCCGAACAACGGAAGCTGTTCCAACCCAACGAAGGTCAATGGCAGTGTGTGCGAAGACGGAAATGTCTGTACTGACAACGTCTGCTACCAGGGCTCGTGCCTGATCTCTGCGAATGCGGCGCCCTGTGAAGATGGGAATGCTTGCACCACCAACGACACCTGCGCTGCAGGGGCTTGCGTGGCGGGCGGTCCGGTCGACTGCAATGATCATCAGTCGTGCTCGGCCGACACCTGTGTCGCGGCGACCGGCTGTGCGCACAGCAACACCCTGGCATGCGATGTCTGTAATGCCCCTGAGTGCAATGGTTGCCAGGCCACCTGCGTCACCGACTGCCATTCGCGGGTGATGCAGTCGATGTTCGCGTGCATCGCGGGTTGCACCAGCACCTATTGCGCTTCGTTCTGCCAGGCCGACGCGACGGTTGCGGACAACGCCTGCAGCACCACCGGGTCGATCGTCTGCCGCACCGCTTGCGAGTCGGGCAACGGGTGTCGTCCGGGCTGCATTCAGTAGTCTTTTCGGATCGAAGAGGACGCGGCCGGTGTGCTCCTTCGAGCCGCCGACCGCGTTTTCTTTTGTGTCCGGATTCAATGCTATTGAGGCGGCCCCTTGAAGGTTCTCTTCGTCGCGTCAGAGGTCGCTCCGTATTCGAAGACCGGAGGACTGGGAGACGTAGCGGGCGCACTGCCGGCGGCGCTCGCCGCGCGGGGCCACGAGGTCCAGGTCGTCACCCCCCGCTACGGCAGCGTCTCGACCGCCGGGTTGGGGCCCGCCCAGACTCCGCTCACGCTGCAGTTTCCGTTCGGCCCGATAATCGCCCGATACCGCACGGTTCAGCTCGCAAATCGTCTGCAGCTGATCTTCGTCGAAGAAGAAGAGTTCTTCGGCAGTCGCCCTGATTTGTACGGATACCCCGACGACGCGCGAAGGTTCGGCTTCTTCGCGATGGCGGCGCTCTGGCACGCCCGCGCCTCCGGTTTTGATCCCGAGGTGGTGCACCTCAACGATTGGCAGCCCGGGTTGGCCGCGGTCGCGCTTCGCACCTCGTTTGCGATTCGCGCCCGCTGCGTCACCACGATTCACAACATCGCCTACCAGGGAAATTTCCCCGCCTCGGCCGCGGGCGAGCTCGCGGTGCCGGCGTCGATGTTCAACCCGCAGGGTGTCGAGTTCTACGGAAACTTCAGCTTCCTCAAGGCGGCGCTCGTCTACAGCGATGCCCTGACCACCGTTTCCCCCTCGTATGCGCTCGAGGTTCAGACCCCCGAAGGGGGCAGCGGGCTGGACGGTCTATTGCGCCACCGGCGCGCGGACTTCACCGGAATCCTCAACGGGATCGACACCCAGGCGTGGAACCCCGACGCCGACCCGCTTCTGCCCGCGCTCTTCTCGCGCGATGACATCAGCGGAAAGGAAGTCTGCACCCGCGCCCTGCTCAAAGAGTTCGGGCTCTCACCGGGTTCCCGGGGGCCGGTGTTCGGCTCGGTCGGCCGAATGGCGGATCAAAAGGGAGTCGAGTTGTGGCAGCAGCAGGTGCAGGTGCAGTTGGCGCGGGGGGCCTGCGCCGTGGTGCTGGGCAGCGGCGACAAACCGCTCGAGGAAAAATGGCTGCAGTTGGCGCAGCAGTTCCCCGACCGATTGGGAGTGAAGATCGGTTTCGACGAAGGCACCGCGCACCGGGTGGAAGCCGGAAGCGACTTCTTCGTGATGCCCTCGAAGTTCGAGCCCTGCGGGCTCAACCAGATGTACTCGCTTCGCTATGGGGCAGTGCCGATTGTTCGCGCCGTCGGGGGCCTGCGCGACACGGTGGTGGATCTGAAGTCCCCCCACGCCACGGGCATCGTCTTCGAGCCGTACTCGGCCGAAGCGCTGGGCGAGGCGTGCGAGCGCGCGTGGGACCTGTGGCTCGATGCGCCCCAACTGTTCGCCGTGCGGCGGCGGGGAATGGCGCAGGACTTTTCGTGGGACCGTTCGGCGGCTGAATACGAACGGGTGTACGCAGGCAGATCCCCGGTCGACTCAGCAAAGCTCTGGGCTAAACAGTAGCGACTTCCGTGGCGCAGGAAACCGAGCTGGGTGGTTATCAACTGGTAGGCCGCCTGGCGGTCGGCGGTATGGCCGAGGTCTACCAGGCCAAAGCCCTGGCCACCACGCAGCGAAGCCCAGGCGAGCCCGACGACATCGTGCTCAAGCGGTTGCTGCCCGCGTATCGAAACGACGGCGCATTCGTGAAGGCGTTCGTCGACGAGGCCAAGCTCACCGTTCGTCTTCGGCACGGGCACATCGTTCGCACCTACCGATGCTTCAAAGCCGGAATCGATTACCTGATGGTGCAGGAATTGGTCGCGGGCCGAACACTCGCGTTCATGCAAGACGAGTTCATCAAGGCCGGGGCCGCGATGCCCTCGTCCGCGTCCGCGTACATCACCAGCTGTCTGCTCAAGGCGCTCGACTACATCCACCGGGTGAAAGTCGGCGACAGCGGAGCGCCCATCGTCCATCGCGATGTGAACCCGTCGAACATCCTGCTGGGCATCGGAGGGGACGTGAAGCTGACCGACTTCGGAGTCGCCGAGGTCGAGGGCGTAATGCGGGGGACGGAAGGGGCGCTGCGCGGCACGATTGCGTACATGTCTCCGGAGGCCGTGCTGGGGCAGGCGGTGGACCCTCGCGCCGACCTCTTTGCCGTCGGCGTCATTCTCTGGGAGCTGTTCGCCAATCAGAGGTTGTTCTCGGGCAGCTCTGAGCTCGAGGTGATGCAGAAAGTTCGCGACGCGCGGGTGCCCAGCGTCCACAAGTTCAATCCCGACCTTCCCGACTTTGTCGCGGCGGTGGTGCGCAAGGCGCTGTTTGCAGATCGCGCGCTGCGCTTTCAATCGGCAGCCGAGTTTCTCAAGGCACTCGAAGTCGCCGCGCGCCGGGCCGGCTGGCCGATGACGGTCGATGCCCTCAAGCCGCTGCTGGGTGGTTGAAGATGCTCCGGGGGGCAGCGGTGTGTCTGTCATTGATTCTGCTCGGCTGCCGCACTCTGGGGTCGGCCGGTGAGCCCGAGCTGACGGTGGACAGCCTCGAGGTCTCGTTCGGTTCGGCGTCGCGGGGCCAGCTCGATTTTGGCCTCACCGTGCGCGGCGGAGGCGTCGCGCTGCGCACCCAGTGGCAGGTGCTGATCGATGGCCAGCCGCTGGGCAGCGGGGTGTACGCCGTCTCGCAGCGACTCGATGAGCGGGGGCCGAGCGCGGTGAAGGTGAGCGCTCCGCTGCTGACGGTGCACTCGGCCCGAGATGACGGGTGGCGCACGGTCACGCTCGAGCTGTCCGGAGAGCTGACCGTGCAGCGCCGGCTCGAAGAACGGCTGCAGTTCGCGACCCGCAGGCAGGTGCTCATTCGCGGAGCTCCGAAGTTCTAGCGTCGTTTACCGGACGGAGGGGGAAGGGCGGGGCGGCAACAGCTCTCCCATCGCATCCTTTCTTTCGGCCAGACTGGGCTTGGCTCGAATCACGCGGATCCGGTCGAGCCGGGGTCCTGATTTGGAGTGCACGATGAACGTCCACCCGTCGACGGCGAACTTCTCACCCACCTCGGGCAGCGCCCCGGCCAGGTGGGCCAGGTACCCGCCGAGCGTCTCGAACTCGCCCTCTGGAATCTTGAAATCGAACGCGCTGGCGAACTCGCGCGCGTTCAACATCGCGTCGACGAGGTAGCTGCCGTCCGACTGCTTCTCGTAGGGCTTGGTTTCCTGCTCGAACTCGTCGCCGATGTCGCCGACGATCTCTCTTAGAATGTCCTCGAGGGTGACGATGCCCATGAAGCCGCCGTACTCGTCCACCACGACCGCCATGTGAATCTTCTGCCCCTGCATCTCGCGCAGCAGGTCTCCGATCGGTTTCACCCACGGGACGAAGACCGCAGGGCGAATCAGGTCGTGCAGCACGATCAACACCGGATTTTGCATCAGCGGAACCAGGTCCCGGACGTGAAGAATTCCGACCACCTTGTCGATTTCGCCTTCGAACACCGGAATGCGCGAGTGGTTCTGTTCCGAAATCATCCCCAGGATTTGAGTGGGGGGCGTCGTGATGTCCACCATCACCACATCGATGCGCGGGACCATCACGTCGCGGCAACTCTTGTGCGACATCTCGAAGATCGAACGGATCAATTGGGGCGCGCTCTTGTCGACCTGCTTTTGCGTCGCCTGCACGGCCAGCAGCTTCTCGAGCTCGTCCAGGGGCAGCGGGGGGGCCTGGAACGAGACCTTTCCTCCGAACGGAACCAGCAGCAGGTTCAGCGGCGCGACCAGCAGCTTCATCACCGGGTAGAGGACATTGACGAAGAGCGAAGAGAGGCCCGAGAGCGCGAGCGCCCAGTTGTCGGGGTTGGCGGTCGCTCCGCTGCGGAAAATGACATCGACCACCGTCGCGAGAATCGCGACCAGCAGCGCGCTGGCCAGCGAAGTGAGCAAGCTGATCAACGCGTTATCGCCCAGCGCGGCGAAGGTGATTCCGAGCAGGCGCGGAGGCATCAGCGTCGCGATCGCCGCCGAGGTGAAGCCACAGAGCACCATTCCGAAACGCAGCGAAGCGGCCGTCTGTTCGCGATCCGTCTTGAGCCGAATCAGCCGCACCCCCCGCCGCGGGTGAACGTCTTTCAAGGCGCGGGCGCGCAGGTCGGACACCCCGGTGAGGGCGGACTCGGCGGCTCCAAGGAGCCCGCGCAACAACAGCAGGCCAAGACAGATGGCCCACATTGCCCAGGTCGGCATTCTTCAGCTCTTACCACCCACAAATTTGTTATGCGCCCTGCATGCGCGCGCGAGTATTCGTCACCTTGAAAGCCGGCGTTCTCGACCCGGCCGGGAAAGCCGTCGAGAAGAGCTTGCATGCTCTGGGCTTCCCCGAAGCCTCTGACGTTCGGCTCGGCAAATACGTGGAGCTCGAGGTCGACGCAAAGGACCCAGCGACCGCCAAAGCCCGCATCGAGCTGATGTGCCAGAAATTGCTGGCCAACACGGTGGTTGAGAACTTCAAGGTGGAGCTCATCTCGTGAAATTCGGGGTCGTTTTGTTCCCCGGCAGCAACTGTGACGCCGACGCGGTGCACGTGGTCAAAGAGCTGCTCGGCCAGCCGACCGTCGAGCTGTGGCACAAAGACCGCGACCTTCAGGGGTGCGACACGATCATCGTCCCCGGTGGTTTTTCTTATGGCGATTACCTGCGCTGCGGCGCGATCGCCCGCTTTTCGCCGATCATGGAAGAGGTCGGACGCCACGCCGCGGCGGGCGGAAAAGTGCTCGGAATCTGCAACGGGTTTCAGATTCTGACCGAGGCAGGGCTGCTTCCCGGGGTGCTGCTGCGCAATGCCTCGCTGAAGTTCATCTGCCAGGAAGTCGAGCTGCAGGTGGTCAACGCCGACACCCCGTTCACCGGGGGAATGAAGAAGGGCGACCTGCTCAAGATGCCGATCGCCCACGCCGAAGGAAACTATTTCATCGACGACGAAGGTCTCGAGCGGCTCGAGGGCAACGGCCAGGTCGTCTTCCGCTATCGCCACAACCCCAATGGTGCGCGCAACGACATCGCCGGCATCGTCAACGAGCGGGGCAACGTGCTGGGGATGATGCCGCACCCCGAGCGCGCGGCCGAGTCGGTGTTGGGCAGCGCCGACGGGCTCAAGCTGTTCATGTCGCTCTTGAGCTGATGCGGCGGGCTTTGCTGCTGTTGGTGTTGTCGACGCCCGCCTGGGGCTGGCCGGTCGATGTGGTCCAGGACCTCGAAGTCGGCAAAGAGAAGTTCGTTCATCTGTCCTCGCTCGATTGGTTCGAAGTCGAGGACCCGAAGGTGGTGACGGTCGAGTATCTCGAGTCCGGAGAGATCCTCTTCACCGCGCTGCAGCCGGGGCGCACGCTGGTCTTGATGTACGCGGAGAAAAAATTCGCGGTGTGGCGGCTGCGGGTCGCCGGCAAGTCTCAGCCCGAAGTGGGCACGCTGGGCACCGCGCTCAAGGCTTGCCCCAAGCTCACCTACCATCCACAGGAATACGACAAGCTCGTCGGGCTGGTGGGGGACGAGAAGTGTCGACAGGCCGTGCTCGGGTTGCTCGCGACCGATGCGTTCGTCGGCAAGGAGCTCGCCCTCGTCTTTCCGATCGAAGTGCTGCAGTCGCAGCTGAAGACGATCAACGCAGCGCTCGCGTCGCAGAAGATTGTCGCCCGCTACGAAGGGGCAAGCCTGGTGCTCACCGGCAGCGTCGATGCCCCGGGGCAACGAAAGGCGCTGTGGGACGTGTTTCGCCGCTCGGCCGGGCGGGTCGCGATGGATGACCAGGTCGAAGTGAGGCAATGACAATGGCGAGCATCATCGTGCACGGTGGAGCGGGTGACTTTGGAACCGAGGACGACTCAGGTCCTTGCCGCGCCGGGTGCTTGAACGCCGCTTGGGTCGGTCACCGAATTCTCGCCGCCGGCGGCAGTGCGCTCGATGCGGTCGAGGCCGCCGTCGTCTGCCTCGAAGATGACCCCACCTTCAATGCGGGGTTCGGGTCCGCGCTCAACCTGCGAGGGGAAGTCGAGGCCGACGCTTCAGTAATGCGCGGGCAGGACGGGGGAGCCGGCGCCGTCGCTTGCCTCAAGGACGTGAAGAATCCGATTCGACTCGCGCGGCTGGTGATGGAAAAGACCCCGCACGTGTTGCTGGTTTCGGAAGGTGCGCGGGACTTTGCGGTCGAGCAGGGAATCGTCTTGTTGCCACCCGGTGCGCTCGTCGCTGCGAACGCGAAAACCAAGTGGGAAAGGGCGCTCGCCACCCGGAAAGCCAAGGGCCATGGCACGGTCGGAGCCGTCGCCCGCGACGATGCCGGACACGTCGCCGCTGCGACTTCCACCGGGGGAATGGTCCTCAAACGGCCCGGCCGCGTCGGCGACTCGCCGCTCATCGGGTGTGGGACCTACGCCGATGATTTGCTCGGCGCCTGCTCCTGCACTGGCCTCGGCGAGGCCGCGATCAAGGCCACCCTCGCCCGTCATGCCGTCGATTTGTGCGCCGGGGGCCGAGAGCCCAACGACGTCGCCGCTCAAGCGATCAAGCAGTTCACCCGCTTCGGAGGCGACGGCGGAGTCATCCTCGTCGACGCCCGCGGACGCCTCGGGTTCGCCTTCAACAGCGCCCGCATGGCTCGCGCCTGGGTCTCAGCCGACGGCGTCGAGGGCAGCGGGTTCGGCGCTTAAGCCCTGTCACGCTGCCCTTCGGGCCGAGTTCTACCCGGCGAACCGGGGACGCACTCTTCCAGGTCCCCCTTCCCGGAGCCCCCCCATAACCCGTCTTGTCCTCTGTCTCGTTTCTGCCTCCTCGTTCGCTCAGTCCGCGCCTGATCTCGCAGAGCTCCTCAGCCCGTCCGCAGGACTGAGACAGAGCGGGTGTTCGCCATTCGGCCCCGGATCTTGGCAACCGCGGGCTACGCTTCGATCCTTTGATGCTTCGGCTCACAGGCCTGGTCGTGGTGATCGCGGGGTGCGCACTTCTTCCATTGGCGATCGAAGGAAAGCAGTGCGGCCCTCAGGACCCCTGCCCCCCCCCCTTTCGCTGCGTCAGAGCGGGGCCCGCTGTGAATGTCTGCACCGGGGGTTGCCTGCCGGGCGTGGCGTTCGAGCCCTGGAGACCAACTGCACCGACACGGTCGACAACGATTGCGATGGCCGCGTCGGCAGCTCGCGTGACGTGGTGTTGATCGACGCTTCGACGGGCCCACCAGCAGCCGGGTTCAGGTTCAGCTCAGGGCCGACGCCCGCGCTCCGGCGATTGCCATCGGAGGAGGTCGACATGCCTTCGCCTATCAAGCCGATGCCGGCGCCCCGGGTCGGCAGATTCGGGCCCAGCTGCATTGCAACCCCCAATGATTTCCCTCTTCACCCTGCTGCTCCTCGTCGGTGCCAACCCGCATCTTCCCAACGCGCGCGATCAGCTTCGGCATCTGGACGAAAAGGCCGCGATCAAGACGCTCGACCGCGCGATCGCCTGGCCCGACACCACCCCCGAAGAGCTGGCGCAGATCTGGCTCTACATCGGCCTCGCCCACGCCGGACTCATTCACGAGCGTGAAGCCCGAGCAGCCTTTCGCACCGCGCTGGTCATCAACCCCAACCTCGAGCTGCCCGAAGGAACCAACCCCACCTGGCAGCAATGGTGGAAGCAGGCGAAGGTCGAACGGCCGGCGGTTCCCGAAGTGAAGCAAAGCGCGCCCGCGGTTGAAGTGCGACCACTGGCTCCCGTTGTGCCCCCGCCGCTTGCGACCGGCAGGCCCGCCTGGCGTACGGGCCTGGGACTGGGAATGGCGGCCGCCTGTCTGGCGGCGGTCGCGGTCGCAGCGGTGATCGGGGTCCAGGCCCGCACGCTGGCGCAGAACGCCGCCGCAGAAGCTTCGGTCGGTCACGCCCAGTCGCTGCAGCGCGACGCCGAGGCCCGCGCGACGGCTGCGAACGTCCTCTACGGAACCGGGGGAGCCCTGCTCGCCGGTGGAGGCCTGGCCTTCTTCTGGCCCTGAAAAAGGAGGGACCTTCCAGGCCCGCTGAAGGTACAAGCCGCGCCATGAGCCATGGTCCCGAAGTGGTCGCCCAGCACGGCCTCAAACCCGACGAGTACCAGAAAATAATTCAGCATCTGGGCCGCGAGCCGAACCTGCTCGAGCTGGGAATCTTCTCGGTGCTTTGGAGCGAGCACTGCTCGTACAAGTCTTCTCGCAAGCACCTCAAGCAGTTCCCCACCACCGGCCCGCGCGTCCTCGTCGGCCCGGGTGAGAACGCGGGCGTGGTCGACATCGGCGACGGGGACGCGGTGGCCTTCAAGATGGAATCGCACAACCACCCCAGCTTCATCGAGCCGTACCAGGGCGCCGCCACCGGAGTCGGCGGCATTCTTCGCGACGTCTTCACGATGGGCGCGCGGCCGATCGCGCTGATGAATTCGCTGCGGTTCGGCAAGCCCACCCACCCGAAGACGCGGTGGCTGGTCGAGGGCGTGGTGGCGGGCATCGCCGGCTACGGCAACTGCATCGGGGTCCCCACGGTCGCGGGGGAAGTCGCGTTCGACGAGAGCTACGATGGGAACTGCCTCGTCAACGCCTTTACCGTCGGGGTGGTGCGCGCAGACAAGATCTTCAAAGGCACTGCGGCCGGGGTCGGGAATCCGATTCTGTACGTCGGCAGCAAGACGGGCCGCGACGGAATCCACGGCGCGACGATGGCGTCGGCCGAGTTCGACGACAAGTCCCACGAGAAGCGCCCCACCGTTCAGGTCGGAGATCCGTTCACCGAGAAGTTGCTGCTCGAGGCTTGTCTCGAGCTGTTCGCGACCGACGCGGTGGTGGGCATTCAGGACATGGGCGCGGCGGGGCTCACCAGCTCGTCGATCGAAATGGCCAGCCGCGCGGGCAGCGGGATCGAGCTCGATGTCGCAAAAGTTCCGCGGCGCGAGACGAACATGTCCCCCTACGAAGTGATGCTCAGCGAATCGCAAGAACGAATGGTGCTGGTGGCGAAGGTCGGCCGCGAGCAGGAAGTGCTCGACATCTTCCACAAGTGGGACCTCGACGCCGCGGTGATCGGCCGCGTCACCGATACCGGACACGTGGTGATTCTCGACGGCGGCCAGGTTGTCGCCGACCTGCCGGTGAAGCCCCTGACCGATGGCGCGCCGATCTACGACCGCCCGATGAAGCGCCCCGACTGGCTCGACGCCGCGCAGGCCTTCGACCCGCTGAGCGTGACGCCGCCCGAGCACCTGGGGCTGGCGCTGACCGAGCTGCTCGCGCGCCCGAACATCGCGAGCAAGGAATGGGTGTACCGCCAGTACGACCACCAGGTGCGCCTGGGCGGCGTGGTGCTTCCCGGCTCTGCCGACGCGGCCGTGGTGCGCATCGAGCGCTCGAAAAAGGGCATCGCGATCAAGGCCGACTGCAACTCGCGCTTCGTCTACCTCGACCCCTATGAGGGCGCGCGGCTGGCCGTGGCCGAGTGCACCCGCAATGTCAGCTGCGTCGGCGGCGAGCCGCTGGGGTTGACCGACTGTCTGAACTTCGGAAACCCGGAACGCCCCGAGAACATGTGGCAGTTCGCCGAAGCGGTGCGCGGTCTGGCCGACGCCTGCCGACAGCTCGACGTGCCGGTGGTCAGCGGAAATGTCAGCCTCTACAACGAGACAGACGGGAAGAGCATCTTCCCCACTCCCACCGTGGCGGTGGTGGGCCTGGTGCCCGATGCGACCAAGCGGATGGGCATGGGTTTCGTCGAGAACGGGGACCTCGTCGCGCTGCTCGGGTTGACGAAAGGTCAGCTCGGGGGCAGCGAGTGGCTTCATTCGCAGGGTCAGACCGCGGGGCGCCCGCCCACGCTCGACATCAAGGCCGAGCTTTCACTGCAGCGGGTGCTTCGAGCGCTCGCGCGCGAGGGCGTGGTGCACAGCGCTCACGACTGTTCTGAAGGCGGCCTCGGGGTGGCCCTCGCAGAGAGCTGCGTCGCCGATTCGCAGCGCCTGTTCGGAATCGTCGTCGACGCCCACCCCAAAGCAGGGGTCGCTCCGCACGCCTGGCTGTTCGGCGAGGACGCCACCCGCGCCGTCATTTCCTTCGCCGCGGGGCAGCTGAAGAAAATCGAAAAGCTGTGCGCTTCCGAAGGGGTTCCCTTCTCGTGCATCGGCGCGGTCGGGGGCGAATCTCTGGAGATCCGGGGGATGCTCAAGGTCCCGGTGTCCGAGCTGTCGAAGGCGTGGCGCGAAGGGTTTGTCCGGGCGCTGCGCCTGGAATGACCCGGCCGCCTCGAGGGCCTCAATCAGAGGCGGGGGGCGCGGAATGCTTCTCATCGGCGCGCGGCGGAGGGTGACGGGGTCGGTGTCAGATGACGTATACAACCGCTGGCGGTGCGCTCCTTCCCGAGCCCCACTTGACCGGTCTTGCCCAGCAGAAGCGCCGCATTCCCACCCAGCCGATCAAGCCTGGGCGATCTTTCGAGACTGTAGAGTGAGTCCTGATCCCGGCTTGGGGGTTGCAAATGACAGCTGTTGTGCCGAAGCAGACGCGCAAACAGGACCTCGCACCCGGGTGCTCGATGACCTTCTGGGTGACGACTGACCCGATTTCAAAATGACCGAGCGCGCCAACTCACCGAACTTGCAGGGCGACTCGATTTTGATCGTCGATGATGACGAAGCCATTCGCAATTTGATGAGTGGAATCGTGAAGATGCTCAATGGAGTCCCGGTTCTGGCCACGACGATTGCCCAGGCCGAGCAGGCGGTCGCTGCTCAAGCCTTCGCCTGTGCGTTGATCGACAAGAACCTGGGCCAGGATAAAAACGGGCTCGATTTTCTGCGGTGGATCCGGGTGCATCAGCCCGATTGCGCTCCGGTGATGGTGACCGCTTTCGGGAACATCGAGAGCGCGATCGAAGCGCTGCAGCTGGGGGCGGCGGACTACCTGCTCAAGCCGTTCGCGCTCGATGTCATTTCCCACCGCCTGGGCCTGCTGTGCGAGCGGCGTCGAATGGTCCGCGAACGAGACCTGCTGCAGACCCAGCTGATGCAGGCCGACCGGCTGTCCGCACTGGGAACGCTCGCCGCCGGAGTGGTCCACGAGATCAACAACCCGCTGACCTACCTGGTCTCGAACCTCGACTACATGCGCGAGAAGTTGAGCGCGATGCGGGCGCGCGCGGTGGGGCTCGACGCCGAGCTGGCCGACTTCGAAGAGGTCGTTTCCGAGTCGCAAGAAGGGGCCGCGCAGATGGCCGCGGTGGTGAACCACATCAAGACGTTCGCTCATCACCACGAGGCTCGCCGAGCCCGCACCGCGCTGCGCCCGTTGCTCGAGGGAGCGCTGAAGATGAGCACGGTCATCATTCGGCACCGCGCCCAGCTGAAGCGGGAATTCCTGGCCGCGCCCGACGTGGACGCGCTCGATTTTCAGCTGGCCCAGGTCTTCATCAACCTGCTCGTCAATGCGGCGCAGTCGATTGCCGAAGGGTCGGCCAGCCAGAACGAGGTGCGCGTTCGGCTCACCACGAGCAGCGAAGGGCAAGCGGTGGTCGAGATCTCGGACACCGGCGCCGGGATGAGCTCCGAGGTCCTCGCGCGGCTGTTCGAGCCCTTCTTCACCACCAAGCCCGCCGGAGCCGGAACTGGAGTCGGCCTTTCCATCTGTCGCAACATCGTCGAGGGCCACGGGGGTCGAATCGAGGTGAAAAGCGAGCTCGGAAAAGGCTCTCTGTTTCGCGTCATCCTTCCGGCGCTCGGGCCCGCAGTTCTCGAAGAGCCCGAACAGATCGCCCAGCCGCCGCCTCCAGGTCAGCGCGGCCGGGTCCTGGTGGTCGACGATGATTCTTCGTTGGTGGCTTCGTTGCGCCGTTGTCTCGAGAATGACCACGACGTGGACACCGAGCTCAACGGCCGCTGTGCCCTCGAGCGGATTCGGGCCGGAGAGCGCTTCGATGCGATCATCAGCGATCTGTCGATGCCCGACGTAACCGGGAACCAGCTCTACACCTGGCTGGAAACCGAGAACCCCCAGCAGGCCCGGAAGGTCATCTTCATGACCGCCGGTGTGCTGTCTCACGAGACAATGCAGTTCGCGGGGAAGATGGCCGGGCGGCTGTTCGAAAAACCACTGGACCTCTCTCAGTTGCGAGAGACGATCGCCCGATTGATTGCCGAGCCGTAGTCAATCTGTCCATTGGTTCGGGCGAGTCTCGTGGGCGACGGCTCGGCCCAGCGGGGTGAAGTCGAAGCGGGGGACGCTGCTCTTCGCGGACGACTTCACCAGCGGCAACCTGGCCCCGAAATGGTCGGTCATCGGTGGGACCTGGACCGAGGCGGGCGGCAAGCTGGTGGGCTCATCGCCTGCCACCGAACGGGATCCGAACGTCGGCCACGTGATGCCCGTCGAGCGGGTGGTGATTCAATTCGTCTTCAGCTTCACCGGCACCGGAGAGCCCGGCATTCGCCTCAACCACAAAGAAGTCGCAAACCCGCAGCACCTGCTCGGAGTTCGGATCAACGTCGGGGCCCCGGGCACCGTCGCGCTCAACGAGATGTCTGGCTGGAGCACGACCACGATGTCCGCCCCGCTCGACACCAGCCCCCTGACCCTCGTGGCGGGCACCACCTATACCGGCGTGCTCGAGGTGCTCGACCGGAAGGTCGCGTTCAGCGTCAACGGCAAGCTGGTTTCGGGAATGACCGTCGACCAGAGCGCGACTCCGAAGAACCACATCGTGCTCGCCGCGTACGGGTCCTCGGTCACCTATTACGACGTGAAGGTGTGGCAGGCGGTCCCGCCGTAATACTTCTTCACCCCCGCCGGGTCGGGTCAGCCGGTCGGCATCGGGTCCAACCGCCACGGACCCATGTAGGTCGGCTTCGAAACCAACCGCGTCACCTCAGCGACGAAGCGGTCGCGGGGCCAGGGCTCAGCGCCGAAGCGGGCCAGGTGCTCGGTTTCCTGCTGGCAGTCGACGAGCTCGATTCCGTGCGCGACCAGGTGTTGAACCAGGGTGACGAAGGCGACCTTCGAGGTGTCGGGCGCTCGGGCGAACATGCTCTCCCCGAAGAACATCGCCCCGAGGCTCACTCCGTACAGACCGCCTTGCAGCTTCCCGTCGGCCCAGGCTTCGGCGCAGTGGGCCAGACCCAGCGCGTGCAGCTTGACGTACGCGCTGCGCATCTCGCGGGTAATCCACGTGCCGCGCTGCCCTGGCCGCCGCGACGTTCCGCACGCGTCGATCACCTGCTCGAATTCCGTGTCGAGCCGAATCTCGAAAGCCCCACGGCGCAGCTGCTTTTGCAGGCTCTTCGGCACGTGCAGCTGCGAAGGAACGAGGACGAACCGCGGGTCGGGGCAGTGCCAGAGAATCGGCAGCCCCTCGCTGTACCAGGGGAAGATTCCGCGCCGGTACGCCTCGGTCAGGCGACGCGGCGAGAGGTCTCCTCCCATCGCGAGGATTCCGTCTGAGGCGGTCTGGGACACCTCGGGCCAGACGGCGGGGTTCGAACCCAGCACTGCGTACGGCGGCCATCTCACGGAAAAGGAAAGCTACTTCGAGGCGGGCAGGGTGATGGTGCCTTTGAACTCGAACGCCTCGGAGAACAGCTCGGCTCCGAGCTCTCCTTTGATCAGGTACGACATCGTGCGTCCCTTGATCAGCTTCTTCACGTCTGGGCCATGCGTTTCTGAGGTGACCTTCGCCTCGATGTCGAACACCCCGGTCGAGGACGGGCTGACCTTGTCCCCTTTGCCGATTTCACCCTCGGCGACCGGCTTGTCGGCGATGGCGATGGTGTATTTGATCGACGAAAGCCTCACTTCGAACGGGTTGGGGTTGTTGACCCCGATGTGAAAAGTGACGCCCGTCTCGTCCTCGCTGTAACGGCCGGCTTCCAATTCCTGGAACCTCGCGTGGGGAAGCCGCGGCACCCGCACGTCGTGGCTGCGCGCAAACGGAACCGGGTCGGTACGGGTGGCGCTCTTGACGACCAGCTTTCCGCGCAGCGCGCACAGCAGCGAGCCCCCGCGTGCGTCCATCGCCTTCAGCTCTTCGGCGCTCTTCACATAGGCCGACGCCTGCTCGAGGGTGAACTCGGTGGGGGTGTTGGCCGCCACCTGCACGTTGACCGGCATCTCGCCCGACTTGACGACCTTCTCGTCGACCACCAACTCGTAGACCGCTTTCTCAATCACCACCGGCTCGGTCGAAAGCAGCTTCCCGGTGAACTTCAGCTTGAACTCGGTGAGACTCTGGCTCACCACCGCCAGCTCCTGGGTCGGAACCGTCGGCTGCGCAAAGTCGGACTTCACCTCGACCGACTTGCACCCGCTGACCACGCACACCGCGCAAACAAGCCACCGAACGCAACTCATGGAGTCCCCGTGCTGCAAGGTTTTTCGCCGGCGTCCGAGGCCGGGTCGATGGTGCGAACCCGCTGCAGCCGGTACTGCACCGAGCTGCCGCCGGTCAGCAGGAACGTCGAAGAGAAGTTGATGAAGCCCAGGTTGGGCACCCAGACCCGCAGCCCGTCGCTTCCATGGTTGGGACTCTCGCTGAACAGCATCTGCAAGCCGCCGTCGACCGGGCCGGCCTGCGCGGGGACGGTGGTCTGGCTGTCGGAAGCCGCCGCCAGGGTCACCCGGTAGGTGGTCGCCTCGCTCATCCGGCTGCCTCCGGTCCGAAGGACATCGGCGCTGACCGTCGTCTCCACGTTGCTGCCCACGCCTGCGTTTCGTTCGAGCCAGCCGACCCCGACGATGTCGGTGGTGGCATTGCGGTAGGTCACCGATTGGCCCCCCGCGAACTCGCGCCGCATCAGCAACAGCGTCCCGTTCACGATCCCAAACGAGTCGGTCATCTTCTTCTGCCCGCCGCTGCTGTACTCGACCGACAGGGTCTTCACTCCGCCCTCGAGCGTGAACACTTCGCGCACGAAGACTCCGATCGCCGGAGGATCCGTCGCCACCGGCCCGTCTGCATATTCGAAGCAGGTGTTGAGCAGCAGCCCGTAGCTTTTCTGGGCAGCGCAATCGATTCCGCAGCGGGTATCGATTGGAATTCCGGCGTCGACCGGCTTGGGAGGACTGCCGCAGGCGATCAGGGTCGAGAGCGAAAAGAGCACGAGGCTTCTCATTGGGCCGTCCGCTTAGCAGGATTGTTTGCCGACCACGACAACGTGGGCACTTCGCCCTAATCTCGTTTTCGTTGTGACAATCGCCGTGCCCTCTCGACCTGATTTCAATCGCTCGATTCGACGCTTGTTGAGGCACGTCGCGAAGACGATGCCCGAGTTCGCGCACCTCGAGCCCTCGCGCATACTCGTCGTCGCTGGAGACGCCCGCCGTGCCTCGCACGCGACCGTGAAGCCTCTGGCCTTTGCCCGGGGAATTCGCACCGATGCGATGGGCCGGTACAAGCCGCTGGTCAAAATCGAAGGCAAGCGGATGCTGTATTGCGTGACCCTTCGCCCTTTGTTTTTTCGGGCCAGCAGCGCGCGGGAACGGGTCGCAACCGTGCTCCACGAGCTCTTTCACATCTCGACCGCGTTCGACGGAACCCTCGATTCCAGCCGGCGCCACACCGCGATGGGCCACCGCTTCGAGGCGAAGTTTCGCCCCCTCGAGCGTCGACTGTGGAAAGGCCTGCCCGCCGAGATCCTCGCTCCGTTCGCCTACGATGGAGACGTGCGCGTGCTGCAATGGCTCGAACGGCCCTCGGCCTGGATGCCAGGAGAAAAGGCGAGCGCACGACGCATTTATACCGAAGCCCATTTGTTCACCGGAGTGGTACGGATGAAGACCCGGCGTGCCAAAGCGGTGCGCTCTGCGCCGACCCACGAGAAGAGCGGTGCACTGCACTAAAGGTTCTATGCCTCATCCACTTGTCGAGCAGTACGAGAAGGCCGTCTACGAATTGCCAGAAGCCTGGCGGGCGCGACGCGCATTGGAAGATGAAGTCGCCAAGTCGTTGACCGGCGGCCGGCACGTCGCCATTCGTGGCTTCTGGCGAATTGGAAAGACCGAGCTGCTCAAAGGAGCGCTCAAGGCCGCCTGCGCCCGCACCGGAGGCGCTGCGTTCTTCATCGACCTGCGCGATGCCGACAAGGCTTCGCCTGAAAGCGTGCGCGCGCTGCTGAAGAGCTCGGTCGAGAAATTTCTCAAGCGGGTCGGCGCCGAATCGGTGGCCGTCGACGCGAACAACCCGTGGGCCGCGTTGGGCGAGCTCGAGGCGGCAATCTTCGTCGGGGTCGACGAGCTGATCGTGCTCAAAGATCTCGGCCCCGAGGCAATGACCGCGCTGTTCGGAGTGTTGTTCAGCGCTCCGAAGAACGTGCACCTGGCGCTGGTCGCTCACCGTCACCACGAGCTCGACGGGGCCTTTGGCGACTTGCTGCTCTCGCGCCCCGACGTGGTCACGTTCGCGGTGCCGGTGCTGAGCGACGAAGAGGCGGTCACCCTGGTGAACGCGCCTTGCGAGAAACTCAACGCGCGGTTCTCGGTCGAAGCGGCCGACGCCCTCGCGCAGGTCTCGGGTCACCGCCCGTGGGAATTGCTGACGCTGTGTCTGCTCGCCGTGCGCACGTTGCCCGACGACTTCGCGGGCGAGGTCGGGGTGGACAAGGTCGAGGCGCTGCTGAATCTCGACGTGCTCACCGCGCAGGAAGAAGGGCAGGCGGTGGTTGAAAACTACCTTCGCGTGCTGGCGACGGCGATGAGCCCAGGCGAGCGCACCGTGGTCGACTTGCTCGCCATCGGGGGCGAAGGCGAGGCCACCCAGGACTCGGTGGCCCTGCTCGAAGAGGCGGGGTGGATCACCAGCGGCGAAGGCTATGCGTTGCGCGGGACCCTGTTCGAGGCGATCGCCAACGGGGTGGCCAGCGGTGAGATTCGGGTGAAGGTCGAGCCGTAGATTTTTTTTCAGTCGCCGACGAAGAAGCGCTGAACCAGCTTCTGCATCCACGTCGAGACCGAAGCGACCCTCTCAGCCGAGGCGAGGGTCGTCTTCGTCCCGGCGGCGATCAATCGCACTTCTTCCGACAGCTCGTTGATCGCCCGGGCCGCCTCGGTGGTGGCAAAGCGTTGCTGCCCGGTCGCGTGTGAAATCAGCTCGGCGGCCATCGCCGTCTCGTGCACCGCCGCGATGATTCCGCCCAGGTGTTCGAGGGCCGCGATGGCCCGTGCATGGCCCCGGGCCGCGACTTCGATGTTTGCCCCCGCGCGCTCGCGCACGTTCTCGGTCGCCAGGCGAACCGCGGTGACCAGCTTCGAGACCTCGCTCGCACTGCTCAGCACCCGCGCCGACAACCGCCGCATCTCGTCGGCGACGATCGCAAACCCTTTGCCTGCCGTTCCCGCCCGCGCGGCTTCGAGCGCGGCGTTGAGCGCCAGCATGTCCGAACGGTCGGCGACTTCGGTAATCAGTTGAATGACCGCGTCGATCTGCTGAACCGATTTGCTCAGCGAACCGACGGCGGTGTCGACCAACGCTGCGTTGTCTTCGACCTCGCTCATCAACACCGAAAAGTCCTGAACCGCGGTGCTTCCTGCCGTCGAGGCCAGCTGCGATTGCTTCGACAGCGCGGCCACCGTCGCCGAGCTGCGCGCGATCTCTGCCGATGAGCCGTTGAGCTGCGACAGCGTCGCGGCCAGCTCTTTCGAGGTCGAAGCCTGGGCGTGGATCACCTCGGAGTTCTGCTCGAGCAACGTATGCGTCGCGCGACTTCCGGTGCCCAGTTCGGTGGCGGCGACCTTGATGCTCTGCACGAACTCGCGCAGCAGCTGGGCCGATTGGTTCACCGCGACATACAGCGCGGTCAAGCCGGGCGAGGTCGAAAGGGTGGCGATCGCGCTCTGGGTCAGGTCGCCCTGGGTGACGAGCCCCGCCAGCGATTCGGCGGCGATCGCGATCGCCCCCTCGAGCGCGGCGGCCTTCTCACGCTCTTCGTCTCGCGCACGGGTGACGGCCGCGGTCGCCGCCGCGAAGAGCCGTTCAGCTCCGGGAGGAACGACTGTGTCGGTCGCCCAATTTCCCGCTGCCCATTGCTCGAACAGGCCGGTCGCGAAGTTGAGGGTCGGCTCGTCCACGGACCTGCCTTCTACTCGCAAAACCGGGGTCGGTGCTTGAGGTGATTGAGCGCCGAGCCGCCATCTGGCCCCGAAGCTGCTGCGCGCGATGGTCAGCCGCATCGACCCGGTGGTGAGGCGAGTGCCGGGCGCAAAGACCCAGGCGCTGCGGTTGGGAGCGAAGTATTGGCGTCGGACGATCGAGCTCACGTTCGGCAAGTCGGAAGTTCCGTTCGAGCTTCCCGTTCGGCCCCTGCGCGTCGCGACGGGCTGAAGGCGCAAGACAGCCTCGAGGCGAAGCGATACGTGCGGGGGTCATGCTCGCCCCGACCCTGTTGTTGCTGCTCAGCGCCGCACCGCCCGTCGACGTCCTCTACCCGGATCTCGACGCGCTGTACGTTCAGCTGCACCAACAACCTGAGCTGTCGGGCCACGAAGAGAAGACGGCCGCGCTGCTCGCCGAACGAATGAAGAAGTTGGGCTTCACCGTCACCACCCGGGTCGGCGGGTTCGGCCTCGTCGCGGTCTTGAAGAATGGCGAAGGGCCGACGGTGCTGGTGCGAACGGACCTCGATGGGTTGCCGGTCGACGAAAAGACGGGCCTGTCCTACGCGAGCAAGCAGAAGGCAATCGGCGATGACGGGCAGAAGGTCGCGGTGATGCACGCGGCGCTGTTTGCTCCGGACAAAGAACGGACCCTGAAGACGGGAGCCACGGCGCTGACCCCCCGCGGTGCTCGAGCTGGTGCCCCTTCCGCACTGAAGGGACTTACGGGTAGTCGGTGTAGCCCTTCTCGCCCGGGGTATAGAACGTCGCCATGTCGGGCGGGGTCAGAGCAGCCCCCTGGCTCAGCTTGGTCACCAGCGTCGGGTTTGAAAGGAACAGTTTGCCGAACGCGATCACCAGCGTCTGTTTCATCTGTCGGCTGGTGGGGCACTTGCGATTCACCGGAGCGGGGTTCAACGCGAAGGCTCCTCCGCAGTCGACCGCCGCTCGAACTTCGCAGAGGGTGATTGTCCGGGCGGCCCTGGACAGCAGCACACCTCCGCCGCGGCCCGGCGCGACTTTTACCAGCCCAGCGACTTTCAGCTGACCCCAACAGCTTGCGCACCAGCACGGGGTGGGTATTCACCGAAGCCGCCAGCTTCGCCGAAGATTGGTGGGCCTTGCCGGACTGCGCGAGCAGGACCAGCACGTGAATGGCGGTGGCGAAGCGACTGTTGGCAGCCATGGGTCTGGTTAGATCGCGCGCCCGGGCTCGGCGGGCGCTATCGGCGCTGGACCTGAGCCTTCACTTCAAGATCTTCTTCGCCTGGTCGCGGCTCGCGTCGAAATCGAAGGCTTTGTAGATCTTGAACTTGTTCTGCCGGTCGGTGAGGCGTGGCGCGAGCAGCTTCAGGGCATTGAGCTTGTCGGGTCGGTGTCCCAGACAATGCGGTAGCCCTCTCCCTTCTGTTCTTCATGTCTCGTGGCTTCAGCCACCGAGTCCTTCCCGCTGCCTTTGACTCGAATGTTGACGTTCACCCCGGGCATCGACGCGCCCACGTCTACGTCGTCCTCGCCTTGTGCAAACACGAAAGAAGGCAGCAGTGACAAAGCGAGCATCAGCAGGCGGCTGTTCATGAAACGGGCTCCGAAACGGGCAGGGGGGCGAGGCCGGCCACTGATGACCCAAACCCGTTCCGTATTCAACTGAGGGCCTGGCGACCGCCCGTCGGTCGAGTTGAACAGACTGGGGCTCTTCAGCGGCTCATTTCGGGGCGGGTCGCTTGAGAATCGCGTCGAGGTTGTCGAGGTCGATCGGCTTGACGACGTGCAGGTCGAAGCCCGCGTTCCGGGCTTTGGCCTGGGCTTCGGGCCCCCCGTACCCGGTCAGCGCCACGAGGTAGAGCTCACGCCCCTTCGGCTCGGCACGAACGCGCCGCGCCACTTCGTAGCCGTCGATGCCCGGCAGCCCGACATCGACCAACGCCACATCGGGAAGAACCTCGAGCAACATCTTGACCGCCTGCAAGCCGTCTTCGGCGACGGCGACTTCATGGCCCATGTCCTCGAGCAAGAGCCGGAAGGTCTCGCGGGCGTCCTCTGAATCCTCGACCAGCAGCACCCTTCGGCGTTCTGCAGTCGCATGGGAACCGGCGGGGGGCGACGCAGCATTCGAGCCGAACAGCCCATCGTTCAAGGGCAGTCGAACGGAAAACTGGCTGCCGGCCCCCAGCCCAGCGCTGCTCGCGGTGACCGTCCCGCCGTGCATCTCGACCAGCCCTTTGACGAGGGTCAGGCCGATGCCGAGGCCGCCCGCGGTGCGCTCGAGAGAGTTGTCGGCCTGCACGAAGAGATCAAACACCCGACTCAACATCTCGGGAGCAATGCCCACCCCATTGTCAGTGATTCGAATCGTGGCCCACGGCGACTGACCGACGGCTTCGCGGGTGATCCTCAGCGCAATCTGCCCTCCCGGGGGAGTGTACTTCGCCGCATTGAGCAGCAGGTTGGACAAGACCTGTTCCAGCCGGGTCGAATCGGCCTCGATGAAGTAGGGCCCGGGGGCGATCTGAAGTGACAGCGCGTGGTTTCGGGCCTGAAAGATCGACCGGGTCGATTCCATCGCGCTGCGAACGACCTCTTCCAGGTGCAGGGGCTGCTTGCGAAGGACCACATTGCCGCTCGAGATTCGTGAGACGTCGAGCAGGTCGTCCACCATGTGAACGAGGTTTCGCACTTGCCGGGTGCAGATCTCGCGCAGCCGACTGGCCTCGAGGTCCGGACCTGCTCCGGCTCTGTTTCTTTCCCCCAGCGCGAGCGCGGTGGTCAGCGCATTGAGCGGATTGCGCAGCTCATGCCCCAACATCGCGAGGAACTCGTCCTTGCGCTGGTCGGCTTGCCGAAGCTCGATCATCAGGGCTTCGACCGTCTTTCGTGCGACGACATGGGCGGTCACGTCGACTGCGACTCCCATCACCCCTTCCACCCGTCCGGTCGCGTCGTAGATGGCCTGACAGGTGAACAAAAAATAGGCATCGGTGGGCTCGCCACCGATTCGGGTCAAGGCCACACGATATTCGTCGGCAACGAAGGTCTTTCCGGTTCGAAAGACGTCTTTCATCATCTGGAATACCGGCGCATCGTCGGGCACTTCAGGGAAGGCGTCCCGGAATGTTTTTCCTTCGAGCTGACGCCCGCCCACCATCTGCACGTAGGCCGGGTTGGCGAGCTCGAAGACCAGGTCGGGTCCTTGAAGGGTGAAGACGGCGACCGGCGCGCGCATGAACTGAGCACGCAGCCGATTGCGGTCGCGGTTGGCTTCCGCGCGCGCCGTCTGCTCGGCCGCCATCAGGCCGAGCAACTTTTCTTCCTGTCTGATGTGGGCGCTCACATCGCGCGTGGAACCGGCCACGAAGATGACGGTTCCCGACGGGTCGCAGACCGGGTTGAAAATGTATTCGTACCACCCGTCTTTTCCGTTTGGAGAGCGGTACTTCGTCTGAGCGCGCAGCTGCGATCGGGTTCGAACAACGGTCGCAACTTCTTCGCTCAGAGTCCGCGCCAGGTCAGGCTCGTAAGGCAATTCCGCGAAGGTCTTCCCCACCGCCTGGTCCAGCGTGAGCCCCCACAAAGAGAGCAGGGCCTTGTTGACGTAGGTGAAGCGCCCCTGGGTATCGAAGATGTAATTGAAGTCTTCGGTGAACGAGAGCGCGGTGTCGAACATCTGCCGTTCGAGCGCCAACTGCTTCACCTTGGCGTCGAGGCTTTGCTCAGACTGGACCAGGCTCGTCACGTCATGCCCTTCGCAGATGATCCCGATGATTGTGCCGTCGCCCCGGGTGACGGGCTGGTAGACGAAATCCAGAAAGCGCTCGAGGGGGGCCTGGGTCTTCGGGTCGAGGACCCTCAGGGGAACGCGGTGTCCCTCGTAGGGGACCCCCGTGGCGTAGACCTCGTCGAGGCGTTCAAACAGCGGGTGGCTTTTGAGCTCGGGAAAAGCCCCGCGGACCGGCTGACCGATCAGGATCGGCGAGCCGACCAGGCCGCGGTACGCGCGATTTGCCAACTTGAAGATGTGTTGGGGTCCTTCAAAGACCGCCCAAAAGCCCGGAGCTTGCTCCAGGAGCTGACCCAGGATCGGTTCCCATTCTGAAAATT
>JAYVCD010000187.1:0-4201 GCA_043750125.1 Archangiaceae bacterium | reverse complement strand
GCCCACCCCGATGCGAATCCTGCGGCCGGCGATCACCGCCATCTTCGCTCTGGCCGGCGCCTACGCCATCGCCCGCATGGTGGACGGCACGCTCTTTCTCTCGCTTCGGTCCGGGGTGACCCCCGACGCGATCGCCCGGCCCCTGGCCCGGGCGATCGCCTTCCTCGCTTTCCTCCACGTCTCGATCGCATTGGGTTGGCGAGCGGTGCTCCGCGCGCTGCAGCACGCCGATGCCGCCTGCACCCCGGCTTCCGCAGCCCTCTCGGCCGCGCAGAAGCTCGCTCTGCTTTCGGGCCAGAAGAAGCCGACCCGCCTCAAGGGCCCCTGGACGATCGGGCTCATCGGCTCGGCCCTCGCCGCACCCCTTGCGCTGGCCGCGTTGCTCGACGCGCTGCCCCTGCTGTCGTTCTTCCGGTAGCCCCCAGACCGTGTTCGCGCCGCGCACCCGGGGAATGTTCGACTTCTTCGCCGCCGCGGTGTGCCTGTGGGCCGCCGCGTACCACACGCCTCCCGGAGCTTTGGTGCGGGGACTTTTCGCCCGGCTCACCGACACCCACAGCGCTGCCCGCCCGCTGCTCGCCTACTACTCGGGCGGCGTCTACGAGGCGCAGACGATTGACACCCCCACCGACCTGGTCGATTTGCCGCAGCCGGGCCTGCTCGCCGCGATTCCCCAGGGGCCGGCGATCGGCCGCGGGGTCTTCGCTTCCCTGCGCCGAGCCACGCCTGCGCAGCGAATCACCGCCCACGCACTGGCCACCCGCTACGCGATCGATCTGTCGCTGCTCGAGGATCCCACCCGCGGGCCCGAGCTGTGCGGAATGATGATTGCGCGTGCGCAGCAAGATCTCGGCAGCGAAGAAGCCGCAGTGCTCGCCGTTTTTTCCGGCTTCGAAGCCGCGGACTTCGCCGCCCAACGCGCACGCTCGGAACATCGACCGCTCGAATTGCAGGTGCTCGCCCAGCAGCTGCCTCCTTCCGAACGGGCCGCGGTCGACTCGGCTTCCCAGGCGCTCACCCTGGGTACCGCCTACGCATTGGCGTGGCCTGTGCCTTCTCGCACCCGCGTCAGCTCGCCCTTCGGCTATCGCCAACACCCGACCCTCGGCCGCGAGCAGCTGCACACCGGAGTCGATCTCGCCGTCACCGAAGGGACCGAGGTCCACGCCACCGCCGGCGGGACCGTTCGCCGCGCGAGCGAAGACGAGGTGAACGGGAAGATGGTGATTGTCGACCACGGGCGCGGCGTCTCGACCGCCTACTGCCACAACTCGAAGCTGCGCGTCGTCGCCGGGCAGCTGATCAATGCCGGCGATGTGATCAGCGAATCGGGCAACACCGGGCGGTCGACCGGCCCCCACCTTCATTACCAGCTCGAGCTCGCCCACCAGGCGATGGACCCTTTCCTCTTCAAGAGCGCCCACTCGGTCGACGCGCTGGTCCTCGCCCCGAAAGGCCTGCCGAAGAAGCCAGACCCCAGGCTTCTTGATGCGCTGAAAGAGCGCGGTCTGCGCCCCGCAGTGGTAGACGGCGCCAATGAGTCCGACCGTCAAAGTCCGCCGAACGCGACCGAATTCTGAGTTGCCTCTGCCCGCGTACCAGACCGCGCTCGCCGCGGGTCTCGACCTCTATGCCGACCTCGACGCCGACCTCACCCTGGGAAGCCTCGAGCGCGCGGCCGTTCCCACCGGCCTGTGCCTCGAGCTACCCCCCGGCTACGAAGCCCAGGTCCGCCCCAGATCCGGCCTGGCCCTCAAGCAGGGAATCACCTGCCTCAATTCCCCCGGAACCATCGACGCCGACTACCGGGGCGAGGTGAAGGTGATCCTCGTCAATCTTTCCAACACCCAGGTGACGCTGAAGCGAGGCGATCGCATCGCCCAGCTGGTCATCGCTTCGGTCGCTCGGGCGACGCTGGTCGAAGCCGACGTGCTGGGCGGAACAGCCCGGGGCTCAGGGGGGTTTGGATCTACCGGATGATCCCCAAGGCTTGAATTGAATCAGAGCCATTTTCCGAGTAAAAACCAGAGCTTGATTCTCGTCTGACCGTTCGAGGTCGTCTCGTTTGCTTTGTTACCGTTGCGGAAGCCACGTCGCCGACTCCAGTGAGAGCTGCCCCAATTGCGGGCAGAAGCTCTCAGGGGGCGGAGTGCGCCAGGCGACCGCGACCTTTTCGCGACGAAGACCCACGTCCAGCTCGATCGAAGGCGCTCCCTACAAGCCCGGAGACCTGGTCTCGAATCGGTACCTGATCAAAGACATCGTCGGCATCGGCCCACTGGGGTTTGTCTTCCGCGCGCAGGACAAAGAAATCGACGTAGAGGTCGCGCTGAAGGTGATCAACGCCAAGCTGTGCCAGACGTCGGACGAACGGAAGGCCTTCGCCAGGCAGATGCGAATGTCGCGCAAGCTCAGCCACCCGAACCTGGTGCGGGTCTACGAGGAAGGCGAAGACCAGGATCGCCCGTATTACACCTCGCAGTACCTCGACGGCCTGACGCTGCGGAAGATCATCGATTTGCGGCTGCAGAAAGGGCAGTTCTTCACCCTGCGCGAGATTGAACCGATCCTCGCGCAGATCGCCGCCGCGCTCGATGGGGCACACAAGGTCGGGGCCCATTCCGATCTCAAGCCCGAGAACGTGCTGGTGCTGCCCGACCTGCTGAAGGTCACCGACTTCGGGTTGGGCCTTGCGATGCCGCGGTTGCCGTTCGTGCAGGCGATGAAGGCGCGCAAGTCCGACCGATACCTGGCTCCCGAGCTCACCGAAGGCCGCGAGGTCGACTTCCGTGCCGACCTCTACTCGATGGCGGTGATCCTCGGCGAGATGCTCTCGGGCCTCACTCCCGACGGAGCGATGCCCGAGCTGCAGCGGCGCAACCCCGAAGTTCCCCAGCCGATCGAAGGGCTCTACCGCAAGGCGCTCAACGCCAACCCCCTGGCCCGCCCCAGGAGCGCGAACGAGTTCATCGCCGAGTACATCGACATCTCGCGCCGCGTCTCGCCGCCGCCGATGAAGGCCAAGCCCGAGTCGGCGATGCTCAGCACGGCCCAGGCTCGCCCGCGGACCTCGACCGGGATGCTTCAACTGCAGCCGCGCCGCGACAAGCCTCCTCCGCCGGTATCCGACCTGGCGCTCCCGCCTCCCCCTCCGGAAGATGTCGAGATCCTCTCGAGTGAGAGCCTGTTGCCAGACATGACCCAGCCGGTGGACGAGATGCAGCTGAAGGCTGCGCTCAATGGCGATGGTCCCTACGGCAATGGCTACCGAAACGGCGGCCCTCAGCTCGAACACGAAGAGACCGAGGTCATTCAGTCCGGGCAGCTGCTCGCGCAGGCCACGCTGCTTGAAGAAGACGACGAGACCCACGCCGCGGGGCCTGGACCCCACGCCGGCCCTCGCCCGCTGTCCGCATTTCTCAAATCTGAGCCGAAGAGCCGCACCGGCCTGTGGCTCTTGCTGCTCGGCGCGATCGGCATCGGGGTCGGCGCCGTGGGCGGAGGGATGCTGATCAAGAAAGTAGACCCGCAGCCGGTCGTGCCTCAGCCTTCGTCCGATGACACCGCCCGTCGGGTCGAAGAAGCCCGCCGCGCCGACGAGGCGCGCAAGGTGGAAGACGCCCGCTTGGCCGTGCAGCGCAAGGCAGAGGAAGAAGCCGCGCGCGCCGACGCCGAACGCATCGCGGCCGAACGCACCACCGCCGCGAAGGCCGCCGCCGAGATCCCTGAAGTCAAAAAGCAGACTCCCGCCTCGGAAAAATTGGCGGCCGATCGGGCCGAGAGGGTTGAGGCGAGAAAGGTCGCCGAGGCAGAGAAGGCCGCCGTCGCCACCGAAAAAGCGAACCCCGAAAAAGTTGTCCCGACCCGGAAAGGTCCTGAAGCGGTCACCGTCCCTCCCGTGGCCAATCAAGAAGGGCCCTGCGCAGATGGGATGCGTCTGGTCCCGGTCGGAACGTTCAAGATGGGCACGGCAGCCGATGATGCGATGCGCGGCTTCGACGAGAAGGCGGTCGCGACGATCGAGGTCGCCGGCTACTGCATCGATCAGTTCGAGTACCCGAACAAGAGGGGAATCGCGCCGACCGTCAACGTCGGGTGGGCAGACGCCCGGCGGCTGTGCGAGGGCCGAGGGAAGCGGCTCTGCGCGGAAGAGGAATGGGAAAAGGCCTGCAAGGGGCCGGGCAACGCGCGCTGGCCGTAC
>JAYVCD010000186.1:0-12784 GCA_043750125.1 Archangiaceae bacterium | reverse complement strand
GACATTCTCAAAAGCGAGTCCGACAAGGGTCAACTGGACACAGAGCTGTTCAAAATCTTCGTCGAGTCCGACGTGCCGGGGCGTGCGCTCAAGCCCCGGCCTTGAGCTTCGACTACATCGAAATCGTGTGCAGCCGCAGGGAATTGATCTTCCCGGGTTGTCCGACGGGCGCGCCAAACACAATCACGATCCGCTCGCCCTTTTGAGCCAGCCCGCGCGCGAGCAGCTCTTCCTCCACGCGTCGAACCATCGCTTCGGTCTCCTGCATCGGCTCGAGCACCCGCGGCACCACGCCCCACAACAGCGAGAGGCGGCGGCGCACTTCTTGGTTTGGACTGAAGGCGATGATCGGCACCTGGGGGCGGTAGTGCGACAGCAGCCGCGCGGTGGTGCCCGAGAGCGTGAAGCCGACAATCAGGCTCGCTCCGCACTCGCGGGCCGCTCGGCAGGCGACTCCGCAGGTCACGTCCGGAAAATCGGCCGGAATCTTCATCGGCTCGCCGCTGCCAATGCGCGGAAAGCTCTGTCGCATCGCCGATTCGGCCGCCAGCACGATGCGGTCCATCATCTCGACCGACTCGATCGGGTACTTCCCGCTCGCGGTTTCGCCCGAGAGCATCACCGCGTCGGTACCATCGAAGATCGCGTTCGCCACGTCCGAGGCTTCGGCGCGGGTCGGGCGTGGATGCTCGATCATCGAGTTGAGCATCTGGGTCGCGACAATCACCGGCAGCGCCCGCGCGTTGGCCCGACGAATGATGTCTTTTTGAATCGCGGGAACCTCTTCGGGCGGAATCTCGACGCCCAGGTCTCCTCGGGCGACCATCACCCCATCGGTCTTGTCGAGAATCGCGTCGAGCCGGGCGATCGCCTCGGGCTTCTCAAGCTTGGCGATGATCGGAACTATCCGGCCTGCCTCGAGCATCGCCGCGCGGGTCAGATCCAAATCCTGGGGCGTGCGCACGAACGACAGTCCGATGTAATCGACGCCGTTGTTGATTCCGAAAATCAGGTCTTCTTTGTCCTTCGGAGTCAGTGCGTCCGCACGCAAAGCGACGCCGGGCAGGTTGATGCCCTTGTTGTTGCGCAGGGGGCCCCCGTGCACCACTTCGGTCCGCACCAGCTTCTGCTTGTCCGTCGACAGCACTTTCAGCTCGAGCAGACCGTCGTCGAGCAAAATCCGGTCGCCGACGTTCACGTCCGCCGCGAGGTGGCCGTAGGTGGTCGAGACGATTTTTTCAGTCCCCGGCTGCGACTCGTCGGTGGTGATGAAGAACTCAGTTCCCTCGACCAACTGAATCTCGCCCTTTTCCAGGCGGCCGGTTCGAATCTTCGGCCCCTGCAGATCTCCCAGAATGCCGACGCCCTTGCGCACCTTCAGCGAGGCCGCGCGAATCTTCTCGATCAGGTCTTTGTGTTGCGCGTGGGTCCCGTGAGAAAAATTCAAGCGAACCACGTCCATTCCCGCCGCCAACAACCGCTCCAACATCTCCTGGCTGCTGCTGGCAGGACCCAGCGTACAAACGATTTTTGCGCGTCTCATTGCCCTTGGGCTTATCAGGTAAGTCCCCAAGTGCTCCTTTTCAAGAAACGTTTTCATCAAGGCCTCGTCGACGGCTCGGTCACGCTCACGGTGCGGCTGTGGGACAAGCCTCACGTCAAGGCCGGAGGGCGCTACCGCGTTCATCCGATCGGAGTCGTCGAGGTCGATTCGATTTCCCGCATTCCCCTTGGCGGCCTCACCGACGACGACGCGAAGCGCGCCGGCTTCGTCGACCTCACCGAGCTGATCGACTACGCCCGACCGGTCGCGAAGGGGCCACTGACCGCGCAGACCCCGGTGTTCAAAGTCGACCTTCACCACGGAAGCGACGGCGACCGGGTCCCCCTGGCGCTCGACACCGAGCTCGACCGCGCGGCTGTCGAGGAGCTGTGCCGCAAGCTGGCCCGCATGGACGCGAAGGGCCCGTGGACCCGCGCCACTTTGCGGCTCATCGCCCGACGCCCGAAGATCGCCGCCTCGAAGCTCGCTGCGTCGATCGGACGAGAGACCGAGCCGTTCAAGATCGACGTGCGGAAGTTGAAGAAGCTGGGCCTCACCGAGAGCTTTGAAGTCGGCTACGACCTCTCGCCGCGCGGCCGGGCCTTCCTGCGCAAGCGCCCGACCTGGTAGCCGGTCAGCGCCCGAGCAGCTTCGAGAGGTGCTGTTTTTCCCAGTGCAGCGCAGCGTCGTACAACGGAAAGGCCTTCTCGCGATCCTTGAAGGCGCGCGGGTGATGAACGTGGCGCCCGTCGTGGCGTGCGCTCGGAAACAGCTGGTGCAGCATCTCGTGGAAGACGATGTATTCGACGAAGAACAGCGGAACGTCGGGCTTGTCCAGCGCCGGGTGGACTCGAATCTCGCGCGCCTGATGGTCATAGACGCCCAGGCGAATCGACTTTCGCCGCCGGCGGTGGACCCCGCGACCCCAGCCGATGCTCGCCCGGATGCCGCCTTGAAAGTGGTTCTGGTTCAAGCGGGCAAAGACGTCTTGAAGGTCGAAGCACTTGCCGGCGGACTTCAGCGCTTCGGGCTTGCGGCTGGCGGCTCGAATCTTTTCTTCACTGTGGTGAACGTAGGCGTCGATCAGCTCGCCCGCCCGACGACGACCGCGACCTGCATAATCGGCCAGCGCCTGCACCACGTCCTCGGGCGCATCGAGGAACATGTGGTGAAGGCGCAAGGTCAGCTCGCCCGCTTCCCGTTGGTAGCTGACCATCGTCGACCGGTTGTCGTTCACCACCAGCCGAACGCGGGCGCCCAGGTCTGCAGCGATTCGGCGCGCCAGCGCATCTGCGCGCGGGAGCACCTCTTCCTTCGCGGGCGCGGGCACCGACCGGCGCACTTTGGGCGAAGGGGCGGCGTCCGCTTTGCGCGAGTTGAACAGCTCGAGTTGGTACGGCGCGAACACGACGCCCTCTAAATCACCGCAGATCTTCTCTGTGAAGGGGCCTTCGACTTCAACATCTGCGCTGTTCGCGTCGTCCGTGCTCGCGGGCTTCCTCGCGCAGGCGTTGTTCCAACGCTTCCAGCGCTTCCCGGCTCGTTCCGAACGCCTCCCAGAGCGCATCGAACGAGTCTGATTCTTCCACCGCGAGGCACGCGTGCTCGCCGGACTTCACCGCGTCGTCGACCGAGCCGAAGCGATCCACCTGCAGTCCCCATTCCCCCTGGCCCCGCACCTCGAACGGATACAACCGACACGCGGTCGGCCTTTGCTCGGCGGTCAACCCGCAGCCCTGGGGCCCGTGGAAGACGCACGCTCCGTCTTTGCGCTTGAGCGTCAGCCGTCGCGTCGAAGGCCCGAAGTACTGGTCCCATTGAGGATGAAGCTGCGACCACCGTGCGGCTTCCCCTTCGTCCAACCATTCGAATTCGGTGAAGCTCGTCACGCTCTTCCCGGTCGCCTCTTGAAGGCGGTCTGCGTCGGCCCAGGTCAGCGTCGCCAGTTGCTCATGGCTCTTCACCTCACAGCAGCTGGTGCCGAGAACGCGGGGACAGCGGGCGCAAATGGAAGTCATGGCGGGCCTTCAGAAAAGACAACGCCCGGATACCCTTCCAGAAGGCATCCGGGCGTCGGTCTCTTCAAATCGAGGGGTGCCCCTTCGTTAGCGGGTGCTGCCGAAGATGCCGTACAGCCCGCGCATGATTTCGAGGCTGCGCACCGTCTCACGCAGCTTGCCTTCCCACTCGGCTGCCGTGAGCCCATCGACCCGGGTCCCGGTGGTCTTGGCGCTGACGTACTTCGCCGACTGCAGGTTGGCGCGGTCAATCATCATCACCGCCGCGGGGGTGCCCACGTAGATCGACCCGGTGGTCTGCTTCAGGCCCGCGTAGATGTACCCGCCGACGAGATCCGGAAGCTGCTTGGCCAGCTCGGTCGCGACCCCCACGTTGGTGGGGTCAGGGAAGCTCACCACCGTGTAGTTGTCGGCCGGCTGCAGCGCCTCACCCGAGCCCAGCTTGTAGACCTGGTTGAAGCTTGCGAATTCCTGGTTCGAGTTGTCGGTGAAGTACGCCATTCCCAGGACCTGGGTCCAAAAACGCGTGCCCCACGCCGGGCTCGACTCGACCGATTCCATCGCCAACGCATTCCCCGAGCCGTCGACCGGAATCTGGGCCGGAGGCGGGTAATTGAAGTTGAGAATGTAACGGTCGGCGCGAAGCAGAACGGCCGGAATCACCACCGCGGTGCCGTCGGCGAGCTTCCCGAGCGACGAGCTGAGGCCCGACTTGTTCTCAGCCCACACATCGCGGAACAGCGGCCCGAGCTCGCGATTGAAGGTGATGTAGTACGGCAGCGAGTAGCGCAGCGCGTCTGAGCCACGGTCGACGCCGAGGAAGTTGGTCTCGGAGCTGGTGAGCGCCGAGAGTGCCAGCCGCTGGTCCCAGAAGTGACCCACTTCGGTAACGCGGGTGAAGCCGTCGTACCCGAAGGTGTCGTAGTTCGAATACATGCTTCGGCCGACGCCGCGCGGCACGTAGGCCACGTCGACGTAGCCGCCCCCGCCTGGAGTCTTCGCGTTGGTGATGAAGGCCGTCTCGGCTCCGGTCGATAAGCGGCCGTTGTTCGCCTTGTTGGCGCTCATGTACACCCAGTTCCCGGCGGCCGTCTTGCCGTGGTAGCCGGCTGACGGAGTGGTCAATTGCCGCAGCAGCAGGTTGGTCGAGTCGGTGACCGCCATCGTCCAATAGTTCTGCCAGACCGGATCTCCGACGCCAAAGAACTCGTCCATTTGCTCCGCGGTGAGCTGGTAGGCGCTCTGGGCGAAGAAAATGTTGAAAAGCCACTGCTGGTAGACGTTGGGAAGGTTCGACATGTACCGGTTCTTCCCGGCGAGCGCCGAGTTGACGCTGAAGTTGTAGCGATCGCGGCGGAAGTTGGACCACGCGTAAGAGGTATCGAAGCGCTCGACCCACTTGCTGGTCATCTCGTAGATGTCGGCCCCCTGATCGTTGCGGTTGCACATCACGTTGGCGCCGACTTCGTAGTCAGAGCAGAACATGTAGGGGACTTCGACCGGCATGTTGCGAGCGGCGACCTTGATCACGTCGCGCGCCTTGTTCCAGTCGGGCTCGATGAAACCGCCCGCCGAAAGGTTGAAGTTCTTCAGCTCTTTCTCGATGCGGGCGTAGATCGGCTCCATCTCGCTCCACTTGCGAAAGCTGCGGTTCTGCATTCGCTTCAAGCCCTGGTCCAGCGCAGGCTCGAACCCCTTCTCTTCGAAGGTCTTCTTGTCCGCGAACATGAAGGGCAGCGAGGTGTAGTGGAAGCGGTCGGTGATGAAGCTCGACACCGGCGTGTAGTGCTCGACGTTCGCGAGCGGGATTTCCACGTGGGCGCCTCGAATGAGCAGCTTCTTCGCCATGTTGTCGGTATCGACGCCGTAGTTGGTCACGTCGTAGTCGGTGCGCAGATCGTTGAACACTTCGACCCAGCCGGGCTCGAAGCCGCCGGCGTAGCCGAAGAGGATCGCCGCTTCGTCGTACTTGCCGATGCCACGGATGCTCGAGTTCATTCGCGCGCCGTAGTCCATGATCGACGAGTAGGTCAGCTCGTACATCCCATCGTCGATCTGCTTCTGGTTCGGCTTCGAGGCATCGAGAAGGTTCTGGGGAGTAATCGGCAGAACGCGCTTGCCGCCGACCATCACGCCGATCGTGTCCTTCCGCTGTTCCCAGTAGCCATTTTTGTAGTTGAGAGCGTCGGCCGAGGCGATGAAGTTGTGCATCAGGCCCAGGGTGTGACCGACTTCATGCTCAGAAATCGAACGGTAGGCGTCGCGGCGAAGGTCATTCCACACTTCGCGTTTGGCCAACGGCTTGGCTTCGGCGAGCGTGCACTTGGCCTTGTCGGCGCAGGTGTCGAAACCGGCTGCCTGGTACTGGGCGAGCTTCGCGTTGTAGACCTTGAGCTTCGCCTTCGCGATGGCGAGGTAGTCGTCGTCGAAGAACTCGAGGCCGTACTCACAACCGACTTCAGGCGTGGGCCGGCTGAGACGCGCTTTCTTCCCCATCGATACGGGGTCGGTTCCGAGCATCATCTGCAACGCGACATGTCGGTAGAAGCTGCCGTCGCTTTCCAGCTTGGCCTGGAAGGCCTTGCTCGGAATGCTGGCCATCACCGCCGAACGAACCTCAGGCAGATTGATGAGCTCGCTCTCGAGCGCGGGGTTGTTCTCGATCAACTTCTCGACGACGGCCTTGCGGTCCTGCATCCGCAGCGGCAGGTGCCCTTGGCGACGGTAGACCTCGAGCTTGGTCGCGAACTCACCCTGGGGGCTGAAGAAGCTGCCCATCGGGCGGGTCGATTCTGAGATCAGCGGCTGGGTCGAATTCCAGGGCCCGTTGGCGGGGCGGCGGGCGTCGGTCGCATTGAGGTTGTCGAAGACGTAATCCTTGATGTCCTTGCCCACGATCACATCGGACAGTGAAACCTCTTTGTTGAGCACGTCGATGACCTGAGTGGCGGCGCCCGTCCAGGTGTCCATGCCCGGCCCATAGACGTTCGCAACGGCCTGAACCACTTCGCCTGTTTCGGGATCCATCGAGGACGGCCCGAGGCCCAACAGGCCTCCGGTGATCTGCTCGACGTAGGGAATCAGGTTGAACCGAATATCGCCGATGCGTGCGTAGGTTCCTTCCTTTCCGCAGGCCTCGGGGGCTCCTTTCTGAACCGGGCTCTGGCAGACGTAGAACATCTGCGGAACCGCGCTCGCTTCGATGCCTCGAGGCACCGCGACCGCGCGCCGAAAGGCGTTATCCCAGCTGGACTCGAGGCCCTTGGCGGCAGGGAAGAGATCAACGGGGGTGTTTTCGGTCATGAAGTAGACGATCGGGCGCAACGCGCGCTTGGTGACCGGAACTGTCTTGCCGTCGTCGCCCTTGGTCTTCCCGTCCCAGATGTTGTGTCGCATCGCGTACAGCAGGCGACCGGACTCGGTGAACTGGTAGCCCTTGTTGTACGAGAGCATTTCCTGACGGAAGAACCCGAACTTCTTCATCAACTTTTCGCCGTAGACCAGCGGCTCGTACTGCGAAACCCGCTCTTCATCGACCTTCTTCACCGAGGTGCGAATCCGAACCAGCGCGCTCTCGCAATCCATCGTGGTGGTGGGGTTGATGGCACAGACCGGAACGTTGCCGTAGCCCTCGTAGTAGACGGTCGGAGGATCCGCGATCACCTCGGTGGTGAAGTCGAAGTAGGTCAGCTCGCCTGCCGTGTTGCGCACCTCGAACCAGGCGTTGTCGTGCTTGTTCTGGTCTTCGGCTGTCACCGAACGGAAGTACTTCGCGGGGCCGTTCACACACGACGCGCTGTACCCTTCGGCGTTGGTGCAGTTGCTGACGTTGTTGATCTGGTTATTGCGCCAGTCGATGCGCATGAACTCGCGCTCGTACCAAGGGCGATCCAACGAGTCCTCGGCGAGGACGTTGTTCAGCTCGCCGGTCGCCGCGTTGTAGCCGCGCTGACGGTCGAAGTGACTGAGGATCTTGTAGCCAAAGACCGGGGCGCCTTTGTAGGGGCGGCCATCTTTGGTGATCACTGCGCCGATCTTCGATTTTTCCGGGTCGACCTTCGGGTCGATGCCGGGAATGAACTCGTAGGTCCGATAGCCGACGAGCAGGTCCTCGTGGATTTCCCAACGAATCTTCTCGAGGTTCCCCCCGTACCCGACGGTCGTCGCCCCCGACGTCTTGGGCACATCAACCACCGACTCCTTGATGTACCAACTGCCGCTCAGCAGGTCGGACTTCTTGGAGTAGTTCGGCAAGGTGCGGTCGATGCGCTCGGGCGTGCTGCAGCCCGACACCACCACCGCTACGGCCACCAACAGCGACGCAGAGTAGGTCTTCATAGAATGGGTTCCGAGAGTCTTTGCGGTGGTCATGTTTAGAACGCCTTCCCGAACGACTGGTACATGCCGCGCATCAGGTCGAGGTCACGAAGCGAGCTGCGGAAAATATCAATCCAGTACAGGCGGCGCTCGGAGACGAGTGCCGGGTTGTTGGCTTCGTCGGCGCCCATGCAGGCGTAGCCTAAGTAGTCCAGGTAGGGGGGCAGCGGGCAGCGGGTCGGGTCCTGCACCATCAGCAGCTGCTCTTTGGCGATTCCGATCACCCGAATCGCAGGAGTCGAGTTGGCCAGCGCACCATTTTTCTCGAGCGCCGAATAGCGGGCGCCGGTGGTGATGTCCTGCACTTCGACCGCGTGGAAGCCGGCGGCGACCGTCTGCTGCTCACCGCCGCCCAGCTTGAAGACCTGGTTGGCCTTGGCGTAGTCGAGGTCGTAGTTGACCTTGAAGAGCGCCTCGCCCAGCCAGAGCGAATAGATGCGGCTGGTCCAGGTGAGCTGAATGTTCGCCTGCGCGGGCAGCTGGTCGGCAGTCAGGCAGTTCACCGTCTGGCCGGCAGCGCAGACCTTCCCGGTCTCGCGCGGGTAGTTGAAGCCGCTGATCAGATCGGCTCCGTTGACGAAGCGCTTCCATTCCAGGCCCGCGCACACGCACTTGTTGTCCTGCTCGGCGATGGTGCAACCCGAGTTGCACTGGCCGTCAGGGTTCGGATCCTGGCGCACTTTGCCGAGGTCGTTCTTCTTCAAGTACATGATCGGGCGAACCAGTTCTTCGTTGTTGCTCCAGAGCGCGCTGAACGTGTCGGTAAGCTCCTTCTTGAAGACCAGGTAGTAGGGAATGTTGTAGCGGCGGAAGTCGGCCGATTCGTCAGCACCCAGGAACGTCGCATCGGGAAGAACCGCGGCGATCATCGCGCCAATCTGGTCGTTGTAGTGACCGGCTTCCTCCATTCGGTTGAAGAAGCCAAAGCCGCTCTTGAAGTCGTAGCGGCTGTACATCCGGCGGCCGAGCCCTCGGGGCAGATCGGCAAAGCCCGAGGCGGGGTAACGGACCCGGGTGCTGCGGTAGTAGTCCTGAATCTTCTTTCGACCGTTCGGGTTGAGCGCGTCGTAGTCATCGCCTTCGCTGGCGATGTCCCATTGCGCGCCCTGGGGGCGGTTGCGGTACATGAACATTCCGGTCGGCGGCACCGCCATCACGTTGAGGTGCTGGTTGATGCCGTCGAGCACCGCCATCGTCCAGAAGTCCTGCATCGTCGCGTCGATCGGGTAGCTGCTGCGGACTTCCTGGCCCGGCTGGCCTGACTTCTTGAAGAACTCGAACACCCACTTCTTGTAGATGTCGGCGACGTTGAGGAAGGCGCCCTCGGTGCCGTAGAGCGCGGCGCCGGGACCGAAGTTGAAGCGGTCACGCTTGAAGTGGCTCGAGAAGTAATAGTTGTAGTTGTCCTCGAGTTCCTTGCGGGCCATCTCGTAGTAGTCGGGCCCGCGATCGAAGCGGTTGCACGACAGGACGCCACCGACGTGATCGTCGGAACAGAACATGTACGGCACCTCGAGAATCGGGTTCGGGCCAATCGCCGCGGCGTAGAGGTCCGGGTCCTTGATCATCTCGGGGTTCGCCTCGAGCTTCGCCGCCAACTCGTCATTGGCAGCCTTCACTTCGCTGTACTTGCGAATCGAACGCTTCTGGAACTTCGCGATTCCGTCGTTGATGACATCGGTCAACTTCGCGCCCTGGGCGCCGTCTCCGAAGTGCAGCGGAGCCATCGTGTAGTGGTAGCGCTCGGTGTAGTTGGGAACCGCCGGGCTCTTGTGCTGGGCGTTGACCATCGGCAGATCGAGGCCAGCGCCGGTGACCGTCACCTGGGCACCGTCCGAGCCTGCAAAGGTCCGCTTCTCGCGGCGAGCGCCGTCGAACACTTCGACGTAGCCCGGGGCGGTGTCGCCCGAGTAGGCGAACAGAATCGCCGCTTCGTCGTACTTGCCGACGCCGCTCCAGTCGCCGTTGATCTTTCCCGAGTAGTCCATGATCGAGCTGTACTCGTGGTCGTACATCCCTCCGAGGCGCTGGCCGATGGTGCCGTCCGACGTGGCCTTCAAGTCCGCCGGGGTCCGGGGAACCTTCTGCTCGACGACACCGGCGGTGGTCTGCGCGATTGTCAGGCTCTCTTTGCGCATTTCCCAGTAGGTGTCCTGGTAGTTGATCGCATCGAAGCTGCCCTGAAAGTTGTGGCGCAGGCCGAAGGTGTGACCGATTTCGTGCTCGCTGGTCGCCTGCCAGGTCGACTGGCGAATGCGGCTCGAGATTTCGTCGTTGGCGATGAGCTTGGCTTCCGCCGCGGTGCAGGAAGCGGCGTCGACGCACTTGACGTGGGCGGCGTTGGTCAGCTCGGCAATACGGGCAGTGCGGGTGGCCGACTCGCGGTTCGCCAGCGCCATGATGGTGCGGTCGTTGAACTCGGCGAGGTAGACGTTGTTGCGCGAAGCCCAGTCGATGCGCTTTTGACGGTAGTCTTGGCTGTCCTTGATGTTGGTGAGGACGCTGCGCGAGGCCTTGCGGCGAAAGTCCTTGTCGGTGAGCGCGCGGCCCTGAAGCTCGGCGGGCAGCAGGTGAACCACGTCGTCGCCGAGGTCCGGGTTGTCGAGGATTGCGGCCTCGAGGGTCGGGTTCTGGGCGAGCACGTCTGCGGCGACGCGGGCCGAGTCCTGGCTGTAACGGGGCACCCCGCCGGTGGCCGCCAGGGTCTCGAGCAGCGAGACGGTGCGGTCGGTCGGACGCTCGAAGGCACCGCGGCTTTCCTCGGTGCGGGTCGGGACGCCCTGGAGCTCAGCCTGAAGGCTCTGACCATTCTTGGCGACGCTGACCAGCGAGTAGGAAGGGTTGTTCTTGATGTATTCCTTCAAGGTCCCGCCACTGATGTATTTGTTGACCGACGTTTCGCCGAGCAGCAGGTCGATGGTGTCGAGGACCTGGCGGCCGTAGAGGTCGATGCCCCAGAGGTACGTGTTCGCGTTGCCCGAGATGATTTCTCCGGTCTCAGGGTCTGCCGACGACGGGCCGTAGCCCAGCAGGCCGTTGGCGACCGGCTCGGCGACGGTGTTCATGAAGCTGTAGCGAAGGTCGCCAAACTTGGGTGAGAAGCCCACTTTGCCGCAGGCCCCTTCGACCTTCACCGGGTTGTCGCAGATGTACATCGCCTGCGCCGACGCGTCGTTGAGGTCGACCTGCTTGCCTTGCGCTGCAGCGGCCGCGCGACGAAACGCCTTGTCCCAGCCCTTCTCGAGGCGGCGAGCGGGAACCATGTACTCGTTGTAGTTCTGCTCACCGCCCATCAAGTCGGCGCGGGTGAAGTAATAGAGAATCGGCCGCAGCTCGCGGTTGGCCAGCGGAATCGCAACCGACTTCTCGTCGATGCTCCCGTCCGCGTTGGGCACGAACGAGTGCTTCCAGTTGCGGTGGCGGTTCGCGAGGCGAATGACCGCCGAGTTGTTGAACCCGAACTTGCGGTCGTAGTTGAGGCGCTCGGTGCGGGCGTACCCGAACTTGCTCATCAGGTCGTTGCCGTACTGCAGCGGCTCGTAATCGCGGCTGTGGTTCGGGTCGACTTTCGACATCGAGATCCGCATTCGGATTTCGCTCGAGCTGCAGTCGTTCTGCTCGCCGCCGCGCAAGAAGCAGGTCGGGTAGTAGCCGTAGTCCCGGAAGTAATACAGGTCCGGGTTGGCCATGTAGCGGCCGGTGTAGTCCATGTAGATGAGCTTCCCGGCCGCGTCGTACTCGCGGCTGGGCCAGTCGGTGGGGTCTTCGCCCTTCTCGTTGGGCTGAATCCAGGTGCCCGAGCCCGAGCCGCCCGACGGATTTTGAATCGAGTTCCAGTTGAGGCCCGAGTTGACGTTGAGCAGGTTGGCCGACCAGTCGATGCGCAGGTACTCGCGCTGATTCCAGGGACGGTCGCTGGCGTTCTCGGCGATCACGTTGCCCTGCTCGCCGGTCGAGACGTTGTAGTTGCGCTTGATGTCGAAGTGGCTTTCGATCGGGAAGGCGACGATCGGCGCGCCGTAGTACGGGTTGCCGCCGGTGCACTTCCCGTCTTTGTCGCAGTACCGGGTGGTGGTGCCGCTGACCTTCGAGGTCTTTTCGACATCGATCTCGGCCCCGAGGATGTACGGGTAGGCGCGATAGCCGACCAGGTTCTTTTCCTGGATTTCAAAGACCAGCTTTTCGATGTTGCCGGTCTGACCGGGGTAGGTGAAGCCGGTGGTAGCCGGAGTCCAGGTCACCGTGTTGCGGAAGAACCACACCCCGTCCAGCAGGTCCGCCTTCTTGGCGACGTTGGGCTGGACCCGGTTGATGTCCCCATTGCTCTGGGTGCACGCCGCTGCAAGGAGCGTCGCGGCAGCTGCCGCCAAAGCACGCCATCGGATGGACGTCTGAGTCATGTGGGCTCCGGTATTGGTGTTCTTCATTTCAGTAGGCCGCAGAAAGGGTGAAGTTGATGCTGGTCGTATTTTCCGCGGCGTTGTCGGTCGCGAAGAACGGGAAGCGGAAGTGACCGACCGCGCCACCGGCGCCCGGGGACCTTGGGGCCTGCAGAGCGTTGGAAGCCGAGAGGCTGATTCCGTAGTGATCGTTGAGCTGGTAGTTCACCGCGACCACCGTCGAGGTGTACTCAGACTGGCCCGACCCGTAGGTCGCGTTCTTGGGAAGCGTCTCGTCCGGGCGAATCGCCTCGCCGTAGTACTTCCACGATCGGGTGTAGGTGTAGCCGACGATGAACGACAGCTCGTCGGTCGCCTGAAAGGAAACGTTCCCGCCCAGATTGACCGACCAGGCGGTGTTCCAACCGAAGAAACCGACGAAGGCCTCGTTGGCCCCCAGCGCGCTC
>JAYVCD010000185.1:0-6836 GCA_043750125.1 Archangiaceae bacterium | reverse complement strand
GGAATGGTGACCACGTGCATCGCCAGCCCCTTCACGTGCTCGTCCCCTTCTTCCACCACCGCAATCACCTGGCCTCCGCGCGCGCGCACCTCTTCGATGTTCCCCACGATCTTCTCGTAGGAAATCTTCGGCAGCCGCGGAGCGACAAACAGCACCGGCAGCTTCTCGTCGATCAACGCGATCGGCCCGTGCTTCATCTCGCCCCCCGCGTAGCCTTCCGCGTGGATGTAGGAAATTTCTTTCAGCTTCAGCGCGCCCTCGAGCGCCACCGGGTGCATCGGCCCCCGACCCAGGAAGAGAAAGTCCTGCGAGTGCTGGTAGATCCGCGCCACCTGCTTCACCGCTTCTTCGGTGCGCAGGCAGGCCTCGACCAGCGCGGGCAGCTCGGTGAGGTGGGTGAGGTGTTCCTGGGCCTGCACGACCGACAGCTTCCCGTTCAGCCGCCCGAGCTTGATCCCCAGCAGGTAGAGCACCACCAACTGGGTGGTGAAAGCCTTGGTCGAGGCGACGCCAATCTCGGGGCCGGCATTGGTGAGCACGGTAAATTCGGCTTCGCGGGTCATCGCGCTGCCAATCACGTTGCAGATCGTCATCGACCGCGCGCCCCGGGCCTTGGCTTCCTTCAGAGCCGAGAGCGTGTCCAGCGTCTCGCCCGACTGAGAAATCGCGATCGCCAGGTGCGTCTTCTCGACGATCGGATCCCGATACCGGAACTCGCTGGCCAGCTCGACCTCGACCGGAATTCGGGCCAGCGATTCGATCATCCACTTCCCGGCCATGCCCGAGTGGTAGCTGGTGCCACAGGCGAGAATGGTGATCTTCGTCAGCCCGCGCACCTGCTCGGCGGTGAGGTTCCAGCCCTCGAAGTGCACGTCGCCCTCGCTGCGCAGAATCCGACCCCGCAGGGTGTCGGCGATCGCGCGCGGCTGCTCGTGAATCTCTTTGTGCATGAAGTGCTTATGGCCGCCCTTCTCGGCCATCGCCGGGGTCCAGTCGATCTGCTTCACCGGGCGGTTGATGCTCTTGCCCGCGTGGTCGAACTGCTCGATGCCTTTGACGGTGAGAATCGCCAGGTCGCCGTCTTCCATGAAGATCACGTCGCGGGTGTGCTCGAGCAGCGCGGGAATGTCGGACGCGACGAAGCTCTGCCCCTGAGACACTCCGAGCACCATCGGCTGGGAGTCTTTGGTCACCACGATGCGATGGGGATCTTTCTCGGCCATCACCACCAGCGCGTAGGTCCCCTTCACCTGGGCGATCGCCGCGCGCACGGCCTGGGGCAGCGCGGTGCCAGTCTTCATGTGCGCCGCGATCAGGTGAGCGAAAACTTCGGAATCGGTCTCGGACGAAAAGACGTGCCCCGCGGCCTTCAGCTGGGCCTTGAGCGCGAGGTGGTTCTCGATGATTCCGTTGTGCACCACCGAGACGCCGCCGAAGGAATGGGGGTGAGCGTTCTCATCGCTCGGCCGACCGTGGGTCGCCCACCGGGTGTGACCGATGCCCGTCGTCCCGAACAGCGGCTCGGTCTTCACCTTCCCTTCGAGGTTGCGCAGCTTCCCCGTCGCGCGCAGCACCTGAATCTTTCCGTCGGCGTCGAGCACGGCGAGGCCGGCCGAGTCATAGCCCCGGTACTCGAGTCGCTTCAGTCCCGCGACGAGGATCGGCGCTGACTGCTTCTCTCCGACGTAGCCAACGATTCCGCACATGGTCTGCTCCTAACGTCGCTACTTCTGCTTCATACCGAGGAGCACCTTCTTGCGGCGCTCGGTCCAACCTTCTTTCGTCACCTGCGGCGCGCGAGACAGCGCCAGCGCTCCGGCAGGCACATCCTCGGTGACCGTCGTCCCTGCCGCGACGAACGCGTCGTCGCCTACCGTCACCGGGGCGACCAGCTGTGAATCTGTGCCGACGAAGACGCGGTCGCCAATGGTGGTGAGGTGCTTGTTCACCCCGTCGTAGTTGCAGGTGATGACCCCGGCGCCCACGTTGCAGTTCTCGCCGATCACCACATCGCCCAGGTACGCGAGGTGGTTGGCCTTGCTGCCCTTTCCGAGCTTCGCCTTTTTGGTCTCGACGAAGTTTCCCAGGTGCACCGCTTCAGCGAGCTCGGTGCCCGGGCGCAACCGCGCGAACGGACCGAGAATCGACCGGGCGCCGACCTGCGCTTCTTCGAGCACGCAATAGGGCTTGAGCTCGACTGCGTCGCCGACCACTGAACGGGAAATCACGCAGCCCTGCCCCACTTTGACGTCTCGACCCAGGCGGGTTGCGTCGGTCAGCGTCACGCCGGGGCCGAGCACGGTGTCAGGGCCGATCGTCACCCCTTCGTCGATGAAGGTCGTCTCGGGCGACACCATCGTCACCCCGGCCTTCAGATGGGCCTGGTTGATGCGGTGTTGCAGGGCCTTGCCCAGCGCGGCGAGCTGGGCGCGATCATTGATCCCGGCGATTTCTTCTGGGCTCGCTTCGACCACCGCGACTTCGGGGGCCTGGGCCACGATGTCGGTGAGGTACAGCTCGCCTTGCGCGTTCCGCGGGGTCAAAGTTTTGACTGCGCGGAAAAGAAATTCGGCGTCAGCGAGGTAGATGCCGGCGTTGACCTCGTTGATCTTCCGTTCGACCATCGAAGCGTCGGCGTGCTCGATGATTTTTTTCGCCCGCCCGTCCTCGCGAACGACGCGCCCATAGCCGGTCGGGTCGGCCGGCCGGAAGCTGAGCAACGCCAGCGGACCAGGGCTTCCCCGGTAGGCTTCGATCAACAGCTCGAGCGTCGCGCGGGTGATCAGCGGGACGTCCCCGGAAAGAATCAGCACCGCTCCGCGAAAATCTTTGAGGCCTGCCTCGGCGCTGGCGACCGCGTGCCCGGTGCCGTTCTGCTGCTCTTGCAGCGCAAACGACAGGGCTTGAGTCGGGAACTGCGCAGCGAGCACCTGCTTCACCTCGTCGGACTGGTGCCCGACGACGACGGTCACATTCGAAGCGCCGACCTCGAAAGCGCGGGAAATCGGATACCAGGCCATCGGCTTGCCTAGCAGAGGGTGAAGCACCTTCGCCCGGGTGGAATGCATGCGGGTGCCCTTGCCAGCACACAGCACCACCGCGGCGAGAGAAGAGAAGTTCATGGCCTGCGCGGTTTGCCCTGCGCTGCGGCCCCAAGTCAATCGACCGCTGCTACCCGAGCTCGATCAGCGCATCGCCCACCCGGGTCTGCCCGGCGCGCACCACCAGGCCCCCCACCGCCAGCCGGGCCTCGCGCTCTTTGGCGATCGTCCGCAGCACGGACAAATCGGCCTCCAGGCCCCCCGGTTGAGGGCGGGTCACCATCACGCAACGCGCGACCCGCATCACCACGTCGAGCTCGGCCTGCCCGAGGCGGACCTTTCGCCCGACCAGCCCGTCTTCGCCTTCCCCGTCGAGCACGACGTTGGACCGGAATCGCCGCCGATCCCACGCGCCCAGGCTGGCGGTCGAGACCAGCGACACGCGGACTTTGGGCGAGTCGTGAAACGCACCGGCCGCTCCTGAGAACGCCCTCCACCCGCTGGTGGGCTCACGCTCGAAGTCGATGACGTTCTCGTACCGCAGCGAAAGCGCGGCCTCGGCAGAACGCAGCCTCACCCGCCGTTTGAGCCACGCCGACAGCGCCGCATCATCGCGGGCGATCGAGCCGTCCGGCAGCGTGATGTCCACTGTGTTGTCTTCACGCAGATGCGCCGACGCAAAGAGCAGCTCGGGTGCACGTCGGGCGGTCAGACCCAGCCCGGTGTCTTCGTCATACAGCGCGAAGCGGCGATCGCCCTCGAGCCCGTCGGCGGTGAGCTGGGCTGCGTCGACCTGCTCGCCTTGAAGAGACTTCACCGGGTACCGCCACAGCTCGAGAACTTTCACGAGCTCGAGGGTACTCTTTCCTCGACTGCTCTTCCCTCGACTGCTCTTCCCTCGACTGCTCTCGGGATGAACGGGCGGGGCTGCCTCGATTGCTCTTCCCTTGGCCACCGACGCAAGCCGGCCTGCCGCAGCCCTCAAGAAAATCAGCTTCGCGTTTCGGTTCGAACCGCCGGGGTCTGCATCGTGACGGCGACCAACAGCCCGTTGCTCTGCGCGGTCACCATGAACGACGGCTTCAAGAACATCGTGGTCACCGGTTGAGCCGGCGCGTTGACTTTGGAATTCATGACAGCCCTGAGGCGAGCTGCAGCGTCCGGCGCGCCACGTACTCGAGAATGGTTTGCCGGTCTCCCGGCGAAAGGTCGACGAAGCGAACGCCCATTCCGGCAGGCATGAAGAGCCCCCCCTTCACCGTTCGCACCACTTTGCACAGTACGGTGAACGCGCGCTTCAACCCCGGCAACGTCAACCGCACCGTCAACATCGCGTCTTCGGCCAGGACCGTTCGGGTGCGCAGGAAGATGCCGCTGCCCGAGATTTCGGTGCCTTCGGCCTGGGACGGCTGGTTCCAATCGAAAAACTTCACCGGGCCGCTCATCGGGGCGCGGGCAAATTCTCGAAGGTTCTTTTGACCAGTCATCTTGCCGCCCTCTGAGCAAATCTTGCGCCAGACTTTTCAGTCGGAACACGAGTGCCCTTTTCGAACTTTTACGCCGCGTTACGCGACGAAACGGGTGCGTTTCAGTAAGCCAGACCCTGCCATTGTCGTCCTAGTTGCCACCTTCGCGGCAAACACCCTCAACCGGGCCTGTGATGCGCAAACTTTGTGTCATCGGATGTCTCGTCGCAGTCCTTTCCACCCCGGCTTTTGCGGACAGAGGCTTCAAGAAAGGCGCCATCGCCGCCGCAGATCCCGCGGCCTCGGCGGCCGGGGCATTGATGCTTCAGAAGGGGGGCAACGCGATCGACGCGGTCGTCGCGGGAGCGTTCACGATGGCGGTGGTCGGCCCCTACCACTCGGGCCTCGGAGGCGGAGGCTTCGCAGTGAGCTGGAATGCGAAGGACAAGAAGGCGGGGGTGCTCGACTTTCGCGAGGTCGCTCCGGCGGCCGCCACGCGCGAGATGTTCATTCGCGACGGCTCGGTCGTCAGCGCCCTTTCGACCGATGGAGCGCTGAGCGTGGCCGTGCCTGGCGCGGTGCTCGGGTACCTGCAGCTTCACGAGCGGTACGGGAAGTTGCCCCGCGCGGTGGTGCTCGCGCCCGCGATCGCTGCGGCAAAAAACGGTTTCGCCGTGGGCTTGAAGTACCAGGCCTGCGCGCAAGAGCGAGAGGCGTGTCTTCAGCAAGACCCCGAAGCCGCGCGAATTTTTCTGCGTCCCGACCCGAGTGGAACGCCGCGGGCGCCGGCGCTCGGGACGATCCTCAAGCAGCCCGAGCTGGCCCGGACTCTCGAGGCCCTGGTCCGACTTGGAACGAAGAGCTTCTACGAAGGGCCGACGGCCAAAGCGGTGGCCGATTCGGTCTTGCACGCAGGGGGAATGCTCACCACCGCCGACCTGAAGGCCTACCACACCACGGATCGTGCGCCGCTGTGGGGCAGCTACCGCGGGTACAAGATCGCGGCGATGCCGCCTCCGTCCGCCGGAGGACTGGCGGTGCTGCAGGTGCTCGGAGTGCTCGAGCGCACCAGCCCGCTGGGCCTGGCTTCACGGGACGTGGGCGTGCTCCACCACTACATCGAGGCCGCGCGCCGCACGTATGTCGACCGCGCGAAATATTTAGGCGACCCGGCCTTCAACCCGATTCCCCTCGAGAAGTTGAGCAGCGCGGCGTACTTCGATGTCCTCAAGGCGAGCATCGACCCGAAGCGAGCGACCGCCAGCGCGTCGCTGTTGAAGCTCGACGGGAAAGCCGCGCCAGGCCCCGAACAAAAGAACACCACCCACCTTTCGGTGATCGACGCCGACGGAAACGCGGTCGCCCTGACGACCACCGTCAACTACTACTTCGGCAGCTGCCTGGTCGCGAAAGGCACCGGAGTCCTGCTCAACGACGAGATGGACGACTTCGCCGCCCGCCCGGGGACACCCAACGTCTACGGCCTCGTCACCGGAGAGCCCAACGCCGTCGCCCCGGGGAAGGTCCCGCTGTCATCGATGTCTCCGACCCTGGTCTTCCAGAAAGAAAATCCGGACCAGGTGCTGCTGGCCGTCGGCAGTCCCGGGGGCTCGACCATTCCCACCACTGTGATCCAGGTCATCTCGAACGTGATCGACGGTCAGATGGACATCACCCGCGCCGTCGGCTTCGGCCGGCTTCACCACCAATGGCTGCCCGACGTGGTGGTGGTCGACGCGTGGGGCCTCGAGCCGGAAACGCAAAAGAAGCTCGAGGCGATGGGCCACGTGTTCAAGCGCGAGACGGGCTGGGGCGACGCCGAAGCGGTGCGGGTCGACCCGGTCACCCATCTTCGCAGCGCGGCGTCCGACCCGCGCAACGACGGGGCTGTTGCGGGAACGGACTGAAGCGGCGGGGGAACGCAGGTTACTCTGTCGGCACTTTGTTCGACGCACGTGTGTACCCGGCAGGGCTGACCGACGCGGACCTGCAGACGCTCCGTTTCTTCGAAGTCAGCGGTGTGCTGGCCGCCGCGATTCCCCCCGGTCGCCCGGTGACGGCCGCGGCGATCAACGCCCAGCTGGCGGCCCTGCTGGACACCCAGTTGCCGCGGCTGCAGAAGGAAGGGATCGAGGCGTGGGCCGCGATTGGACTGCCGGCGCGCTCGCTGCCCCGGCGCGGGCTGAGCGAAGTGCTCGCCGCGCTGCCGTTGCTGTTTCGACACCCGCGGGCGAAGGCGGTCGGGCCTCTCGAGCTGTGGCGCGGTGGAGAAGCAGAGGAAGAGGCTTTTACCGAGCAGCTGAAGCTCGCCCGGCAGCTGCGCCTGTCG
>JAYVCD010000184.1:0-30153 GCA_043750125.1 Archangiaceae bacterium | reverse complement strand
CGGACCCCTGACCATCCCGGCCGCGATCACGCCGTCGGCGAGCTGACAACACCCTTCAGTCCGTCGCTGCCCGCAACCACCACTCCGTGCAGCGGATACGCCAGGTGCGCTTATGACTGCGCATCGTCCGTTCGAAAGGAACTGGGCGGATCGAATCGAAAGAGTCACCTCCAGCCTGAACTAAAGCTTCCGAAGTAAAGACAGTCACTGAAACATCTTGGAGCAGTGGCCCAGGCAAGCCGGCCATTGTCGCGGTCGACACCCAGAGCTGCCGGTGTTCATCACCTTCTCCACGCCACCTGTTCTGGGCAGTTTGCGGGCCGCTGGCGCATGAGCCCCCATCACTCAGAGCGCATCTCGAATTGAAAGCCAATGCAACACTTGGGGCGCACACCATCGCCAACAACAGACACCTCGAGCTGCGCAGTTGGCAGCTCATTGAGGTGGGAGACCTGGAAAACAGCCGCCGCGTGCGAAATAAATGTTCGTGAAAGCACTGCTGGATTCCTCGCCCGCTTTCCTCGCGCTCTGGTAAGCTTCGCGACACGAAGCCGGACAACAAGACTTCGCTTCCAACCAGGGCGTTTGAGTTGCGCAAAGCGGTGCAGCCGCAACGCACGAGTCGATTGATTTTTTAGTCGGGTCAAAGCAATGGCTAATCATTGCCGCACAATCAGCGAGTGCCGTGATTCCGTTGCGTGCGGCAGGGTTCAAAAGCAACGCGGCTCCCGGCACGCGAATCAGGACGGGAAGGCCTGCATCCCCGTCATTCGCAAAGGGAAGCTGGTTCCACGCTTCGGCCGATGGGCGAGTAGGGGCAACTATCACCGGAGCCTGCTGTGTGGGACAGCCCGTGAGCACAGCAATGAGTGAACACAAAGCGCCTATCGCTGCAGCGAGGCGTGGCGTGGTCTGGGGCCCAGAGGGAACGGACCAACATCATCAAGGTTCGATTGAATTGGGCTCATCGCGCTCCACTGAAATTTGAAGTCTCGGATCTAAGGTCAGCGATCCTCGTGCTGGGTCGGAGCTCAATAGCCTTGGACGTGACGAGCGGTCCGAAAAAGGTGCGAGTCGTCCCAGTCTACCCGCTGAGTTCGGCCCTCCTCGCGGGGTGACGGTCTTTGTCATCGCAACTGAAGGGGATACACAGCCACTGTGAGACGAACCCGCGCAGCGCCTCGGAGCTCCCGGCTGCCACCTGCGGTCGTCCTTTCGCTTCTCATCCACGCCGCCCTGACGTTCCTCTTCCTTCACCTTCCATCGAACGCGCCTCCCCCCGCCGCTGTGGCCCAGCCGCAACAGTGGGTGGTGGTTGAAGTCGAACCTGCGCCCCGCGCGGCCCCCAAAGCTGTCGAGCCAAAACCGATCGCAACCACGGTGCGGCGCAAGCGCGTTGTCCCCGACGAGACCAAGCCCGAGGAACCTGCTCAGGCGGCCGAATCGACGCCGGCCCAACCTGTCGCCTCCGACTTACCGCGCGCCGCTTCGAGCCAGCCGATTTCCTTGTTTCCCTCGTTAAGCCTCGCTCCCGGAACTTCCAGCCGGGAAACTGAGCCTTCCCACGGCGAGACGGTTCACCCTGACGACCCGAGGTTTTCGCCCGACGTAGTTCGCGCCGAAACCGAGTTCCGGGTGAAGAAGCGGGTCACCACCTGGGCCGAGGACGGGCTGGCCGAGGCGCGTGCACAGCGGGGCCTTCCCCACCCGTACTTCAGCGGCGTGGGCGACGCGGCTCGCGCGGCACTCGACAGGGGCGCTCGCGAGCATGGGATCACCGCGACCTCGACCCAGTTCATGAAATCGATCGGCAAACGCTACGCAGACGCCGCGTCCAGCTACGCCTCGACCGGCGACCCGAACCTCGGGCCCCCGGGAATCAACCCCCGTCCGTCCGAGCAGATCAGCGCACGGTTTGGGAACGGTCCTGAAGCAATGGGGATGCGGATGCTCGCACAAGCGACCGAGACGCAGAACGACTTGAGCCACGGCAAGCCCCTGATTGGGCTGACTCTCGAGCTGCGCCAGTTCAGGGACGGAGCCCCTCTAATCGCAGTCGTCGTCCAGGCCTCGGAGGACTCGAAGTTCGACGCTTTCGTCCTCGAGACCTGGCCCAAAGCCGTCGCAGAGGCTGGCGCTCCACCGCCCGATGCGTTTCATGGACCCGAGCTGCGCAGCATCTGGGCGGTCGAAGGGTGGCTTGGGCTCCCCAAAAAACTCGAAACCGCACTGTCATACCTGCCCGTGCCAGGGGTCGGGGGAATCGGAATCGACAAAGTTCTGCCCGCCATGACCCAGGAAGGCTACCACTACGAGTTTCGGGCCCGGCTGCTTCGCGTTTACCAGTGAGCACCCGACCGGCGCTTGGCCCTGAAAATCCGGAAATAGCGCGATCGCTTGGGAGGTTATCATTTTCGGTAGTTTGAAATGGCCCTCCCCGCCCCCACGGATTCGTTGCGGAAAACCACGCCGCGGGTGGTGGTCGCGGACGACCAGCCGGAAATGCGGTCGCTCATCGCCAACATGCTCCGTCGGGAAGGATACACAGTCACCGAAGCCATCGATGGCGCCGGGCTGCTCGACCTGCTGATCGACACCCTCAACAACAAGATCGACCCCCAGATCCCAGACCTGATCGTCACCGACATCTGGATGCCCGGCTGCTCCGGCCTGGAAATCCTCGCCCGCCTGCGTCGCTTCGCCTGGTCCACCCGGGTCATCGTCATCACCGCGTTCGCTGACGAGACGGCCCACACCGAAGCCCGCCGCCTCGGAGCCGCCCTCGTCCTCGACAAACCCTTCGACCTCGCCACCCTGCGCAAGGCGGCCCACACCCTCGCGCCCTTCTCATGAGAGTCTTTTCGAAGTCGCCCCGCATCCTCGTCGCGGAAGACGACGACGCCTTTCGCGAGTTGTTGCTGTCCCACCTGCGGGACGCGGGGCACCACCCCGTCGAACTCGAGGATAGCGCCGAGCTCGAGGACTACCTGGTCCTCACCCGCACCGGGGTCATCGCCCTGCCCGACCTGATTCTGACCGACCTGCGAATGCCTGGGTCCTCAGGTCTCGAGGTGGTCCGGCGGGCCCGGGAGCACGGCCTGCGCTGCCCGATCGTCCTGCTCACCGCCTTTCCTGCCCCCGAAGTCTTCGAAGAGGCCGACCGCCTGGGCCAAATTACCGTTCTGGGCAAGCCGATTGAGTTCGAGCGCATCACCGAGTGCGTCCGCGATCTCGTCTCGCGGTCTGCCTGACGAACCGATAAGACGCCTCGCCATGCTCGAGACCGTCTCCAAAGGCTTCCGCGCTGCGAAAAACCGCCTCGCCGGTAAGGCCGAAATCACCGCTGAGCTCATCGATGAGTCTCTGCGCGACATTCGCGTGTCGCTGCTCGAGGCCGACGTAGCGTTCGAGGTGGTGAAGAAGTTCGTCGCCAACGTCCGCGCCAAGGCCATCGGCGAGGTCGTGCAGACCACCCTCACCGACAAGCAGGGGCGAAAGCACAAGATCAGCCCCGGCGACCATTTCATCAAGGTCTGCCACGACGAGCTCGAAGGGCTGATGGGCCCGGTCGACACGTCGCTCAAGCTGAAGGCGAAGGGGCAGGTCTCCGGAATCATGATGATCGGCCTTCAGGGCTCCGGCAAGACCACCACCACCGGAAAGCTGGCCGCCAAGCTGCTCAAAGAGGGCCGTCTGCCCCTGCTGTGCGCCGCCGACATCTACCGGCCCGCGGCCGTGGATCAGCTCAAGGTCCTCGGCGAACGGTTGGGGATCCCCGTCTTCTATGAAGCCGGTCTCCAGCCGCCACAGATGGCCCAGAAGGCCTGGGAAGTCGCCGCCGCCACCAAGCGCGACGTGGTGATCATCGACACCGCCGGCCGCCTCGCAATCGACGAGCCCCTGATGCTCGAGCTCGAGGCCATCAAGGCCCTCGTGAGCCCTGACAACATCCTCCTCGTCGCCGACGCGATGATCGGCCAGGACGCAGTGAAGACCGCGGCCGAGTTCAACCGGCGCATCGGCATCGACGGTTTCATTCTCACCAAGCTCGACGGCGATGCACGCGGTGGAGCGGCGCTCTCGATCAAAGAAGTCACCGGCCGGCCGATCAAGTTCCTCGGAATGGGTGAAGGGCTGGACAAGCTCGAAGAATTCCGCCCCGAAGGCCTCGCCAGCCGCATTTTGGGCTTTGGCGACATCGTCGGCCTGATGAAGGACTTCGAGGGAGTCGTCGACGAAAAGAAGGCCGAGGACGACGCCAAGAAGCTGTTGTCGGGCAACTTCTCGATGCGCGACTTCGTCGAGCAGATCCGCATGGTCCGCAAGATGGGCCCGCTCAAGGACCTGCTCGAGAAGTTCCCGATCTTCGGCGAGATGACAGAGTCGATGAACCCCGACGAGAACGAGCTCTCGAAGATCGAAGCGATGTTCGACTCGATGACCGAGGCCGAACGGCAGCAGCCGAAGCTGATCGACGACTCTCGCAGCAAGCGCATCGCCAAAGGCTCAGGCAAGAAACCCAAAGACGTCGCCGAGCTGATGCAGAAGTTCAACATGATGCAGCAGGTGATGGGCTCGATCGGCCAGAACCCGAGCCTGCTCGGCAGGATCCCCGGTTTCAAACAGCTGGGTCAGCTCTCTCAGCTCAAGGGCATGGACCTCGGCAGCATGTTTGGGAAAGACGCCAAGATGATGGAACAGGCCCTTGGCATGGGGGGCTCGGGCGGCATGCCGATGCAGATGCCGCAGCTGGCTCCCGGGTACACCGCTCCGATGGGTCAGGGCGCGATGGCCAAGGCCCGGCTGCAGGGCTATTCCGCCGCGCCGCCTCCCAAGGGAAACAGCGACGCCGAACGCGACGCGATCAAGGAACGTCGCAAGCGCGAGAAGGCGAACAAGAAGAAGAACCGAAAGAAGTAGTGGGCCCTGCCCGCTTGCCTATGGAGCGGGCGTCTTCTTTCTCTTCCCCTGTCGCGGCACCACCAAACCTCGCGACAAGCGCTTGAGCACCACCTCGCGCTGCCGCTGCTTGTAGCGCTCGTGCGAGTTTTCACCGGCCTCGTTCGCCGTCGCCTGCTCTTCGTCGGCGATCTGAAACTCGACCGTCGCCAACGCGATGCGCCCCTTTCTTGACCGGTTGTCCTTCTCGGGCGGAGGAAGGTACGCGTCCAAACGAATCGGCACGTCGGCCACGAAGTTCAAGATGCGATAGCTGCTTCCAGAGAACTTGTTGTTCGGACGCCGGCGCTCCTCGCGATCCTCGTAGTCGAGGTCGAGGTGAAGGTCCTTGGCGTAGCGACCGAAGTGCGGGTACTCGGTGAGCAGCCCTTTGAAGTTGAAGAGTGAGTTCTCGGTCTGGGTGGGGACGACGAAGTTGAAGGGCACCAGCCGCTGGGTCAGAAAGTACAGCGCGGGCAGCACGTCCTTGCGGTCTTTGACGATGATCCGGAATCGGGTGCGGTCGTAGATCTGCGCTGCAACCGATTCACGCTTGGCGATCAGCTTGGTGATGATCGATTCCCGGGTCTTGATCGAGTCCGAGAACTCCACGACGGCGAGCCCCTTCACTTTCATTTCTTCGGCGACGGCCATCACCTTCTCGGTCACCAGTTGAGCAAGCTCGGCTTCCGACACCGCCAACTTGAAGAGCAGGTCGCGCCCTTCGATGTGCTGGATGACGTGAATCACCTTCAGCACGATGCAGGCGATCTTCCGGTACTTCTTCGGTTCCTTCGCACCTGAGGCGTAGAGAAACAGATCGTGAATCTCGTCGGGGTCAGCCACCGGCGCCGCGACCCGGTAATCGAAGATCTTCCGCAGGTACTCGACCGCGTCGCTCAGAATCGTCCGCACCCACTCGACATCGAACGGACGCGTGGCGTCGATCTGACAGAGCCGCAAGAAGCGATCGACCTCATCCCAGGTCTTGAAGTGCAGTCGCCTCCACTCGATGACGGATCCGCCGCGAAGGATGAGACGAATCCGTTCGAGCTCCTTGAGCCCCATTTCCTGAACGGTGCGCACGGGAAGATCGGGCAGCACCGGCTGATGCTTGGGCGTCGTCACGGCTTCCAGCGTTTTACACCCCACGAACACAACGGCCAGAGCCCTTTCGAGCCCTGGCCGCGATGCACACCGATTGAACCAAATTACTTCGTGTACGTGACCGGTGCTCCGAGCTCATCGAACGTCAGCACCGGAGCCGTCATCACTCCGCGCGCGTACTGCTCGACCGCCTTCTTCTGTCCATTGGGGTGAAACTCGACTCGCTGCCCATCGAAGTTGTCGTTCTTGAAGTCGATTTCGTGCGTCTTGACGCCCTTCTCATTGAAGAACACCCAGTGGCCGGTACGACCACTTTCGATGTACTGACCCCGCGCGTGCACCGTTCCGTTCTTGTTCAGGCCGACGTACGGCCCGACGAGCCGCTCGCTGCCCAGGGCTCCGCCGCGATTACAGAAGATGCCTTCCCCTTCGCTCATCTGCTTGCTGCCTGCCGCGCAATCGAGCTTCACGGTGCTTCCCAGCTGCGGCGGGTTCACATCAGCGGCCATCGCCAGGCCCGACACCAACAATGCTGCAAGTCCGAGTTTCTTCATTTTGAGCTCCTGAAAAGGGTGTATTTGCGTGTGTTTCAAGACGGTTGCCAGCCAGTGCGTATTCAGTTGGCCGTGAAGCACGCTGCGTTGCCCGTCGTGTAATAGAGGCCCACCGTCAGCGAAGTGATGGTCGAGGCAGCGCAAAAGTTCACGTCGAACTCTGCCGCTTTGCCACCGCCCGACGAGGTGTAGTTTTGGATCTGCGTCGCACCGACCGCGATCTGGTTGCCGTCCGTGCGCACGTAATTGAGCGACGGCTGATTGGTCTCAGAGATCAGCACCGTGCTGTTCGCGTACGCTTTGACGTGGATCTTCGCCCGCATGGGAGCTGTAGCGCCGCAGAAGGTCATGTCCATTCCGAAGCTGACCTTCGAGATTGAGTAAATGACCGGGCCAGTCGAGGTTTTCGGGTTCCACAGCAGGGGGTTGCTGCCCGGCATGAAGTTCGCGCAAGTGCCGACCACCACTTCTCCGCAGCTCGCCGTGCCGCAGACCTGGCCATAGCCGCACACGTCCGGCTGTACATTGCCCGCGACGCACGCCTTCGGGGCCTCGCAGACGCCGCTCTGGAAGTTGCAGACCTGGGTGATCGAACAGCTGCCGCGCGTGCAGGCAGTTCCTGCGTCGTTGCCACCGGCCGTGCCGCACTGGCCGGTCGCCGTGTCGCAAGTCCGGTTGTTGGGGCAGTCGGTATTCGAGGTGCACTTCGAAGTGCAAACCTTGTCCACCGTGCTGCAGATGTTTCCAGTGACGCCGCTCGAGCCGCTGCACAGCTCATTTGTCGAGCAGCTGCAGACCGCTACGATTCCGCCGTCCGCGCCGGCCGTGCCACCCACCGCCGCAGCACAGGTCTTCGCCTCGGCCGTGCACTCGGTGCTGGCGCTGCATGTCTTCACGCACGTCTTGGATGAAGGGTGACAGGTCTGCCCTGCGCTGCAGGACGTGCTGGTACAGAACCCGGACGAACCACCGCCGCCGCCCGTCCCTCCAGTGCTCGAACTTCCACAGCCCGCCAGCGCGACCGCAAACGCCGCAGTGGCCACGACCCCAGCAAATTTCAATTTCATGATTGGTGGAACCCCTCAATTCAGGTGGGACGACAGCGCCGTTTTAATGGTGGCGACCAAACAGTCAACAAGTTGACGCACCGGCACCAGCAAGCCACGCGCCACCCAAAGCCTTCAACTTCAAGCGGTTGGCGAGTGGAGTGCGGCTGTCCACCGGGGCATTGCGGCGCAGCCGTCGCGATTGTTCCCAAACGCAAAGGCGGAGGTCGCGCCGCAAAATCAGCACGGACGGCGAGTCCGGGTCCGCTCCCCAAAAATGGAGCGGCTGAAACCTAGAACTTGAACGGAAAAACGATCGGATCGCCGGCGACTTTGTGTTTGGGGAAGGTCCAACTCTTGATCAACCCTCCGACACAACCCGCCATGTACGTCGCTTTGAACTCGTCGGACTGAACCGAGACATTTGAGGTCTTGCCACTGGTCTGAATGTTCCACTTCATCACCAGCTTCCCAGTCACGCCCGGCTCTTTCTTGCGCTGCTCTTCAACGCATTTGGCCAACGCAGGCTTGTAGCCACTGACCACTTCAAACACGTCGGCCTGGCCCAACGACTCTTTGACGTCATTGCTCGCAGCGCCGGGCGCCGGCGGAATGTACGGCCCCGACTTCTTCTTCTCGGGGGCCGCCGACTTCGGGGTGTCCTTCGCCGAATCCCCACTTCCAAAAGCCTTGTCGAAGTCATCGCCTTCGTCCTTGGGGGACGCCTTCTGCTTCTCAGCGGGGGCTGCCTTCTCGGGCTTTTCAACTGGAGTGGCCGAAGCGACTTTCGTTCCGCTCGGGTTTGAATTGGCCGCATGCATCGGCGCCCCGCCCCTGGGCGGCAGCGGCTGAGGCTTGCTGTTGGGGGGCAGCGGGCCCGACGGCTGAGCGGGGGTTGGCTGGGCTGCGGGCGCCACTGCCGCGGCGACCGGCGGCTGTCCAACCGGAACGGGCGCAGGTTGAAGAGGAGCCGGCTGCATCTGAACCGGAGCCTGAGCGACCGCCACCGGAACCGGCGCGGGAACCTGGGCGACCGGTGCTGGCTGACGACCTGCCACGGCAAGCCAGATGACCAGACCCAGCAGCGTCGCGACCACCAGCCCGCCGACACCCACTGCGATCCAGATCATCGTGCCGCTGCGGTCTTTGTCCGGACGGTACTGGGTGATGCCCGGCGAAGAATAAGTCGCGCCAGGAGTGGCGACGTACGGGTTGGCAGGAGCCGGCGCGGGCGCGGGAGGCCGACTGTTGCGCGGAGAAGGAACCTGAGCCCCGTGGTCCACGGAAGCGCCGGCGTGACCGTTGCCGCGGCCGTTGGAATGCGGCTTCTCATCGGGCGACGGAAGATCCAACAGCCCGCCCATCGAAGGCTCGGAAGGTCCGATCGGCTCGTCCGTGATCCGGGCCCCCGGTCGAGAGAGAGCCGCCATCTCGTCCTGCACCAGGGATCCAAGCGAAGTCGAGGGGCGCCAGGAGCCCGTCTCTTCGGGCCTGGCGCTCGCAGCCATCGGAACCTGGACTTCGCTGCGGACGCTCTTCATCACTCCGCCTGCCGAGAACGCCGACTCGACGGGAATGCTGACCACCGAAGCGCCGCTCAGCGCGTTCATCACGATCGGCTTGCTCGCAGGACGGGGCGCCAACACCGAGGCCAGCTGGGCTACGTCCGACAAGGGAACCCAGTCGGTGAAGCCCGCCCTCCAGCACAGCGAGTCCGGGCCAATCTCACCGCGGTCCCAGTGCTCTTTTACTTTCTCGAGCGTGAGCGGACCGGTCTGCTTTTCGTCAATCGCGACGAACCAATCGTTCTGCGGAACCTCACCCTCGACGGGGTGACCGTTCTTTTCCGGCTTGGCACCCCAGGCGGCGGATTTGTCGCCCAGCTTGTCGCCCGTCTCTTGAGCCAGCTTGCGAACCACCTCGGCGTCGATCACCCGGGTGCTCATCCGATCATCGTCATCGTCGCCGAGCGCCGAACCGTTGACGGCGTTGTGCACCTCGGTGCGCCGGTCTTCGGCGTTGCCGATCGCGTCTTTCGGAATCGAATGCGAGCCGGAGTTGAGGACCTGATCGAACACCGCACCGATTTCGTCGTCGCCAGCATCGCCCAACAGCGAGTCGCGCGGATCTCCTTGCTGCATTTTCCCCTCAGGAATACCGGGGTTGGTCAGGTCGGCCATCGTGTCACCCGTCATGGTCCTCGCCGCAGCACGCGGAGCAGGGGCCAGAGGCGACTGCAAGATCTGGGTCGCCAGTGCGTCGTCCGGATCTGCTCCGGCGGAAGCCACGGGCCCTTTGGCCTGGGCGTCGGCGCCGCGCTTGACGAGGATCACGTAGCCGCATTTGCGGCAACGCACCTTGACCCCCTTGGGGCCAACCTTCTCGTCATTGATCATGTACTGCGCGCGGCAGCTCTCACATACGAAGCGCATGGTTTCTTGGGGCCGGTACGGCGAACGGGGCGGGGGCTAAAGCAAAAAGCCTAAGGGTGCATTACGAGGGGGTCAAGTGAACGGACGCCACTTCCGTCGATCAGGTTCCGGCGGGGGACTGCGACGTGAAGGTGCAGCTCCTACCTGCGCAGCTGGACCTCGACGTTGATTCCTGCAGCAACGCGCAAAGCGTGCAGATCTTCCGAGAGCGCAAAAACCATCAGGTCGCGAATCTTCGAGCGGGTCTGCACGCGGTACATCGTGCCGGTCTCACCCATGACCATCTTCTTCACCGGCTCGATTTCGCCCGCGACAAACAGGCCGGTTCTAACCGCGGTGAGCTCGGCGCCCTCGAGGTAGTTGCGCAGGTCATTGGGGGTGGCTTGCTTCACGTATTCCTTGGTGATGCGGGCCAGCGCAGTGCGGGCCTGGTCGGTCAACGCCTTCTCGAGCGCGCGCCGTTCGGTGTCGAGCGCGCGAGGGTCGGCGGTAAAACGAAAGCGATCGACAGAAAGGCTCAGCGCCGCCTGGAAGACCGCCTCGAGTCGCTCAGCGGACAGCCGTTGTGACAGGGCCAGCTCGGGGCGCAGCAGGGCCATCGAGCGGCCGAGCATGTAATAGACTTCCTTCTGGCCGGTCTCACTGAAGAACTTCCCTCCGACCTTCAGACACGCCGGGTGGGTGTGGCAAATCTCGATCGCGACGTTCGGTTCCGGAGCAGGCTCGGCGGTCTTCTTCGCCATCCGCTCGCGGGTGATGATCAAAAACGGGGAGTACAGCGCGACCGTTTCCATCCCAAGCAGGCGCGCGACGTATTTGTAATGGTGAATCTGGTATTCCTGAGCGGCATTGACGTCGACCAGGTGACGCTTGGGGTTGAGCTGGTAGCGGGGAAAGTCTTCTTTGAACAGGTGTCCGACCTGCTCATAGAGAATCGCCATCAGCTCGCTCAGCGGCCCGCGGACCTTCGGGTGGAAGAGGTGTGACTGCCACAGCCGATCGGTCAACGCTCGGCTGGCGACCTCTTTCTTCTTCGCATAGGGCCCGAGCTTGGTGAGGATCTCACGCTCACTTGCGCCGGCTTCGCCGATCAAACCGGCGACCACCTGGGCGGCCAGCCACGCCGAGTCATAGTCTTTGCGGCGGGCCGCCAGCTCTGCCAGAGCTGAGACGACTTTTCCGGGGTTCGAAGTCATCGGCAACGCCCGCCGCCACGCGTCGACCGCGGCTTCTTCATAGCCAGGCTGATGGGACGCCAGCTCGGCGAAGGCTTCCTGGACCTCGGTGTTTTCTGGCAGACCGTGGGCGACGACCTTGTAGACCTCGACGGCCGCTTCCGGAGCCTTGAGGACCTTGAGGTACAGGTCTCCCAATGCCTTCCACAGCGTCATCCGCGCAGCGTGGGTGTCCTCGGTTTTGGGCAACCGCTGGATCATTCGCTTGTAGTTGTCATCGAGCTTCTTCCACTGCTTGGCCTTGCCGAGCATCGCTTCGAGCGCGCTGAAGGCTTCGATGAAACGGAAGTCCACGTCGAGCGCCTGGTTGAAGGCACCTTCCGCCTTCTCGAGATCCATCAGCTCGTCGCGGCTGATTTCGCCCAGCGCGAAGTACACCCGCTTGGCCTTGTTGGGCTCGTTTCTCAAGCTCGGCTCGGCGAGCATCTTCTCGAGCATCTCGGACGCCTTGGCCCCCTGCTTCGTCTCGCGGTACAGCACATAGAGCGCGTCGAGCACCTCGAGCGCGTCGGCCTTGATCCGATGCGCCGCGAGATAGGCGTCGATCGCCATGTAGGCGTCTGACAGCTTGTCGCGCGCGAGCTTGCCCAGCGCGAGCGCCACTTCGAACCGCTGCTCACCATCGAGCACCTGGATCAGGCGCTGGCTGTATTCGGCCGCCTTTTCCCATTTCGACGCTGCTTCCGAGATGACCAACTGCGAGCGCAGCGAAGGCTCGTGGCCCGGGTCAATGGCCAGGGCCTTCTCGAAGTGGTTCTCAGCGCGATCGAACTGGCGCTGTTGGAAGTGCACGTCACCCAGGGTCCAGTAGATCTCGACGATCTCGAGATCGGTCAGATCCTCGCGGTGGTGAATCAAGATCGTCTGGTAGACCTTGAGCGCATCGTCGTAGCGCTTGTGGTGGACGAGCAGGTGTCCCAGGCCTTCGAGCGCCGGCAGGTAGGTCGCATCGAGCTGGTAGGCCTGCTCGAAGGCCGCCAGCGCGCGGTCTTTCTTACCCAGCTTCTCGCCCACGTAGCCCAGCCGGTAGAACTGTCGGCACAGCTCGCGGGTCAGGTCCTGATCATCAGGCTGCATCGCGGCCTGTTGCGACATCTGCCGGGTGACGATTCCCAACATGCTCTCGCCCAGGTCCCAGTTTTCCTTGGCGATGTAGATGTCGGCCAGGGGGCGAGCGGCCTCGAGAGAATCGGGCACCAGCCGCAGTGACTCTTCGAAGTACCCGGCGGCGGTCTCTTTGTCGTCCTTGTTGTCCGCGTAGTAGCGCGCGACCTCGAGCATCGCGCGGCTCTTGGCGGTCGGCTCTTCGGTCTGCTTCGCCTCTTCGACCAGCGCCTTCTCGTAGGAATCGAAGTCTTTTTCGATTTCATAAATGCCCTTGAGCGCGCGAATGCAGGGCAGGTACGCAGGGTCGATCTTCAGCGCTTCCTGGTAGCAGCGCTTGGCGCTGGCGGGGTCGATCAGCATGTCTTCGTTGATCTTGCCCATGCGGTGATACAGCTCGACCGCTTCGGGAGTGCTTCCGGCCGCCTGCGCCTCGCGCTCGAGCATGTCGAGCGCAAAGGGCCAGTTTCCGCTGCGCTCGTACAGCATCCCCAGGGCGTGCATCGCAGGGCGACAGCGGGCATCGAGCTCGAGCGCCTGGTGGTAGGCGGTGACGGCGCGATCGACCTGCTTGAGCTGCTGGTGGAAAATGTCGCCCATCTCGACGCACAGCTCGGCCTTCTCGGCCGGGTGCGAGAGCATCGCAATGTGGCGGTCGACCACGCCGATCAGCTCATCCCAACGGCCCTGCGCTTTTCGCAGCCGCTCGAGGGTCTTGATCGCCTGAAGATTCTGCGGGTCGATCGACAGCACCGCGTCGACGCACGCATCGGCGTTGGCGAGGTTCTGGTACCGGTCTTCCCAGATGTTGGCGCTCTTGAAGAGCGTCTTCACCCGTTCGCGGTAGTCCTGGGTCAGCTCGAGCTGGCGCTCGTAGACCTGCAGCAGCTCGGCAGGACGATCGAGCTTGGTGTACAGCTGCTCGAGCGAATCGAGGGCGGTGAGGTTCGCGGGGTCGAACTCGAGCGCTTGCCGATACCCTTCAATCGCGGCCTCATCGTCTTGAAGCTCGCGCTCGTACAGCTGGGCGACATCGACCTGAATCCGAGATCGCTCTTCGGGCGTCCCGGCGATGTCTCGCATTCGCAACAGGGTGCTGGCGACCGCGGCGTGATCCCCCTGTTTGCGCTGCAGCTCGACGAGGGTGGTGAGTGTCTCGGCGTCCGGCTCGAGCTCCAGCGCGCGTTGCAGCGCCAGAACCGCCTCGTTTGGATCTTCGAGCCGTTCAGAGAAGACCCGACTGATCTCGCGGAGGATCTCTTTGCGGCGCTCGATGCTCGGAGCGGCTTCCAACTTCTGCTCGAGCGCAACGATGTATTCCTTATCGCGGCCCCGGCGGCTGAACATCGCGGCCAGCTCGTCGAGCGCTTGAGCGTTTGTGGGATCAAACTCGAGGATCTTGCGCAGGCTCGATTCTGCCGCCGCCAGGTCATCGAGCTGGGTGTCGTGGACCCGCGCAAGCACCAGGTACATCCGTTCGGCCAGCGGCCCACGGGGCAGCGCATCGGCCACCTCTTCGAACACGGCGGCCAGCTCTTCGTAGCTGCCCGTTTCGGCGGCCAGACGTTCGACTTCCTCGCGAATGTCGGGATCCTGGGGGTGCAGCTGCAGCGCACGACACAGCTGCAGAAAAGCCACGTCCTTCTGACCGAGCTTCTGTTCCTGGACCTTCGCCAGCTCTCGCAACGTGGCGACCTTTTCGTCTTCGGTCACCAGGTGGGGAAGGTACCGGTCCATCACCTGGGCGTAGGCGCGCCAGTCGTTGACGAGCTCGTATTGCTTCAGCGCCTGCTCGTAGGCACTGCGGCTGCTGGGGTCGATCTCGAGGACCTTCTCGAGAGCAGCGCCGGCGCTTTCCGGCTTGTTGGCGGCGTCGCGCCACAAGTCGACGACCTGGAACAATGCAGTGATCGCCGCCTCGCGATCTTCAGCCTCGAGGTACGTCAGGCTCTTGAGCTCGAGCGCACGGACCGCGTCGGGCCAGGCCTTGAGCTGCACGAAGACGGCCTGCACCTTTTCGAGATCAATGATCGTGTGCGGCTCGACTTCCAGCGCACGCCGCGCCGCATCGAGTGCTTCCTCGCGCCTTCCTCCCAAAGCGAGGACTTCGGCGAGGCGAACGCGCAGAGCCTTCACGCCTCCTGCGTCTTCTTGCAGGGGAATCAGGCGGCGCAGAATGATGACCAGGTCGTCTTTGCGACCCATGGCATCGAAGATGTCGCGCAACGCTTCGAGCGCGCCCTTGTGGCGGGCATCTCTCTCGAGCGCGGCTTTGAAGAAGGGAATCGCCTCTTCGCCGCGGGCGAGGTGGACGAAGAGCACCCGGCCCATGCGCTCGTTCAGCCGCACCAGCTCGCGCGGATCGATGGTGACCTTGAGCTTGGTCTCGAGCAGCTCTTTGAGCTCGTCGAAGCGCTTGGCCCGTTCGAGCAGGGTGTCGAGTGCAACGAAGGCCTGCTCGTTGCGCGGGTTCTTCGCCAGCAGCTCGCGGTACAGATCGATGGAATGCCCTACGTCCGAGAGCCCCTCGGACGAGACGCTGGCCATCTTCCCGGTCAGGCGTTCGCGGTCGGCACCGGTGACCAGCTCGCGCTGGGTCTGCAAGACTTTGTAGAGCTTGTCGTGAGTCTGGGCGGTGTCGTACAGCAACTCGAGGCTGCGCAGCGACGGGAGGTGCTTCGGGTCGAGCTCGATCAGCCGCTCGAAAGCGCTGGCCGCCCGGTCGGGGCTGTCGAGCCGATCATTGGACAACTGTCCCAGGCGAAACAGCAAAGAGATCTTCTCTTGCGGTTCGCGCACCATTCCTGAAAGCGCCTCGAGCACGTCGGCCTGCGCTTGAGGGTTGTCGAGCTGAGAGTAGAGCCGGTCGAGCGCGGGCAGCGCTTTCAGCCCCGACTCGGGCATCAGCTCGCGGGCCTTTTCGAAGTACTCCACCGCCCGCTCGGGCTCGCCCAGCCGCTGCTCGAGCAGCTGGCCCATCTTCAGACAGACGTCGGCGGCGTCGGCGTTGTCACCGATGCGCGGCAATTCCTCTTCGTAGGCCCCGACCAGCTCGTCCCACGTCTTGGCGGCCTCGGCGGCGTTCTCGAGCTTGCGGCGCAGCGCGCTGTCGTTGGGGTCTTCCTTGAAGGCGCGCCACAGCGCCAGGTACGCGAGCTCGGGCTCGTCTTGAACGTCTCGGGCAGAGGCCAGCTCGATCAGCAGGGTCTTTCGTTCGAAGCCATCGGGCGAGACCGAAACGCGGGCCTCGATCAGCTGGGAAAGCTTTGCCATGTCGCCCGCGGCGCGGAAGGCGCGCAGCAACACTTCGACTGCCGGCAGGTTCTGGGGCTCACGGGCGACGAGCGCTTCCATTCGACTGAGCGCACCGGAATGACGGGCGTCATGGGCGAGCAGCTCGGTGTAGAGATCGAGCGCGCCGGGCTTGTCGAGCAGCTTGGTCTCGCGCACCAGGCCGAGCCGGTACTTGAGCTGAAGCTGCACGTCGCCCTGGGTGACCTTCAGCCGCTTGCCCAGCACGTCGGCAAACTCGGGCCAGCGCTCTTGCGCCTCGCACAACCGGTCCATTCGCTCGAGCGCTGCGGGCTCGTCGGGCTTGAGCTCGAGCAACCGACGGAAGGTGGTGAGCGCCGCGACTCCGTCTTTGAGCTGCTCTTCCTGCAGCACTCCGATCTGGAACATCAAGGCCGCGCGTCGATTGAGATCCTCGGCCATCGCCAGCTGCCGCTTGAGCACTTCGATCAGCTCGGGCACCCTGCCCTGCCGACCGAGCAGCGCGCCGACCTGGTCGAGCGCTTCGGGATCCGTGGGCACCATCTCGAGCACGCGCTTCCAGCTTTCGACGGACTCATCGGTCTCGTCGTTCTGGGCCTGAAGTCGAGCCAGCGCCCGATAGATGTTGGCCCGGGAAGCATCGACCGACGCCCTTGGGCCGATCTCACCCAGCAGGCTCATCATCTCTTCGTGCGTGTCCGCAGGTCCGTAAAGAGACAGCGTCAGCTCGAGCGCTTTTTCGTCGTCGGGCAACTCGCGCAGCGCACGCGCTGCGGCGAGGAAGGCCATCTCGGGGTTGGCCATCTGCACCGAATAGACCTCGGCGACTTTTCGCAACAGTTGAACGCGTTCTTGAGGGTTGGTCTCAGCGTCGGCCCGCGACTCGAGCATCTGGACCAGCTTGAGGTGCTCGCCCTCGCCCGCGAAGACCGGCTCGAGTGTCGCAGCCGCTTCGCCCTTGAGTGAATTGTCGGATCTCGCCATTTCTTCGAGCGCGCCAATTGCCCCTGCGTGAGCGGGCTTGCGGCGCAATACCTCCTGAAATTGTGAAAGTGCCCCGCGGGGGTCACCCAGGCGCGTGAGCTTCAGCCGCCCCAGCCGCACCAACAACTCGAGCGCTTCTTCGGTGGCGCCCCTGGCTTCGGCCAGTTGAACTTCGCGACTCATCAACGTTGCAAGCTCGGGGTATCGCTCGGTCTCTGAAAGCACCCGGCCCAGGAAGCGAATCGCGTTCGTGTCTTCGGGCTTGCGCTCGATGATCTCGGCGTAACACTGGGCGGCGAGACCTTTGTCGGTCAGCGTCTCTTCGGCGAGGTTCGCCAGCTCGTAGAGCAGGTTCACCTGGGCGGTGAGGTTGGTCTCGAGCCCCAGCTGGCGGCGCATCACCACCGACAGCTCTTTGAAGCTGCTGGTCTTACGGTGCAGGCGCGCCAACGCGTCGAGCACAAAGACGTTCTTCGGATCGCGCGCGAGCACCTCGTTCCAGGCGCGCGCCGCCAGGTCGGGGCGCTCGAGGCGATCGCCATAGAGCACGGCGAGGCGGCGCCAGAGCTCCTCGGACAACCGGTCGTCGCTGCCGCGCTCGAGCTGGTCTTCGTAGGCGGCGGCCAGCTCTTCGAACGCGCCCAGGTCCGCGCAGAGCCGTTCGAGCTCTTCGCGAGCATCCGCGTCTTCCGGATCTTCGGTGAAGGACCGCAGCCGGGCGGCGAAGGCCAACGGCTTTTGCCCCACCGCTTCGCGCAGCGCAGCGATCTCGTTGAGCAAGGTGACCCGCAGACTGGGGTCGGACACGGCGAGCCGCACGTCGAGGATCTCGACCAGCTTTCGATGATCGTTGAGCTTGCGGTAGCAGGGCTCGAGCAGTCGGGCCGCTTCGGGCCGCACGGCGTCGACGGCCAGTAAGCGCTCGAGGCCGCCGATTGCGGTTTGCTCGAGGGGGGCCAGCTCGAACACCGCGGAAAAGCCGCGCAGCGCTTCGAGGTGATGTCCTTCCTTCTCGAGCAGCAGCGCGCGCCGAAGGACGAACGTCTTGCGGGGTTCAATCTCGCGGGTCGCGACGGCCAGCTGGTCGAGGACATCGGCCTGCTCGTTGAACCGCCGCATCCTGCCGTAGAGCGCATCGAGCGCCATCAGCGCCTGGGTCGTTCGCTTGAGCGCGAAAGCCGCTTTCCAGGTTTCGATCGCCTCGCCTTCATCGCCTGCACTTTCCTGAGCCTCGGCACACTTGATGAACAGCTGATGGCGCGTGGCGGGGTCGGCGGCCAGCGCGGCCTGCCTTGCGTAGACTTCCGAGAGGCTGCGGGCGTTCTTCGATTTTTCGTAGAGCTTGCCCAGGCTGTCGAGCGCCTGGCGGTCCTGGGGCTCGGCTTCGAGCAGGGTCTGCCACACCCGGACGGCGTCATCGGTCTCACCCAGCTGCTCGCGCAACTCGGCCGCTCGCCGCAACAGCGTCAGCTGCTGGGGGTCGCCCTGCTCGAGCTCGCTGGAGATCGTCTCGAAGATCTCGGCCAGCTCTTCGAAGCTTCCCGTCTCGCGCGCCAGGCGTTCGAGCTCGGGCTGAACGGACTCGCGGTCGAGGCCTTCGGTGAAGGCTCGAAGCGCAGACATGAACGCCGCCTGGGTCTGCCCCAGGTCTCGCTCGAGGATGGCGGTGATCTCAGCCGACAGCCGGGCGCGCTCGGCGACTGGAGCGGCCGCATACCGGGCCTCTCGCAGTGCAATTCGGCGCTGGTGATCTCCCGACTGGGAGAGCACCGGGTCCAGAGCTTCCATCGCGATCGAGCTGGAAGGATCGTCTGATTGGGCCCAGATTTCGAGCGCGTCGCGAGCGCCGGGGTGGGCTGCGTCTTCGGTGAGGATCTGCCGGTACAGCTGCAGGGCGCCTGGCGCGTCGTTGAGCCGATTCTGCCTCAGCTGGGCAAGGCGGAACCCCAGCTCGCGACCGGCGGGGCTTTGCCCTTCTTGATTTCGACGCAGCTCGAGCGCGAAGGCGAGCTCGTTCGGGCGATCGACCAGGGTGTAGAGGCGGTCGAGGGCGGCGGCGGCGTCCTTGACCAGCGCATCGCGCTGAGCGATTTGGCGCCAGTTGGCCGCGGCACGTTCCGGATCGTTGAGTTTCTGCTCGGACAGCAGCGCGGCTTCTCGATCGAGGACGTTCTTCTCGGCGGGGTCGGCCTCGATGCTGGCCAACCGTTCGGTGATCGCCACCAGCTCGGACCATTCTTCCCGCGCGCGGTGCAGCCGCTGCAGAGACTTGAGCGCATCGGTGTTCTTCGGTTCGAGAGCCCGCAGCGCATGCAGGTGCTTGACCGCGAGGCCCTGGTCGTTGAGTTTCTTCTCGAAAATCTCGGCCAGCTCGCGGTGCAGTGCAGGAGCCGCCGGGCCGACCTCGGTCTCGAGCAGCTCCATCAACACTTCGGCGTAGCTGTCGAGCATGTCGGCCTCTTCAGCCGAGGACCGTGCCGAAGCCCGAATTTCTGCATCGCCAGGGGCCAGCGCGATGGCCTGGGCCATGCTCGCGAAGGCCTGCTCGGGTTGACGCAGGTGAAGGGTATGAATCTGGCCCGCGCGCTTGAGTGCGGCCAGCTTCTCGCCTGCGTCCCGGGTCGCTGCGGCAATCGTGGTCAGCGCGTGGACCAGCTTGCGGTGGTCCTTCACCGCTTCGTAAGCCGGCAGCAGCCCACGGGCGGCCTCTTCGCTGTGCTCGGGATCAAGCAGCAGGTTCTCGAGCGCGGCGATCGCGTCGGAATCAGAAGGCTTCTTCACGAGCACGTCGGCGTAATGGAGAATCGCCTGGGCCTTGTCCCCCAGCGACGTCTCGATCAGCCGAGCGCGTTTCACGCCGACGGCGGCAGCGCCATCTTTGTCCCCGACGTTTTCCATCGCGGCGATCAACCGTGCGAGCACCTCGGACAGCTCGGCGAACCGGCCGCTGGCCTCGAGGTTCTCGGCGACCTTGGGCAGCAGCTTCAGCTCGTCCCCGCCCGCTACGATCGCCGCGGTGTACGACATCGCCGACTCGCGGGGGCGGTTGAGCTCGCTGTTCACTTCTGCAAGCTGAACGAAGAGCGAGACCTTCTCTTCGCCTTCCGCGAGCAGGATCCTGCGGCGCAGCGCCTGGTCGCAGTCGGACCACCGTCGGGCGCGCGCGTAGAGGCCGACGAGGCGCGAGAGGATTGCGGCATCGTCTGGAGATCTCTCGAGCGCGGCCAGCAGCGCAGACCCCGCATCTTCGATTGCGCCGCCTTCCTCTGCCACCTCGGCGGCCTCTTCGAACAGAGAGGTGGCCAGGGGCCCTTCGCTGACCCGAGAGGCGGTGTCGCAGAGAAATCGGGCGAGCTCGGCGTGCGCGTGCTGTTCACGGGCGAGCCGAACGCTCTCGGCGCGAAAGGTCGAATCGGCCGGGTCCAGCGCCACGCCTCGCAGCCGCAACTCGAAGGCCTGGCGCACGTCGAGCAACCGCTTTTCGGTGGTGTCGGCCAGCAGGGCGAGCAACCCTTTTTGCTCTTCGCGATCTTGAACGCTGGAAAGCTGAACCAGCAGCGATGCAACCTGGCGCTGATAGTCGCCCGACTTCGCGTAGTAGGGCCCGAGCGCTCGCGAAATTTCGGCCTGCCGAACCCCCTGGGAGGCCAGCCTTTCGAGCCCGCCGATCACCGTCGCGGTCTCGACCGCCTGCTCGAGCAGGTTGAGGTACAGCCGCGCCGCCTCGTCTTTGCGGTTGAGCCGTTCGGCGTAAAGCTGGGCCAGCCGGCTGCGCCATTCCTGCCGTTCGACCGGAAGGTCGGCGAGCGCCATCAACCGTTCGGCGACTGAAGCGACCTCGTCCCACAAAGAGAGACTGGCGCAGGCCCCGCCCAGTTTTTTGAGGGCGCCGACGTTGTCGGGCTCGAGCTGAAGAATCTTCTTGTACACCGCCGCCGAGGCCGCCGGATCAGCCGCCGACGCCTCGAGCCGACGCGCTTCGGCCTCGAGCTGAGCGCGCACGTCCTGAGGTTGTTCTGAAATCGCTTTCTTGATCGCCGCGATCGCGGCAGTGGCTTCGACATCGTCCGGGACGCGGTTGAGCACCTCAGCCCACTGCTCGAGTGCCTCGGGCGGTCGGGCCAGCGGCCCCTGAGAGAGGCGGGCCAGGGTTCGCCAGAGGGGGATCTGGGCCGCAGGCGCAGCCGTCTGGGCGGCGCGCCGCAGCGCCAGGGCGAAGGTCGCCTCGGCCTTGCTGGCGGTCGCCGCAGCCGCCACCGTTTCCAGCAGGTCCCCTCGCGCCGGGTCCAGCGGCAACGCCCACGAAAGCGCTACGAACGCGCGTTCTAAGTCGCCCTTTTCTTCGAACAGCATTGCCAGGTGCTCGCAGAAGGCGACCCGCTCGCCCGAAGGACGGGGGGCCGAGACCGCAAGCTCGGCCAGGGGCCAGAGCAGGTCGAGCTCGCCGGCATCGGCCAGGACACGGGCCAGGCGGAAGGCGGCCTGCGCGTTTCCAGGTTCCAACTGGTAGGCGGACTCGAGGTGCTTTCGGGCCAGGCCTTCGTCCTTGAGGACGACCGTCGCGAGGTCGGCCAGCCGAAGGTGAAGCACGGCCTTGGCAGACTTCTCGTTCAGCGTCCCGAGGTGGCGATCGAGCAGCGCTACCCCGTGGGGCGCGCGGCCGACTTCGATCATCAGCTCAGAGGCCAGCCCGACCGCGTCGGCCCGCGAGACGTCGAGGGTCGCCGCGCGCTCGAACGAGGCCAGCGCTCCTTCCCGATCATTGAGGCGGGTCAGCTGCAGCGTCCCCACCCTCAAGAACAGGTCGACCTGGGCGGTCTTGTCTTTCGCTTCGTTCGCCAGCCGGGTGAAGGCGGCGATCACCGGGAGGTAATCTTCGTTCTTCCCCGCGACCTGCTCGATCAGGCCGAGCGCGTCGGGCATCGCCGGCCAGAGCAGGAAGCAGCGGTCGAGCGACTCCTTCATCTTCGCGGCCGAACCGGGGTCGAAGAAGGCGTACAGCCGAGCGACCTGCAGCGAGTAGCGGGCGGCGGTTCGACGATCGCGCTCTTCGAGCGACTGGTTTCGCAGCGTGCGCACTTTGTCTCGCCACTGGTGCTCGAGCTTGCTCATCGAGCTCTGAGCGGCCTGAGCGCGCGCGTTCTTTTCGTCGATCGCGAAGGCCCGGGCCAGCGCCCGGCTCGCCAGCTCGTGCTGGTGGGGGTCATCGGCGAGCATTTCGGCGAAGGCGAGGTAGTCCTCCAGAAGTTCCCTTTCGCCCAGCACCGCGCGCTCGCGCTCGAGCGATTCGAAAGCCGGCAGAAAACGACCCTCGGCGAGGAGGATCTTTCGGGCGCGGGCAAACGCCTGGCGTTCCTGGGGAGCCGCGCGCCCGGCGAGCTGACAGCACAACACCGCTCGATCGCGCCGGTTGAGCTTGCCCTCGTAGAGATCCGCGGCCTTCAAGTAGACCGCGGCGGCGGCGTTTCCGGTGAGGGTGGCCGCGAGCCGCTCGAGCACGTCGGCCAGCGAAGGCAAATCTTGCCGCTGTTCGTACAGCCCCTTGAGTCCCTCGAGCGCCTCGCGCGACTGGGGCACGTAGACCAGGGCGCGTCGCCGCAGCTCTTCGGCTCGGGCGAGGTTCTTCAGTCGTTCGCGGGCCAGGCCCCCGGCCATTGCCAACAGGTGGCCGGCTTCGTCGGCGCTGGGGACTTCGCGCGAGCGTGCCTCGTACAGGCGAATCAGCTCTTCGACTCGTCCCGCTTTCTCGAGGGAAGCTTCAACCTCGATGAACGGCTTCTCAGGGTCGTGCTTCATTGCGCCGACAGAATCTACTGTCGGCCCCCCGATTCACGAACTTCCAAATACCGGAATTTTGGCCTTATTTCGAGTCGCTCGCGCCTCAGGTGGGACTGCTGAAGCGCAAGCTTTGCGATCAAACCGGCTTGGGCTGTTCGTCAGCCCCGGCAGAACCTGGGGCTTCTGCAACCTCGGGCTCGACCGCGATCACCGCCGCAGGAACGGGCTTGGGCAGCGCCGCGACACGCTCGGCATTTTCCTTGTCGCCGGCACGGTGGAACAGCTCGACCGCTTTGTCCTGCTGTCCGAGGGTTTCGGCCAGCGCTGCGGCCCGGGGCCAGTCGGCCAGTTGCTCGAATAGCGGCAACGCCTTGTCTTGGCGCTCGGCCTTGATCCAGGCATCGGCCGCGCCGGCGGTCTCGCCGACCAATTCGAGCCAGCGCGCCTGATCGCCGGGCTTGTTTTCGACGACCGCCTTGGCGATCTCTTCGCGGGCGTAGGCCATCGCCTCTTCGTCGAGCTTCAGTTTCTGGAGGAAGCGGAACGCCTTCGGGCCGGGCAACCCTTTGACCGTCTCGATCGCCTCGGCCTTCTGGCCTGCGGCGAGCTGAATCGTCGCCGCTCCGAGGCGGTCACCGCGCTCGATCAGCTTCTTCACTTCGAGCTCGCGAACGCGGTTCGCCGACCCGGTGTCTTTCGCGCGCTCGTAGGTTTTGCGCGCGATCGACAGCTTGCCGGCACGTTCCCAGGCCAGACCCGCCTGATCGAACTGCTTCGCGCGCTCGTAGAGCTTGGCGACCGAGTCGAAGTCGGCCCGCTTGACGTAGATGCCCATCAGCCGTTCCCACTCGCCCGCCTTCTCGAGCACGGACTGCCAATCGGGCTGCTTCATCAAGCCCATCAGGCGGTCGACCACCTCTTCGAGCTTGGCGAACACCGCGTTGGCGAGGGCGGACTTGAGGTCCCCTGCTTCTTCATAGAGCCGAGCAGCTTCTGCGAATTGGCCGTTGCGCTCTTGAACTCGCGCGGCGTCGCGGGTGCGTTTGCCCTTCTCGAGCAGGCCTGCCTCGGCTTTCCATTCGCCGGTCTTGTGCAGCGTCGCGATGGTCTTCTTCTCTTCGGCCTTCTCTTTGAATTCGCGACCGCTGGCCGCAAACGCGAGAGCGGCGCGGCGCTCGTCGGCGACTGCGCGCCAGATGCTTCCGACGAGGTACTGCACGTCCTGCCAGGCATTGACGCCTGGATCCACGGGGGGAACCGCTGCTTCGGGAGCCGCCGTTTCCACTGCGGAAACCTCTTCGGTCGCGCTGTCCTGACTGCTGGCGACTTCGGTCGAGCCCGCTTCGACGGGGGCGCCTTCCACGGAGGGGGCCTCGAGGACCGCGTCTGCGGAGGGAGCAGTCTCGACAGCCTCGGCGGCCGGAGCGTCGGCGACTTGCGCGTCAGCGGAGCCGGCCTCTGCCGCGGGAACAGCAGCTTCGACCGCTGCACCGGGTGCCGGCCGGGGCTGACGGCTGACGCGCAGCAATGAAGTGATGAGCTTGCCGCGGGTATTGAGATCGAGCTGCTCGATCGACGTCATCTTCAGCGGCCTGAGCGACTTGAGGATCTCTTCCAGCGGCTGCTTCTGGTTCGGGAAGTCGGACTTGGTGAGCGCCTTCTCGAGATTGCCAAGCTCGCTGCTGACCCGGTAGGCCGCACTGCCTGCGCCGCCGCCGTCGCGATCTTCACGCCCACGACCCTTGCCGTCGCGGCCGCCGCCCTTTCCACCCCGAGCGCCATCGCGGCTGCGACCGCCACCGGGACCACCGGGCCCGCCTGGACGAGAGCCACGGCCGCCTGAGCCGCCACCGCCGCGGTCGGCGTCCATCGAAAAGCCCATACCGCGACCAGCACCGCCGGCGCCTGCTCCTGCATTTTTCTGTGCGTTCATTTCGACCCCCTTACCCCAGAAAGCGGCTTGGGTGATCGCTTCGGGGGTGCGAGGCCTTTAGAAGGCGTAGCGCAGCATCGGCGTGACGGTGAAGCCAAAGGCCTGAGTCAGGGCCATGAAAATGAAGTTGGCCTCGAGGCCGATCGAGAAATGCCGCAATCGGGTGAAATACTCGACGCCGGGGCCGCCAAAGACCAGCACGTCGGGAATGGGCAGCAACGCCTTGGGCTGGTAGAGGACGTAGCCTGCCCCAAGCCGCAAGTAGAACCACGTTCGCTTCACGTCCTGGCTGTCGGTGAGCCCAATCAGCCCGATGCGGACCAGCGCTCCGGGAATGACGGTCGTGAAATCGCCCGAGGCACGAGGGGCACCGGTGACGGGGTCCTGGGATTTTCCGGTGTAGTCGGAGCCGGCCTTGTTGGCGGTCGCCTGGATGAAGATTGCGGCTGAGACCCGCTCGGAAAAGTCGACTCCGATTTCCATCTGCGCCGTCTGACCGCCCGAGAAAGACTGCTTCGAGGCGTCGATCACGTCCCCGCGGGTGGTCGTGAACTGTTTGTTGGCGGGCGGATTGAACAGCGACCAGAAGCCGGCAGTGATGCCGATGTAGAAGCCGCGCTCAATCTCGTTGAACGTGGGTTGAGGTTTGTCCTTCAGCTCCTTCGCCTGGGCCAGCGCGAGCGAGGGAACGATCGCGACGATCAAAATCAACAGGCGGATGCGCATGAGCGGCGAACCCTAATCCAGTTACTGGCCGGACTGTTTGAAGATGAACGGGTAGGTGACGACGACGACGCCCCCACCCTTTGGCTTCGGGAACATCCAGGTCTTGACCCGGCCTGCGACGCAGGTCTCGAGTTCGGCGTTGCCGGCGGTCGAGCCGGCCACCTGAGAAGTGGCGACTGAGCCGGAGGCAGAGATCACGAACTTCACCGAGACTTTCCCTTCGAGCTTGGGGAAGCGGTTCAGCTGGCTCTCGTAGCAGTAGCGAATCTGACCGCGGTTGGCGTGAATGACTTTGCGAATGAGCTCTTTGTCCAGCGAGCCCATCACGGTGGGGTCAGAGGAGGTGATGCCAATGTCTACGTCCTTCTTCCCGCCGAGCACGCCGACGCCGGAACCGTAGCCGCCCGTACCGCCGCCACGACCCTTGGTCCCGATGCCGCCGATGCCGATCGTGTCGCCGATGCCACCGCCGCCCGAGCCGGAGCCGCGCAAACCGAGCCCGCCGAAGCCCTGGGCGTCGCCGGGAGCCGCTCCGAACATGTTGCCCATTGCGCTCTTCAATTCACCGCCCAGACCCTGGTGTCCGAAGATGGTCGAGATGCCGCCGCCGGTACCGCCGAACACCTTCTGAACCAGCAAGCGGGCCTGGTCCTTGTTGTTGGGGTCTCCCTTGGGAGCCGCGTGGGCCGACCGCTTGACCGCGTCTTTCTTGCCCATCTGCCCTTCGTCGTTCTTGTGCTTCTGCGCGATCTCGCCCGAGTCCTTCTTCTTCAGCTGCTGCAGCAGCGGATTCTTCTGGGCATCGGGGGGCTTGATCAGCAGCTTGGCGATTCGGGCCTGGTTTCCGTTCAGATCGTCTCCGAACTCATCGCCTTCCAGCTCGCGATTGAGTGCGGTGATGACGAACGCGGCGCCGAGAAAGAACATGATCAAGAAGATGTTGAGCGCGGTGAAGTCGATCGAGTCGGCGTAGGGGACGAAGACTGCTTTGGGCGCCGGCTGAAAGAAGACTTCGAGCACCACTCCGCCCAGGTCGACCCAGGCGAAGTCATCGCTTGCGAGGTGAATCGAGAAAGCATCGCCGTCCGAGCTTGCGATGCGCTTTTCCTTGGCTTCGGAAAGCGTGAGCACCTGCTCGCCCTGCTTGCGGTGCAACTCGCCCTTCATCTTTCCGGTGAAGCGAAGCGTCGCGCCATCCTTTCCGAACCGGATCACTTCGAACGAGGGACCCGCGAGGCGCGAATCGCCCATCGAAAAATTCACGCCGGCGGCGGTGCCGACCGTGAACTTCGTCTCGCTGCCCGGGTGGAAGAAATGGCTTCCCACCATCTGATCGCCCCACATCAGGCGAAGCTCGAGGCCGAGCGGACCTGCGCCTTTGCGACCGCGCGGACGAGCGCGTGCAGCCTGACCGGTGCTCTCGTGAACGACGACAGGAGCGACGGCTTCGACGACGGTCCGAGGCTCGGAAACGGGCCGGGGCATTGCGACTTCGGTCGACTCGGCGTCGCGGAACGGGTTGGCGGCAACCTCTACTTCTGGAGCGGTGGCCTCGCCCAGGTCGACGGGGGCGATGGAAGGAGCCACCGACGCTCCCCCTGCGGCCTTCTCGACCTTGATGGTGGTGCCACCGACCTTGATCTCATCGCCAAAGGCGAGCGTGCCCTTGTTGACGCGCTTGCCGTTGACGAACGTGCCTTCGACGCTGCCCATGTCGATGATCGACAGAGTGCCGTCAGGTCCGACTTCGATCACCGAGTGGATCCGCGAGACTTTCTCGTCGTCCAGACACAGATGCGCCGACGAGAGCCGGCCAATCTTGATGATGTCTCGGTCGTAGTCTTTGGCGGTGACCAGTTGGTCACCCTTGAAGACCCTTAGCGTGAGGGGGACGGCCACGAGATGCCTCCTTCAACCGTTCAGTGTGCGCGCTGCCTGGGCACCGACACCACCGAACGAAACGGGTTCCGCAAAAACCAAGACGCTTAAAGCTCACCCACGGACTGCATGACTTTGTCTTTGAACTCTTCTCGAATCTTGATCAAGTTCGAGTGCTTCACCTTCTTGCGGGCCTCGACGTATTCGCCGTCTGGCTTGGTGAGATCGCCCTCGATGGTGTCGTCTTCGAACGAGTACTCGGTCGTCTTCTTATAGGTGACGTTTCCGTCCCCGCCCTTCTTGTCCTGCGCCATCGCCACCGATGCGAACGTGGTGAGTGCGACAACAATAATAAGGTTCTTCATGGCCACTGCCTCCGAAGCCCCGTTTGGCGGTCGAGACTACCATTGTGCAACGTGCCGCCAACTGTGCGACTGCGGCGGACTCAGATTTTTTCCGGGCCGTGTCGGATAAAAAATGACAGCGGGGCCAGCCCCTTCAAAGGGCATCCGAAGGCTCTTCCCCACTCTTGGCGGGCGCGGCGGGAGGCGCCTTCGCCGGTTCAGCCTTCTTCTCTTCTTTCTTCTTCTTCGGTTCTTCGGGCGGCTTCGCGCTGGCTTTTGGCTCTTCGGCTTTGGCCTCGAGCTTTCCCTTTTTGGGGTCCTTGGAATCTTTGCCGTCCGGTTTCTGAGCGGTGTCGGCGCCCTGCGGAGCGTCCTTCGAGGCCGTGCCCTTCGCGTCGGACTGCGACTTCTTCAGCCCTTCTTCCTTGACGCGTTTTTCCTCGGCGGCGGTCTGATCTTCGACCTTCTTCATTTCCGCTTCCATCTTGGCGGCCTCTTCGGCGGCCTTCTTGTCCTCGTCGCGCCGGGCGAGGACATTTTCCTGATCCTTGATTGCGCCGTAAACCGGGTGCTTGTCCTCGACCTGGCCCCCCTTCATCTGGATGTACTGCTTGTAGAACTCGAGCGCCTTTTCGGGCTGGCCCTTCACCGCGTAGATGAAGCCGCGGTTCAAGGAAATCTCAGGCATATCGGGCTTGAGCTTCTGGGCGGCGTCGTAGGCGGCGAGCGCCTTGTCGTATTGGCCCATGCCTTTGTAGGCGACGCCCAGGTTCAGCAGCGCTTCGGGGTTCTTGCTGTTGGCCTGGAGAATTCGGCGAATGCTCTCTTCGGCCGAGATGTAGTCCTCCTGGGCCAGGGCCATCTTCGCCAGCTGAAGGTGGGCGGGCAGAAAATCGGGGCGGACTTCGACGGCGCGCTTGAACAGCACCCGGGCCTTGGCCGGTTCCTTTTCGAGCACGCTGATCTGACCCAAGGTGAAGAAGATCTCGGGGTCATTCGCTTCGATCTTGCTGGCTCGCAGCGCGACCAGCTTTGCCATCGAGAACTGCTTCTGCTCGAAGTAGCTGAGCATCAGCACTTTGTAGGCCTGCAGGGTGCGGGGTTCGCGAAACAGAGCTTCCTTGGCGAGCTCGACGGCCTTCTCGTACTCGCCCTTGCGGCGATGAATTTCGGCCAGACGGGCGCGGCTCGAGGCGTCCTCGGGGTACTTGGTGAGAATGTCGGTGTAGATCTGCTGAGCGCCCTCTTCGTCGCCCTGATTCTGGGCAATCACGGCCAAATTCTCGGCCGCCTGCTTGAGCGAGGGCCGCTTCTGCAGCGCCTCTTTGTAGAAGGCGATCGCCTCTTTGATCTTCCCCTGCCGTTCGGCGAGGACGCCCAGGTTGTAGGTCGCCTCGGCGAGCTTCTCGTCGGCGCCTGCAGCGGTCTGGTACTTCTTCTCGAGCGCGGGGTAGTCGACTTTCCCGGACTTCTTTTGGGCGTCGTACGCCTTGTTCGCGTCTTCGAAGAGCAGCTTTGCCTTGCTGTTGATCTGGGGCTGCGCCGGCTCAGAAGAGCCGACCGCGACGGTTTTTCCGCCGGCCCCGGTCTCCTGGCTGTCGCCCTCATCGGTCTTCTGGGTGGCCGTCGTGGTCGCACAGCCGGCGAGCGATCCGAGCAGCAACACTCCGAGGAGCTTGTTCATGGTGACGTTCCTCACAGCGGCTCCTCGTCAGGCTCGGTGGAATCTTTCTTTTTCGGGGCTGAAGCCGGGGTCGGAGCAGGCGCCGGACTGGCGTTGCTGGCCTTGGGGGCAGGCGAGGCCTTGGCGGTCTCGACCTTCGAGGGAGGGTTGTCCGAGAGGTTGGGCCCGGGTTCCTTGCTGACCGGCTTGATCTCGCGGGTCTTCGAGTTGTCGAGCTCGCCTCCCGCCGACGGGATGGTCTGAATCGCGACGAGCAGGTCTTCACCGATCGCCAGGCCCTTGAACTGCTCGAGCTTCATGTCCATCACGTCTTCGCCCATCTTCGGGAACTGTTCGGGCTTGTACTTCTCACGCAGCTTGGTGAGCGCGGCGGTGGTGCAGGGGTTGAAGACATCGAGCTCCTGACTCTTGCCGACGGTCGCGGCGAACGCCTCAGCCGCCTTTGCCTTCAGCGGGCCGGTTTCCTGCTCGAACTGCAGCTTCACCTCGACCTGAAGATCTTCGGGGATCCCCTTGGGCATGGGGATGTTGAGCATCGCGTCGGCGAAGTTGTCGTACGCCATGCCGATCTTGAACAGTGCGCAGATCGCCGGGTCGGCCGACTTGAAGCTGACAGTGGTGGTGTAGATCTTCTGGATCCCCTCGAGCGCCTTGGACTTTTCTTTGATCGAGTTCTTCAGCTCTCCGATGTTGGAAAGCTTCGACCACTTGAGCTTCAGCTTCTCGAACTTCTTCCAGTCGTCTTCGTTGCTGAGGAAGTGCGCGCGGGCGACCGCATCGAGCGCCGCAATTTCCAGGGCGGCCTTGGCCTTCTTCGGAAGCTTGTCGTGGTACCCGAGAATGCGGTCGTAGATTTTCCGCGCGCCGTTCTTGTTCTTGAGCTTGTCGTCGTAGATCCCGGCGATGCGGCCTTCGGCGGTCAGCATCTTGTTCGGGTCCTTCATCGCGTACTTCTTCTCGAACTCTTCGAGCTGCTTCTGGGCCAGGCCCCACTTCTGGTTCTTCTCGTGGAGGTCGACGATCGACAGGAAGATCGCCTCGGCGTCTTTCGAGGTCGGCCACAGCTCGAGGTACTTCTCGCGGTTCTTGAGTGCCTTTTTGTAGTCGCCCAGGCCGTCGCGGAAGATGCCGGCGTTG
>JAYVCD010000183.1:0-10100 GCA_043750125.1 Archangiaceae bacterium | reverse complement strand
CATCAGACTTTGACTCTGAATATCCAGGTTCGAATCCTGGCGCCCCAGCAGGTTTCGCGGGGCCGGCGCATCGAAGGACATGGGGGTGCGGCATGGCTGGCAAAGAGATGCAGTTGATCGCGGTGGGTGGAATTACCGCCACGATGCTGAAGGACATCGAAGAGCCGATCGCGGGTCTGCTCAGCGTCACGGTCTTTGCCGGGAAGACGGCTCTGCCCAAACCTCAGTACGCGTTCAACAAGGACCGAAACCAATTTCACTCCAATGCGATCATGCGGCGGCTGCTCACCGTCAAGGAGCCCGGAGCGCTGATGGTGTTGGGAGTGGCCGATGTGGATCTCTTCGTCCCCGACTCGCAGTTCGTCTACGGGGAAGCAGATCGCGAATCGCGCTCGGGGCTGCTGTCGACGTTTCGGCTGAAGAACGAGAACGACAACATCAAGCGCCGGCTGCAGATTGAAGCGGTCCACCAGGCCGGGCACCTGGTCGGGCTCTCGTACTGCGAGGACGTGCGGTGCGTGATGTTCTTCGCGACCAGCCTGGCCGACTGCGATCGCAGAAACCTCGCGCTGTGCAACAACTGCCGCAACGAGCTGAACAAGTTGCGCCGCTAAGAACCTTCTTCAAAGAACAGGTTGCGATCTCGCGCCGCGAGGGTGAAGACGCGTTCGCTTCGATCGTCGAAGCACCCAGGGCCGAAGCTTTCGGAGTCAACGATGCGAGTGACAGGACTGTTGGCAGTGGTGATCCTCTCGGGCTGCGAGCTGACCGGAGGCGGTGGCGGCACCGGCGGCGGGACGGGCGGAATCGACTTCCTCAAGGGGTACGTGTTCGTCCGGAAGGACGACCGGAACGTCTACCTCGCCGACGACCGGAATCTGCAGAAGGCGCTGGGACCGCTGACGACCAGCGGCGGCACTCGGCACCCTTCGCTGTCGCGCGACGGAAAGCGGGTGGTGTTTTCGCGGCTGGTCGGCGCTGACACCGAGCTTGCGACAGTCCCGACTTCCGGCGGCACCCCCACCGTCGTCCTCGGCTCGAGCCCGTTGGTGAAGGACCTGCGCAACCCGGTGTTTTCGAAAGATGGGACGAAGATTTATTTCAGCTACGACCATGGCTCGTCCAGCTCGATCGGAGTCGTCAACGTCGACGGCACCGAGTTCAAGTCCCTCGCGGGAACCGCCTCGCTCAGCTACGGCGCCCCGAGCCTGTTTGCCGATGGCCTCACCCTGCTCGCCGGAGCGGGGAACAATCCCGGCGCGCTCACCCAGCTCGAACGAATCGACCTCGCGACGGGAATGCCGACCAACCTCACCACCAACCTGGGCACCCTCGAAGGACAGGCGGTGGTGAATCGGGTGGTCATCTCTCCGGACGGAACGCGCGCTGCGTACGACGGTCGCGTCACTTCGCAGAGCACGCGAATTTTCGTCATCAACCTCGCGACCCGGGTGGTGACCAAGCTGACCGACTACACGATGGACGCCAACGATTCGTTTCCGTGCTGGGTCGGCAACGACAAGGTCGGCTTCTCGTCGGACAGCGGCGGCAACGACAGCGTCTACGCACTTTCCGCCGCGTCGATGAGCACCTCGGGAGGCCTCGCGGTGGGCGGCGCGACCGAGCCCTGGTACGGGCCGTAACTTCTAGCCGAGCATCGCCTGCAGCTGTTCCCACCGGGCGTAGAGCTTGGTGACTTCCGCCAGCGCCGACTCGAGCTCGAACGACAGCTTCGCGGTCTGGGCGGCATTGGCGGAAATGTCGGGCGAATGAAGCCGGGCCTCGATCGCCGCCTTCTTCGTCTCGGCCAGCTCGATCGCCGCTTCCATTCCGTCCAGCTCGCGCTGGTCCTTGTACGACAGCTTCACCGCCGCCGGCTTCGCGACCGGCGCAGCCTTCGCCACCACGCCCTTCACTGGCTCGACGACCTTGGTGGCAAGCTTCGCCGCCCGCGCATTCTGCTGGGTCAGCCGCCGCCAGGTGTCGTAGTTCCCCTCGTAGCGGACGACTTTTCCATCGCCCTCGAACACCAGCAGGCTGGTCGCCACCTTGTCGAGGAAGGCGCGGTCGTGGGTCACCAGCAGCACTGAGCCGGTGAACTGCACCAGCAGGCGCTCGAGCACGGTGAGGGTGACGAGGTCGAGGTCATTGGTCGGCTCGTCGAGCACCAGGACGTTGGCGCCCTCGAGGAACAGCTTGGCCAGCAGCAGGCGGTTGCGCTCGCCGCCCGACAGCGCCGAGACCTTCTGCCGCTGCATCGGAATCGGGAACAACAAATCTTCGAGGTACTCGGCGACCCGCACTTTGCTGTCGCCCAACATCACCCAGTCGCTTCCGTCGGGACCCAGGGCGCTCTCGTAAACGGTGAGCGTGGGGTCCAGGCCTTCGCGGTGCTGATCAAACCAGGCCACCTTGGTCCGCGCGCCCGTCACCACCGTTCCGGTGTCGGGCTGAAGCTCGGTCAGCAGCGTCTTGATCAGCGTCGTCTTTCCCGCGCCGTTCTTTCCCATCAAGCACACGCGCTCGCCGGGCTGAAGAATGAAGCTCACGTCCTTGAAGACCTGGCGGTCATCGAACGATTTCGAGATCCCCTTCGCCTCGATCACAATCTGCGACAGCCGCGGGGCCTTGGCGACTTGCAGGTCGGCGACCTTCGGGCGAACGAAGCCGCGCTCGGTCAGCAGCTTGGCGGCGCGCTCCATTCGCTGCTTGGTCTTCGTCCGTCGCGCCTGCGGGCCGCGCCGCATCCACGCGATTTCCTGCGAAATCCACCGGTCGCGTTTGTGCGCCTGGGTCGCCTGGCTCTGCTGCAGCGCCAGCTTCTGTTCCAGCCACGCCTGGTAGTTGCCGGGGTAGGAGACCAGGCCGCCGGGCTGCTGCTCCGAAATGACCGGCTCGACCTCCACCATCCGGTCGACCAGACCGTCGAGGAAGTAGCGGTCGTGGGTGACCAGCAGCAGCGCTCCTTCGCGCTCGTCGAGCTCTTCTTCCAGCCACTCGACCGTCTCGGCGTCCAGATGGTTGGTGGGCTCGTCGAGCATCAAGAGGTCAGGCCGCGCCAACAGCGCCTTGGCGATCGCCACCCGCTTCTTCAGCCCTCCCGACAGCTCGGCCACCGGGCGTTCCCACTCGTTGACCCCGAGCCGATCGAGCAGCTTCTTCGCTTCGTGCCCGGTGTCCCAGCCGCCCAGGTGCTCGACGGTGTCGGCGAGCGCCGAGAGCTTCTTCATCTCTTCGTCGGTGCCCGTCATGCTGTGGGCGAGCGCCTCGTGGGCCGCCAGCGCCGCGCGCAACGGAGCCTGGGCGACTTCCAGCTCGCTCTGCACTGTCGCTCCCGCCGGAAACTCGGGCTCTTGCGGAAGGAAGGTCACCCGCGCGCCGCGCTGCAGCTGCAGGGTGCCGATGTCCGGCTTCTGCTGCCCGGCGAGAATCTTCATCAGCGTCGACTTCCCGCTGCCGTTGACGCCGACCAGGCCGACGCGCTCGCCCGCTTCGATCACCAGCTCGACATGGGAGAAGAGGGTGCGGCTGCCAAAAGCTAAGGAGACGTCGAAGGCGCGAAGAAGGGTCATGGAGTAAACGGCTCGAACCATGCCTAACACTTCACGCGCGGTTGTTGTCGCTCTCGTAATGGGCGTCCTCGTCACCTGCGGAGGCCTGACCAAAGTCAGCTCGACTCAGTCGGCGAGCGCCACCATTCCCGCCGGCTCTCTGGTCGAGGTGCTCACCGGGGACATCGGCTTTGCCAACCTGGGGAACTTCGACATCACCCAGAGTCAGGAGTTCAAAAACCAGGGAATCAAGCGCGAGCAGATCAACTCGGTGAAGCTTCGAACCCTGAGCCTGACCATCACCGCCCCGGCCAACGGGCAGGACTTCACCTTCCTCAAGAGCCTCTCGTTCTTCGTCGAGGCCAATGGGTTGGCGAAGAAGGAAATCGCCCGCGGCGGTCCGTTCGATGGGCTGAAAGAGATTTCGCTGACCGTGCTCGATGTGGAGCTGGCGCCGTATGCAGCCGCTCCGTCGATGACCTTCACCACCACCGCCAGCGGAATGCGGCCCAAGAGCGAGACCACGGTCCTGGCGAAGGTGATTCTCGACGCCGACGTGAACATCGCGGGCGTGGTGTGTGGCGCGAAGTAAGCAATAACCGCACGCCATGAGCTCCACTTCAGAAGCCAATGCCCGGTTGGGTCGCACCTGGTTGGCGGCCTTCAACGCCCACGACGCAGACGGCCTGGTCTCGCTGTACGCGGCCGACGCCACCCACACCTCACCGAAAATTCGCCTCGCGAATCCCACCACCGGCGGGAAGCTTCAGGGCCACGCGGCGCTGAAGCAGTGGTGGTCCGAGGCGATCGAGCGCCTGCCCACGCTGCGCTACGAAGAGCTGACCGTCACCGCGAACGATGACCGGGTCTTCCTCGAGTACCTGCGGCACGCGTCCGACGGGCCGCCGTACCCGGTCGCTGAAGTCTTCGACGTGCGCGGTGGGAAAATCGTCGCTTCGCGCGTCTACCACGGCTGAGCTGCGCGGCTGCTTCAGGTCCGCAAGCCGCGGCGCTGCACCGAGACCAGGTACTTCTCCGCCGAGTGGGTGGCCGAGAACGAGATGACCTTGTTGTCGACCAACCCGGCCGCCAGCGCCGCCGCCTTGCTCTGCGATTCGGTGATGGGAGCCGTCTTGCCCTTCCCGCGAATCATCCACAGCACGCCGGTGTCGGCGATTTGCGGCAGGCGGGTCAGCTGCTTCGAAGAAGTGAGGAACAAGAACACCAGCTCGGGCAGCGACCGGGTGGGGCGGTTGGTGGTGATGAGGCCCTTGCGGCGCAGCTCGTCTTCGAACTCGTGGGGATACTCACCCAGCAGCACCGCCGTCTGGCCGGACTTGACGCCCAGCTTTTCCAGCACCGACTTCGGAGTGGCGATCGCCTTCGCCCATTTCGTCGCCTGCTTCGCGCCGAGCTCGAGCTCGAGCGGGCCGAAAATCAGCCAGTCACCTTCGACCACCGCCTCGCGGCTGTCGACGAAACGGACGACCACCCGCTCGTCTTTCCCGTGAAAGATGACGCCTTCATCGTCGAGCATCGCCTTGCCCATTTCGGGCAGGCCGTCGACCTTCGCTCGACAGGGAAGATGGGTACCCACTCAGGTCGTCACGTTGAAGCGGAAGTGCATGCAGTCGCCGTCCTGTACCACGTAATCCTTTCCTTCCATTCGCAACAAACCCTTCTCGCGGGCGGCCAGCTCGCTGCCCAGCTCGACCAGGGTCTTCCAGCCGATCACCTCGGCCTTGATGAAGCCCTTCTCGAAATCGGTGTGGATAACGCCCGCGGCCTGCGGCGCCTTCCAGCCTTTGTGAATCGTCCACGCCCGGACTTCTTTCGGGCCGACCGTGAAATAGGTCTGCAGCCCGAGCAGCTTGTAGCCGGCGCGGACCACCTTGTTCAGGCCCGGCTCGTCGAGCCCTGAGGACTTGAGGAACTCGGGGCGCTCTTCGATTGGCAGCTGCTGAATTTCGGCTTCGAGCGCAGCGGCGAGCACCACCAGGTCGGCGTTTTCTTTCGCGGCCAGCGCGCGGGCGGCTTTGACGTGGGGGTCGCTCTCGGCGGTGGCGAGCTGATTTTCCATCACGTTGGCGATGTAGAGCACCGGCTTGCTGGTGAGCAGGAACATCTCGCGAATGAGCAACATCTCGTCTTCGCTCAGCCCGTGCGCGCGCACCGGGATTCCCTGGTCGAGCTTCGCCTTCACCTTGTCGAGCACCACCATCTCGGCGCGGGCGAGCTCCCCTTCCTTCCCCGGGGTCTTGACCAGCTTCTGGGTGCGGTCCTTTCGCTTGTCGACCGACTCGAGGTCCTTGAGGCACAGCTCGGTGTCGACGGTCTCTTTGTCGCGGACCGGGTCGATGCTTCCTTCGACGTGGGTGATGTTCTCGTCCTCGAAGCAGCGCAGCACGTAGAGCACCGCGTCCACCTGGCGAATGTTGCCCAGGAACTGGTTGCCCAGGCCTTCACCCTTGCTCGCTCCGCGGACCAGGCCGGCGATGTCGACGAACTCCAGCGCAGTGGGGAGGATCTTCTCGGGCTTGGCCAGGTCGGCCAGCTTCTGCAGCCGTTCGTCCGGCACCGGGACCACTCCGATGTTCGGCTCGATGGTCGCGAACGGGTAGTTGGCCGCGAGGGCGCCGGCGTTGGACAGCGCGTTGAAGAGGGTCGACTTCCCGACGTTGGGCAGCCCGACGATACCGATGGAAAGTCCCATGAATGGCGCGATGTACCTGAAGGCGACAGAGGAGAACAGCCCGCGATTGCCTCGTTTCCTTCAGCGCGTGTTTCGTGCAGCGGGCGCTGGACTCACCCTCGAGCGGGCCCGCGGCGGCGTCTGCTCAGCAGCAGTCCGCCGAGCAGCCCGAGCAGCGCGCCCGGATCGACGGTGGAGCAGCCGCAGCCACCTCCGCTGAGCAGCTGCGTTGCCTGGGTCTGGCTCCACAGGTACGACGCAGGAGTCGGATCCTTGTTGCCCGCCGCATCGACCGCCCTCACCTCGAGGAGGTGGCTGCCGGCCGCCAGCCCACTGAAGCTCTGCGCCTGGTTGCAGGCGACGAAGTCCGCACCGTCGAGGCTGCACTCGTAGGTCGACGCCGGGTCGTCCGAGCCGAAGGTGAAGGCGGCAGTTGCGGCGCGGTTCGCGGCAGGAGGCGAGGTGACGATTCGGGTGTCGGGCGCAGTGGTGTCCACCGTGATCATCACCGGCGCAGAGCTCGGCGAGCGCAGGCCGCCCTGGCTGGCCTGGGCTGTGATCACGTGGCTGCCATCGGAAATCGCCGTCGTCGGGGTGAAGGACCAATCGCCGTTCGCATCGGTGGTGGTCGAGCCGACGAGGACCCCGTCGACGAAGACGTCGACCTTGCTGTTCAGAGGCCCCTTTCCGGTGATGGTCGGGGTCCGGTTCCCGGTACTGGCGCCGTTGGTCGGTGAGGTGATCGTCGGCGCCATCGGCATCGGCATCTGGGTGACGACGGTGAAGGAGTTGGTCGCCGAGGCGGGGCTGACGTTCCCTGCCGCGTCGGTCGCGGTGGCGCTCACCGTGTGGGGGCCGTTGCTCAGCGCGGTGCCCAGCGGCTGCGTCCACTTGCCGGTCGCGTCGGCGGTGGCGATTCCGACGAACTGACCATCGATGCTGACCCGGACCCGCGCGCCCGGCTCGGACGTTCCGGTCACCGGGGGGCGGTTGTTGGTCACCGTCGAACCATTGGCGGGGGAAGTCACCACCGGCGCCGCAGGGGCCCTGGTGTCGACCACCCAACTGAAAGAGGCCGGGGTGGCGTCGACGTTGCCCAGCGAGTCCTTCGCGCGCACCTGTACCGTGTGGCTGCCGTCGGCGAGGCCGGTGAAGGTCGCTGGGTCGCTGCAGGCGGTAAACGCCGCGCCGTCGAGACTGCACTCGTAGGTGACGTTCGACCGGTTCGAGTCGAGGTCGAACGCCGCGTCGGTGAGCCGGCTCACCTGGTTCGGTCCGGTGACGATGAAGGTGTCGAGCGTCGCGGTGTCGATGGTGAAGGTGTTGATTGCCGAGGCGGGGCTGACGTTGCCCGCCGCATCGGTGGCGCGTGCCCCGACGGTGTGGTTGCCCAGGCTGAGCGGCGCCGCGGGGACGAAGGTCCAGTCGCCGCTGGCGTTGGCCGTGGTGGTGCCGGCGACCATTCCGTCGATCATCACCGTCACCGTGCTGAGCGGCTCGGCGCTGCCGGTGATGGTCGGCCGGGTCGTGCCGATCGTCGAGTTGTTGGCCGGGGTCACGACCACCGGGCCAGCCGGGACGACGGTGTCCACTGTCCAGGTCCGGGTGGCCGGGGTGGGGTCGACGGTGCCGGCGGCGCTCTTCGCGCGAACTGCGACGGTGTGGGTGCCCTGGGCGAGCGCCCCGAAGGTCGAGGGGTTGGTGCAGGCAGTGAACGCGGCTCCGTCGAGGCTGCACTCGTAGGTGACGCCGGTCTGGTTCGAGCCGAACGCGAAGGTTGCGCTGGCGCTGCCCGTGCTGCCCGACGGCCCAGAGACGATCGTGGTGTCGAGGATGCCCAGGTCTACCGTAAAGCTGTTCGGGCTCGAGCTGGGCCCGACGTTGCCGGCCGGGTCGGTGGCGTTGGCCGAGACGGTGTGCAACCCGCTCGCGAGCGGCGCGGCGGGGGTGAAACTCCAGTTGCCGCTCGGGTCGACGACGGTCGTCCCGGCGATCATCCCGTCGAGGATCACCGTCAGCGTCGCGCCGGGCTCGCCGGTGCCGCTGATGACCGGCCTGTCGTAGCCGAGGGTCGATTCGTCGGCGGGCGAGACGACGACCGGGGCCGCGGGCGCGGCGGTGTCGATCACCCATGCGTGGAGCGCCGGGGTGGTGTCGAAGTTACCGGCGGCGTCCCGGGCGCGCACCCGCAGGGTATGGGCGCCGTCGGCGAGGGCGCTGAAGGTCGACGGGTTGGCGCAGGCGGTAAAGGCCGCGCCGTCGAGGCTGCACTCGTAGGTGACGCTGGCGTTGGGAGAGGAGAACGAGAACATCGCGCCAGCGCTCTTGCTGGTCGCCGGAGGTCCGCTCACGATCACCGTGTCGAGCACCGGCATCACCGCCCACACGTGCTGGGCCGGGGTGGGGTCAACATTGCCGACGGGGTCGCGGGCCCGCACCGCGAGGGTGTGCATTCCGACCCCGAGCGGACCGAAGGTGACCGGGTTCGAGCAGGTGACGAACGGGCCGCCGTCGAGGCTGCACTCGTAGCTGACGCCGGCCTCGGTGCTCGAGAAGTCGAACTTCGCCGAGGTCGCCAGGGTCTGTGCCGGGGGGCCACTGACGATCGTGGTGTCGGGGGTGACGGTGTCGATGGTCCAGGTGAACGAGGCCGGGGTGGCGTCGACGATGCCGGCTCCGGTGGTGGCGCGCACCCGCAGGGTGTGGCTCCCGTCGGGAAGGGAAAGGAACGTCGCCGGATCGTTGCAGGCGCTGAAGGCCGCGCCGTCGAGGCTGCACTCGTAGGTGACGTTCGATCGGTTCGAGTCGAGGTCGAACGCTGCGGTGGAGACTCGGCTCAAGAGGTTGGGTCCGCTGACGATGAAGGTGTCGAGCGTCCCGGTGTCGACGGTGAAGGTGTTGATCGCCGAGCTCGGGCTGACGTTGCCCGCCGCATCGGTGGACTGGGCTGCCACGGTGTGGCTGCCGGGGGTGAGCGGCGTGGCGGGTACGAAGGTCCAATTGCCGCTGGCGTCGGCGGTGGTGGTGCCGGCAACCACCCCATCAATCAACACCGTGACCGTGCTGAACGGCTCGGCAGTGCCAGAGATCGTCGGCATCGTGGTGCCGATCGTCGAGCCATCGGACGGGGAGGGAACCACCGGAGCCGAGGGCGCGACGGTGTCCACCGTCCAGGTGCGGGACGCGGGGGTCGAGTCGACCGTGCCGCCCGCGTCCTTTGCCCGCACCTGCAGGGTGTGGGTCCCGTCTGCGAGGGCACTGAGCAGCTGCGGGTTGCTGCACGAGGTGAAGGCAGCGCCGTCGAAGCTGCACTCGTAGGTGACGCCCGACTTGTTCGAGCCGTAGGTGAAGATCGCGCTGGTGCTGGACGTGCTCCCCGACGGGCCAGAGACGATCGCAGTGTCGAGCGCACTCAGGTCGACGGTGAAGCTGTGGGTGGCCGAGCTCGGGCTGAGGTTGCCCGCAGGATCAGTGGCCGTGGCCGAGACGGTGTGCATCCCGGATGACAACGGAGCGGCCGGGGTGAAGGTCCAGTGACCGCTCGGGTCGACGAGCGCAGTGCCCGCCGCGCCGCCATCGAGGCGCACGGTGACTGTCGAGCCCGGCTGACCGGTGCCGGTGATGATCGGGGTGTCGTAGCCGATCACCGCCTGATCGCCAGGCGAGGTCACGACCGGCGCCCCCGGAACCAGGGTGTCGATCGTCCAGAAGCGCAGCGCGGGCGTGGTGTCGAAGTTGCCCAGGCCGTCCTTGACCCGGACCCGCAGCGAGTGCACCCCGTCTGCGAGGCCGTTGAACATCGAAGGATTGGCGCAGGCGATGAAGACCGCACCGTCGAGGCTGCACTCGTAGGTGAC
>JAYVCD010000182.1:0-18188 GCA_043750125.1 Archangiaceae bacterium | reverse complement strand
CGGACCCCTGACCATCCCGGCCGCGATCACGCCGTCGGCGAGCTGACAACACCCTTCAGTCCGTCGCTGCCCGCAACCACCACTCCGTGCAGCGGATACTGAGGTGGTCGTCCGCCAGCATCGTCTTCGAGTGCAGCAGCGATGGCTGGTATTCCCAGATGCGCACGCCTCCGGCGAGCAGCTTCGGGTACGTCGCGCGCTGCTCGCGTAGGACCTGCTTGTGATCGGTGGCATCGCTGGGAGCCATGATTCGCACGTCGACGCCCTGGCGCTTCTTCTCGAGCAGCAGCTCGACCACGCCGGGCGAAGGGACGAAATACGCATTGGCGATCCACACCCGCCGCGTCGCCGAGGCGATCACCAGCTGAATCAGCCGTTCGGCCCGCGTGAGGTGCGCCGATTCGGTGCTCGAAACGAACGCCGCGCGCGTCGGCCCCGTCACGTCGGGCACCGGAAAATCGGTGGAAGGAAGCAGCGGCCCGCCGACTTCCTGCCAATTGTCCGCAAACGCCTGCTGCATCATGTTCACCGCCGGCCCGACGACGATCGCGTTCGATTCCCGCCATTCGTCCGGCTTACGCCCGTTGCCCAACCAGGGCTTCTCGATTCCGAAGCCTCCGGTGAACCCGACCTTTCCGTCGATGACCACGATCTTTCGGTGGTTGCGATCTCCGGTCGCTCCGCTCTTCGCGGGCCTGAAGGTGCGCACGTCGCACCCCGCGGCCACCAACGCAGGCTTCACTGCGTCCTCGAACTCCGAGCTTCCGATGGCATCGACGATGATCCGGCAGGTGACGCCCGCCTTCGCGCGGGCGGTGATCGCGTTCACCATGCGCTGCGAAGGCTCGGTGGGTCGCCAGATGAAGAGGACCAGGTTGATGCTCACGCGCGCTTTGGCCAGCTCTTCTTCGAGGCGATCGAAGACCGCTCCGTTGTTGACCAGCTCGACGTGGTGGCCCGCAGTCAGTTGCGCGGCCGTCGATTGATACAGAGCATTCGAGAATGCGTCCGGGTCTGACGGGACGTGGCTGGTAATTCGGTACGACGACACTTTCGAATCGCACGCGCAGCACAGCACCACTGCCGCGAGGATCCCTGGGGTGAGCGGAGAATTCATGAAGCTCCGGCCAAGCACAAAGAATACCGCTCGTACCTGCGCTCAATGTTGTCTCACCGGGGTGAGGTTGCATCGAAAGGGCGTCGCAAACAGCCACGTTTCCATCAGGGTTCATGGCGAGGTGTTTGCAAAGTGCCGCTCAAACGCAACACAACCCAGGGACAAACAACATGGCGACTTCAAAAGGCAACAGTCAGTGGCACCCGAGCTATTGGAAGGAAGAGAAGCACGGCAGCGCGTGGGACCACGCGAAGGAAGCACTCAAGCGAGATTGGGCCCAGACCAAGGCGGATCTCCACGTCGACAGTGGCAAAGAGCTTCGCCAGGGCGTCGCCGACACCGTGAAACAGGCGGCGGGAAGCGAGGCGATTCCCCCTGCGAACCAGCCCAATCCTCCGGACTTCGAGAAGGTCGAGCCGGCGGTCGCCTACGGGTTTGGCGCCCGCGAGGAATACGGCCAGAAGTTCACCCAGTGGGACGAGAGGCTCGAGACCAAGCTGTCGGGTGAATGGGACTCTGGTCAGACGGGGATGAAATTCGAAGAAGCCAAGCCATTCGTTCGCCGAGGGTGGGATCACCGCAAGTAGTCTTAGACCTCACTTCATTTGAACTGAAGCCCGCGCAGCCCGCGGGCTTTTTCATGTCCGTTCTTCACCGCGCGCAAGAGTGCCTCACCGTCCTATTTTGCCTCGCGCCCCTTCCGTTCCCTTCGGTGCAGAGCTCGAAGCCCGAAGAGGTCGATCTGGCAGGGCGCCCCTCTGCTGCGAAGAAATACCGACATGTCAGAAAGTTCGTGGCACGCCGGCTGCTCTGTCGGGCGCTATGAAAATCGCCGCAATGGTGTTGATTGCACTGGGCTTGCTTGGCCTCGTCTACGGGGGCATTCGGTACACGTCCCGAGACACCGTCCTCGACCTCGGGCCGATTCACGCGACGGCGGAACGGGAGCATTCGGTGCCCATCGCCCCCATCGCCGGAGCGCTGATGATCGCGGCCGGCGGAGTGATGCTGGTCAGCTCGCGACGCAACGGTTGAGGCCCCTGGCACCCGGGCTCCTCGCTTCGCTGTGCGGGGTGTGCGTCGCGTCAAGTGCCGCGCAGGGCTACACGATCAAGAACGCCTTCGCGGCCGGCTGCCACGAGCGGATCACGTCGCTCGCACTTCGCACCGTGCGGGCCGAGCTGAAAACGGCCGCACCCCTGACCGCCACCGCGAACGAGGAAGCCTTGATTATCGACCTGCAGTTCAAGCCCGAGGACGACATGGCGGACCTCGGAGCCGTGACCCTCGTCATCGGTGTTCGCGACAACGACCTCAAGGGCCGCGGCTCTGGAGATTTGACCGAGCTGGCCGAGATTCACGGCGACCCGGCCGATCAGGCCGAGCACTGCCTGCGCGACGCGAGCCAGAAAGAGCCCGCGGGCACCGAAGCCTCGATCAAAGCCTGTCGGGCCTTCATTCGCGGGCGAATCGCCGAAGCCCTCGAGGGCCTCGACGCGTCCGGAAATGTCGACTCTGAAAAGCGCACCTCACTGGCCGTGCACCTGTCCATCCGCGGCGGCGTCGAGGCCCTTCTGCCCACCTATTACGTTCGAATGGGCCAGGCGATGCACGCGGTGCAGGACAGCTTCACCCACTCGTACCGAAGCGTCGATGGGATGCAGATCACCGTGGCCTTGAATTGGCTCGCGTTCGTCAACAAGACCCTGGTCGAGTCGGCCGATGGGCCGGCGCACGCCGCAGTGCTCGATGTCTGCGACGACCCCGATGACTTGCGCAGACACAAGCGGGAGCTTGCGACCGATGCCTCGGCCGCGCTGCTCCGCGCGACGCTCGACCCGAGCCAGACGAAGGACCAGAAGATGGCCGCGGTCGACGCCGCGCTCGATCGATACCTGGGCTTCAAGCCGGGCTGCACTTTCGAGAACGGCTGGTGTGATGCTCCAGAAGCGAAGATCCCCAAGCCTGCCGGCTGCGGCTGCGCCTCGACTACCCAGGCGGCCGCACTGGGCACCCTCTTCGCCTTCCTCGCTCTGAGCCGACGGGCCCGACGCCTCGGCACCTTCGCCGGCCTGCTGGCCGTCTGCTTCGCGCTTCCCTTCACGATCGGCAGCGCACAGGCCCAGGCCGACGGTGGCATCGACGAGCACGCACCTCCGCCTCCGACCGTGACCGCGGTCGCCGAGGCGCTGCCGGTGGATCCTTCGCAAATGGCTTTCGGCGGGTACGCAGCGGTCGGCGCTTCCTTCGACAAAGCCGCGCTCGCGGTGACCCTGGGCGCGAGGCTGCGGTTGACCCGGCGCTGGTCGATCGGTCTCGATGGAGAGTGGAACCCGTGGTTCGCGCTCAACGGCACCCCGGTTCGTCGCGGGGTCATCAATGCCTTTCTGACCGGTATTCTGCGGTTCCCCCTGGCTTACGAGAACTTCAACCTCCGCTCGACTTTGAGCGCGGGGACCTCGGTGCTGCTCTCGAACTTTTATGGGGCGCCCGCGGGCAGCGTCGGCCTCTACTTCGGGCTCAGTCCGCTCGGGCTCGAGTGGAAGGCCCACCGCCTCTTCTACTTGATCATCAACCCCCTCAACATCGCCCTGCCCATCCCCCAAATCTCTGGTGTTCCGTTCTTCTACCCGCAGTACCGCGTCACCGTCGGCCTGGAGTTCTACGCCGGCTGAAGTCTTTTCAGCCCTCGTCCCCAAGAGCTCGGGACATGAATCTGTTGCCGCTTCGAAGCCACAAAGCGGGGAAGTCAGTCATTGACCGGTGAGCCCTGATGGGTCACTGAGCTGGCCTGTATCCTGCACAAGGCCGCCGCAATGTCTTCCTGGCACCCCCTTAGAACGACAAACCGCGCCGGGCTTGTCGGACTGATCGCGATCGTCGCCAGTTTCGTGGCACAGGCGCAGGTCGTTCAGACCACAACAACAGCGGTCGAAACGAAGGCGAAGCCCAAATATCGGGGGTCCGCGCTGACGTACGGGCACCAGGCCACCGCCTACACCTTCGATCGAGGAGCCGAGCCCCACTACAACCCGACCTGGTCCCACCGACTCGGAATCGCACCCGAATGGCACTTCAACGACCTGCTCTTCGTTCGGGCCCGGCTGTATCTGGCTCAGGAATTCACCCCGTCTGAAAGCACCACCCGCCGCAATGAGGTCGAGTTCTCGGACCTTGCGCTGGAAGGGGGACTCACCGGGTGGACTGAAAAACATTCCAAGATCCACGTCGGGGCGGATCTTCGCATCGCCTTCCCCACCTCGAAGACGTCGCGCGCGGCCACCCGGTTGTTGGCGATTGGCCCCGGGCTGTCGGTCTCTCGCGCTTTTCCCTTCGGGTTCACCGTCGCGTACGGCGGCCGCTACAGCTACCGGTTTCATCGGTACACCACCGCCCAGAACGAATCTCCCAGCATCGCGTGCGGCAATCCCCTGGCGGCCGAGTGCGCCGAGTTCATCACCACCGGAAAGCGAAACGCCCACTCGGATCTGACCCACGGGCCCTCGATTGCTTTCAACCCGATCGAGAAGCTGTCGATCAACGCCACCTTCCTTCTCACCCACCTCTGGCTCTACCCGCTGTCCGCCGCGCCCGCCGAGCTGGGGCCGATCGCCGCGGCAGTCGACACTCCGGTGCGCAGCTACACCACCTTTGATCTCTCGGTGACCTGGCAGCTGTTCCGGCCGATCGCCCTCACCGTCGGCGCGCTCACCTTCTCGCCGCAGATCAACACCTCCGGCACCCGCTACTTTCCGTTGTTCAATCGCAACACCACGTTGTACCTCGACGCCAGCTTCGACATCGAAGCCGCAGTGTCTGGTCTGTTTGGAGAATCCACATGAAGACGCGCCTCCTCTCATCGCTCTGGCTCTGCGCCACGGCCGCACTTCTGGCCAGCTGCGCTCAGGAGCAACCGCCGATCGTGCGCGTCCAGCCCGATTCTTTCGACAAAGAGTTCTTCATCGGGAAGGACTTCAAGGCGATCAGCGATGACCCGGAATTCTGGTCCCAGGGGACGCTGGTCGACGTGGGCTACGGCGCCGGACAAGACGGGCTCTTCACCTCGACGTATGCCCAGCCGCTGAGCCGGATCAAGTGGACGGTGCAGGAAGATCTGCTCATCGCCCGCCTCGCGTACGAGCGCATCGAAGGCAGCGATGGCCGCGGAGCCGGAAAGGCCACCAACGACGGAATCGTCGTCGCCGCCTACAAGATCTCGAAGCACTTCGACGTGAAGCGCGACTACAACCCGTCGACCGGCGAGCAGCTCAACGTCATCGAAGAGAACGACAAAGATCGCCCCTGGTACGAGCGCACCAAGATGCGCGTCGACTGGTCGAAGAACCTCAGCACCGACAACTTCGACTACGACTCGCTTTCGCAAATCGGGCTCTACGGCGGCATCTCGTACGAGCCCCTGGCGTACTTCGTCAACGAGCCGGGCCACCCCGACGCTCCCCACTTTGACCCCGCGGTGGGCTACCTCGACGTCACCAACAAGGCCTTTGCCAAACCGCTGATGATCGACCTCGCCCGCTTCGGCGGTGGAATGGTGCCGGCCTGCATGTACGACGCGGACTTCGCGGGCGGCGTCGCTCCGGCCGCGCAATGCTCTCCGGTCGAGCTCACGATTCGTCAGTCGTTCCGCAAAGTCCAAGACAACGACTACGAAGCGCAGGACTGGGACGGCCTCAAGTTCCAGGCGTTCGGCGCCTTCACTTCTGATCGAAAGGGCTACGCGCGCAACTACGGAATGACCGACACCCAGTGGCACCGGTTCATCAACCGCTACAACATCTGGGAACGCAGCCACGTCTACACCGACCCCGCAGCGATGACCGGCCCGGTCTCGTGCTTCACCCCGACCTCCACCCCGGTCGGTGCAGACCCCCACCGCGACCTCGACAAAGACGGCACTGAAGACGAGTGCAAGGCAGTCGGCAGCGGCTCGCGCTGCGACACCTTCCGCCAGGCCTGCACCTTGCCCTTCAAGGACCGCAAGGTGCGTCCGATCGCCTGGTACTACGCCAGCGGCTCGAGCCCCGAGTTCTTCGATGCCACCCGCAAGGCCGCCCACGAATGGGACGTTGCCCTGCGCAGCGCAGTCCAGACTGCGCGTTACTCCGAGTGCGTTCGCACCAAGGGCACCGCGTGCGAAACCACCTTCCCCGTCTACAACGGCCAGATGGACGACAACCAGGATGCGATCGATCTCGCCGGCGAAGTCGATGATTGCCGCGACGGCCGCGCCTATGTCGGCGAAGACTGCACCAGCCTGGCCCAGAGCATCGGCGCCAAGCGCAAGTACGCCCCCGGAGTCCGCGCGCTCGCAGCGCTTCCCGAGATGTTGGTGCTCTGCCACAGCCCGGTCGAAGCCCATGACCCCGGCCCCTGCGGCTCGCCCCGTCTTCCCGACGATGTGACGGCGCTCAACTGCTTCAACGCTGAGAGGGACAACGACACCGCGGTCATCACCACCTGCCGCGCCGCGCTCAACGCGCGCAAGGGCGACCTGCGCTACCACCAGGTCAACACCATCACCACCCCCCAGACCCCTTCGCCCTGGGGAATCATGGTCGACGCCAATGACCCGCTCACCGGTGAAATCGTCTCGGCGAGCATCAACGTCTGGTCCCACGTCACCGACCTGTGGAGCCAGAGCATCGTCGACACCTCGCGCTACATCAAAGGCGAGCTGACCACGCCTGAAATCACCGACGGCGACTACATTCGCGACTGGGCCAGCGCCGCCGAAGCCGCGTCCAGCAAGGGAAGCCTGCCCCAGCTCACCGCCGGCGAGCGCGACCGCTTTCTCGCCGAAGCGGTGGGCCTGGCCGACACCGCCGAAGTTCGCACCCGGGTCGCGGGCCTCAAGGCCAGCCCGCTGTTCAAGGACCTGAAGCAGATTGCGCGGGACAGCGCGAACATTCGCCTCGATGCGAAGGCGCCCTCGAGCACCAAGCCGATCTACGAGGCGCGCCGCAAGCACGCCCTCAACACCGCCACCGAAGCGGCGCTGACCACCAAGATGATGCAGTCCTTCGCTGGTGGCGACGGGAAGCTGAGCAGCGACATGCTCTCAGAGCTCGCCTCGCCGTTGCGCGGCGCGAACCCGGTGCTGCAGCGTGAAGTGCGCCAGGCCAAAGAGCTCGCGCTTTCTGAGCGCGGCGCGTGCGTGATGAACGAGGCTCCGGCCCCGCTGGCCATCGCCGATGTGGCGAGCCTGCTCGAAGAGAAGTTCGGAAAGTTCGACCGTACCCAGAGCAAAGACGTGCAGGCCGTTCGGGCCGCCGCGATGCGAAAGTACCTCGCGCAGCGGGCGCATTACGCGGTCGTGACCCACGAGATGGGGCACTCGATCGGGCTGCGGCACAACTTCGTCAGCTCGGCAGACGCGTTCAACTACCGTCCCCAGTACTGGCAGTTGCGCACGGACAACGGGGTCAACACCACCAAGTGCACCGGCCTCGATGGCACGGGCGCCTGCGTCGGTCCGCGCTACTTCGACCCGATCAACGCCAACGAAAAGAAGAACCTGCTCACGATGTTCATGCAGTCCTCGACCATGGACTACGCGGGCGAAGCCACTCAAGACATGATCGGGCTCGGCGCTTACGACTTCGCGGCCGCCCGCATGTTCTACGGCGACGTGGTCTCGGTCTTCACCGATGCCTCCTACCGGGCCGGCACTCCGCGAGGCACGGGTGCGATCGCCAAGCTCGACAACTTCGGCGGCATTCTGGGAATCCGGTTCGAGGTGGGCGCTCCGACGTTGGCGAACCCCAAGGACACCCGCACCATTCACTATTCGGAACTGCAGAAAGAGTTCCAGATGATCCAGTCCTGCGAAGAGGTCGACCCGGCCAACTTCAAGCCCGCGCACTGGGACGATGCGGTCAGTGGGGTGTGGCACCCGATGTTCGACGGGCTGATCGTCAACGTCGCCGGGAAGTACAGCCGCTGCCGCCAGCAGCCGGTGGACTACGTCGCGTGGGCCGACATGGCAGAGCCGGGCTCCGGCCGCGGAACCCACGCGGTCGACCCGAACCTACGGTTGCGCGTTCCGTATGGTTTCGCGACCGACCGTTGGGCGGACCTGGGCAACCTCAGCGTCTACCGTCATGACAACGGCGCCGACCCGTACGAGCTGTTCGACTTCCTCATCACCCAGCAAGAGGTCAACCACATCTTCGACAACTACCGGCGCAACCGGCAGTCGTTCAGCGTCCGGGGCGCGGCGACCCGTTCGCTCACCCGCTACAACGAGAAGCTGCGCGACTCGGCCAAGGGCATCGGGCTGATCGCCAACATCTATCGCGACTTCGCGGTGGAGCAGGGCTACGACTTCGATGGCCTCTGGCCGTACCTGTCGATCGAGCTGTTCGGTGACAACATGCTCGCCTCGGGCCTGGGCTTCGATCACTTCTCGAAGCAGCTGGCCCGGCCGCAGGCAGGCCCCCACCAGATGGGAACCCAGGGCGCCGCGCAGACCAAGATTCTGCGCTCGACCCTCGACACCGCCGGCAACGCCGGACCCACGGTGATGACGATGCCCAACGGCGCCACTGGTTACTACGGGAACGTCGCCTTCGGCGGTCGCCCGCTCGAGAATGCGCTCGCCACCACCAAGGGCGAGTACGACTCGCAGTTCACGGTCAATGCCGGCTCGTATTACGAGAAGGCCTGGACGGCGATGCTGTTCACCGAGTCGGTCGACAACTTCATCAGCGACTCGCGGCGCGATTTCCTCGATGCGCGCTACCGTTCGGTCTCGCTGGCCGACCTGTTCCCCGAAGGCTACCGCCGCTGGCTCGGCAACAACCTGACCGGCGATGACGTGCTCAAAGGCCCGCGGGTGGCAGCCTCGACCCAGGGGGTTCCTTCGGTCGAGCAGACCACCAAGTACCCCAGCAAGGCAGTCGGCTGGACCCAGTGGTGGAAGGCGACGCCCGAGACCTGCTTCCAGCGCGAAGAGAGCCTGCAGTGCGAGACGGCTTCTTCCACCTCGGTGGCGATCGACCCCCAGGTCGGATGGGAACAGCAGAAGTTCCTCATCGCGTGGACGCTGATGTACCTGCCCGAGAACCAGCAGCAGACCTGGCTCAACCAGATGAACATCTGGGAAGTCGGCGCCGACACCGACCCGGGCTTCCCGAACCGCATCGAGCTGCACGTTCCGAAAGGGAAGACGTACATCGCGAAGAGCTTTGGAAAAGAGACCATTCTGGGCAAGCGCGTCGAGAAGGGAATCTCGGCCCGCATGCTCGAGTGGGGCAATGAGCTGCTGGCCCGCGCCTATGAAGTGACGCCGGGCCCCGACGCAGATCTCGACGGGGCTCCCGACTGGGTCCTGCCGACCATCACCAACGGTCAGCCGCGGGTGAAGTACGACCCGTCGATCAGCTACGTCGCTCCCAACGGCCAGCTTTCGAACGGCCGCCCGGGTTGCAACCCCACCGACAACTCTTCGTGCACCTGCGCTTCGAACAAGGCCTGCCTCGAGCTGTCGAAGTACGAGGAAGCGCCGTTCTTCATGCGTCAGGCGATGCGGGACTTCGGGCTGGCCGACCCGTCGATGAAGGGCATCTACTAGCTCGGCGCTCTGCGGCGGGCCTGGGGCGAGGTCTCGTGGCCGATTGGGACCTCGTGCGCGTTCGAGAATTGCTCGTCGCCGTCATCGAGGCCCGAGACTTCGAGGGCCAGGGGGCATTGCTGGGTCAGGTTCCGCACGTCCAGGTGTCGGGCGGCCCAGTCACATTCCTCGAGCTCGCTCTCGAGGGTTCGCCCCTCGCATCTGCTTTCGAGCAAGGCCCGGTACCGGGTCAATGCTGGGCCTACGACTCGGGCCAGCCGATCGGGACCCTGCTCGTCTGGGTAGAGAAAGGCTTTCTGAGCGCCCTCGAGTACGGTTGGGTCACCGACCGCCCCCCCAGCCAGCTGCCCGAGCGCGCCCAGCTCAGATTCGTCTGACGCGCCCGCAGTCCCAGCCGACAAAGCGACTAGTTCTCTACACATTCCTCGTAGACGATCTCGACCGTGCCGCCGCCGGAGGGGCAGGTCAGCAACTGAATGCTCCCGTTCGCGTACGCCTCGTCAGGAGGGTAGGGGATGAAGTTGGACGGGGCGCCATTGACGAGCACGTGCACCCGGGCCCCTTCCTCGAGCCACCGCTTCAGGCCGATGACGCAATGAGAGCCGACCAGCCGGCCGCCGATGGCTTTGAGCGTTTCCGCGTAGTCGGGGGTGCACGAGCTGACCAGGCCGCGCGGCCCGAATGCCCGGGCGACCTGGACGTAGCGCCAGTTCGCGGTGCTGCAGATGATTCCGTTTTGCAGCGCGATGGACGAAATGCTCATCGCTGCAATGTCGGTCTTCAGGCCCTTGAAGAAGCTCACGTAGTTGGCGACCGTGTCACTGTCGTGATCATCCTCATCGGCGACGATCACGATTCCGAGGTCGGCTTCCTTCCTCAGGAACCCCTTGTTCGCGCCGCTCAGCAGCGGCTCGGACAGGGCCGCTCTGGCCGCCGCCAGGCCCTTCTCGTCGGGGCTCCCATTCACCCCGACGTTCGCCATCGCCTCGAACGCCAGGGTGAGGTTCGGCGTCGACGGAACGAGGAACCGCACCATCGGAGAGCCCGGAAGAACCAGCTCTCCTTTCCGACCTGGCTTGATCATGTCGGTCGTCACCGTGCCGAGGTGAAAGTCGACTTCGCTGGTGATGAAGCTCTCGATGAACGACTTGAAGTTCGCCGCCAGCGCTTCCTGGTCGTTCTTCATGCTCGCCGAGTCGTCGATCACGAACAGCACGTCGATCGGTTTTTTGGTCTTCGGCGGCAACGTGAACAGGTCGCTGTCGATCGGCTTGCACGTCATCGTCGGGATGATCGGGCCCACGCCTCCGTCGGGGAGGAGCATCATTCCCGGTTGGCCCGGCAGAACAGTTCCGGGCGGGTAGGTGTAGGGAGTCGAACGGCCACAGCTGCTGGCAGCGACCAGGATCATCAGAATCGGTAATGTCAGTCGAGGCATCGCGCGACAGCCTACGCCCAACATTTTTGAGTTGTCGACTGTGCCTGGGCGCACATCCCCCTTCTCGGGGTCAGGCTTCTTCGGCGGACAGGGCGCGCATCGCCTGCTCGATGTCGTTTTGCTGGGGCACCGACATCAGCTCAAGCGCATCGGCCAGCCCGATTCCAGGAATGAACTTGCCCGCGAGCAGCCTGGGCGCGGCGTTGAGCTTGTAGAACAACTCTTCGACCGTGCGCCGCACCAGGTGCTCTCCGAAGTTGGTCACCTCGGTGTCTTCATTCACGTAGAGCACCCGGCCGGTCTTCTCGACGCTGGCCTTGATCATCGTCCAGTCGTACGGCCAAAGGCTGCGCAGGTCGATGACTTCCGCGTCGATGCCCTCGGCGGCCAAAGTCTTCGCCGCGTTCACGCACAGCGGCAGCGTGCGGCCGTAGCTGACCACCGTGAGCCGGCTGCCGGGGTGCACGATTTTCCCTTCGCCGATCTTCACCGCGTAGTCGGTCAGCTCGGGCCAGCGGGGCGCCCACTTCGAGCGGTCTCCCAGCGGAGCGTCGATCATCTTCGACAACTGCTTGTCATCGCCCGGCTCACCGGGAATCGCCTCTTCACCGCGCACCCGCAGCAGCGCCTTGGGCTTCAGGTACATCACCGGGTTCTTCTCGCGGCAGGCGGAAATCATCAGCCCGTAGGCATCGAGCGGGTTGCTGGGCATCACAATCTTCCAGCCGGGAATGTGGGTCGCCGTCGCGTCGAAGGAATGCGAGTGGTAGATGCTGCCGCGAATTCCACTGCCGACCGGAGTCATCACCACCATCGGCAGATTCCAGTCGCCGTGGCTCGACCAGCAGGTGCTTCCCGCAAGCTTGAGCAGGTCGATGGTGTTGTAGATGTAGTCGCAGAACTGAATCTCGGCGACCGGGCGTTGGCCGGCCATCGCCAGGCCCATCGCGACCCCGATGATTCCCCGTTCGTCCAGCGGAGTGTTCCAGGTCGTCTTCAAGCCCTGGGTCACGGTGAACACCCCGCCCAGGGGAGGACCTACGTCCTCTCCGAAGATGTCGGTGACGCCGAGATTCTCTTCCGCGTAGTGCAGCGCCATTCGAATGGCCTGGGCCATGCTCGCCATTGAAATTACTCCGCGAAAATGTGGTTGAAGATGGAGCTGCCCTCGGGCTGCGGCTCGTCACGCACTTGCCGCGCCTGCTCGGCGATCGCGTCGGTCCACTTCGCCTTCAGCGCCTCGGCCTCGCCCTTCTTGAGCACTCCATGCTTGAGCAGCTTCGCTTCGAACAGGGGAATGCAGTCGGCCTCGCCGGTTGCGAAGTTTGCTCCGGACGCCGACGAATGACCGAACAGGCGAGAGACGTTGGCTTCGACCAGGTACGGCTTGCGCTCGGTGCGGACGTATTCCATCGCCTCGGTGAGCTCGAGGTAGCAGCTGATCGGATCATTGCCGTCGATCGTCTTGGTGCGCATCTGAAAGGCCACGCCGCGGTCCGAGATTTTTTCGACACCCTGCTGGGTCGCGTAGGGGGTCGAGATGCCCCACTTGTTGTTGGTGACGCAGATCAAAATCGGCAGCTCGTTGCCTGGCCGCGTCGACCAGATGAGGCAGGAAGCAAAGTCTCCTTCGGCCGTACCCGCGTCGCCGCCGGTGACGATCGTGATCCCGTCGCCACCAAACCGCTTCTGCGCCATCGCGGTGCCCGGGGCCATCGCGTACTGCACTTCAATCGGGGAACTGACCGGAGCGACGTTCCATTCTTTCTTGCTGAAGTGGCCGGCGAAGTTGCGCCCGTGGGAGTAGGGGTCCGTGGCGGTGTTCTTCATCTGCCGCAGCGAGCCGATCGGCTCTTCGCCCATCGCCAGCAACGTGGCCGACTGCCGGTAGTGGAAGTGGAGAAAGTCGAACGCCGGGCCCTGCCCTTTTTTGATCAGCATCCCGAGCGCGGTGTTGAAGGCCTCTTCGCCAGGTCCTCCAATCCAGAAATAGCCGTGCCCTGATTTGTACATCGCGATCAGCCGCTCTTCCAGAGCGCGCGACTTGACCATGTTCTCGTACATCGCCTTCAGCAGCGCGCCTTCCAGCGGCAGCGCGTCAGAGTGGGTGACCAGCGAGGGGCGCGGAAAGGCCTTCTTCGGCGCGTCAGGTTTCTTCTTCGCTTCCTTGGCCATGGCTACCCGGGCAGCTACACCCCCCCGCTTCGACGGGCAAGCCCTGCGCAATGTGTGCGCGTGGGGCGACTTTCAGCGGCTTTCGGTTTCGTGCTCGAACTTCACTTTCAACGCTTCGAGCCGGTCCTGGGTCGACTGCTGCCCTTGCGGGTTGTTGACCCCCTCGATGTCGAAGGCGAGGTCATTGAGTGCCGGGCGAAACTGCTCGAGGTTCCCCGACAGCTGCGCATCGAGCACCGCCAGCTCGTTCTTCATCTTCAGCCGCCACTTGTTCAAAGCGACCTCTTCCTTCAGGGGCGGCGCCCGGGCCAGGTCGTGCTTTTCCGGTGCGGCCACGGCAGCGGCGGGCGCTTCGAGCGGTGGGGCTTCGATGGGGGAAGGTTCGGGGGGGGAAGGTTTGGGGGCACCGGGCTCGACCGGGACTTCGCGCTTCACCTCGATTTGCGGCGCGACTCTCACTGGCGCCGCGGCCTTCTTGACCGAACCGGGGAAGGGCGTGGCGGGCGGAATGGGGACGTTCGGGGTCAACCTCATCCAGACCACCACCCCTACCACCCACAACAGCGCAAAGCCGGCCAGGACCCAGGGCCAGTTGCGCGTTGCAGTGCGAAGCAGCAAGGCGAGGTCCCCTTTCCGGGTGAGCTCTTTGAGCCTCGAATCGAGCCCAGCGCGGTGGGGGGCGGAAAACGCAGGTCGGCCGCCCATGGGATTCGAGGTTTCGAGCCCTGCCTTCGTCTGCAGCTGCCGACCCGCGGCCTTGAGGTCTTGCCGCGCGCGATCTGCGTCGGGTCGGCGGGCCGGATCTTTTTCCATCAGCGCGAGGATCAGCCCGCTCATCGCGGGGGGAATCGAGGGGTTGATTTCCGTCGGCACCGGCGGCGCAGAGTGAACGTGCTGTTCCATCATTTCCATCGGAGTGTTGCCCTTGAACGGCAGCTCTCCGGTGAGCAGGTGAAACGCCAGCACTCCAAAGCCGTAGAGATCTGCCGGAGGGCCCGCCGGTCGCCCCCGCGCGTGCTCAGGCGAGATGTAGTCGGGCGTTCCAGCGATTCGACTGACTTCCTGCATCTGCCGTCGCGCGAGCCCGAAGTCGAGCAGCTTGACCAGGTCGGGCCCGTCGCTTTGCTTGACCAGAAAGATGTTCGCCGGCTTGAGGTCGCGATGAACGATGCCGGTGCCGTGCGCGGCAGCGAGCGCGGCGAGCACCTCATCGAGAATCGGCAGCGCGTCGGCGGTCGAAAGCCGTTCCACCCGCTCGAGCCGCTTCTCGAGCGTCTCGCCATCGAGGTATTCCATCACCAGGTACTGCCGTCCGTCCGGCAGCTCTCCGGCGCCGAAGATGTTGATGATTCCCCGGTGCTTGATCGCGTTGACCACCCGCGCCTCGTCGAGCAGCCGTTGCAGGTCGCGCTTGTCGACGATCACGTCGCCCCGAAGGATTTTGATCGCGACCGTGCTGCCGATTTGCGGTTGGCGTGCCTTGTAGACGACGCCCATTCCTCCGGTGCCGATCTTCTCTTCGACGATGTACTCGCCCAGTTTTTCCCCGGTCATCGGGTCCTTCCGGGGTGAGGGCGGGACGGCGGCAGCGGCGGCCTGGTGCTGAGCCAGCGCACCCGGGCGGCGCGCGGCCGGAGCGTTGACCTGCGCCACCGGGTCTGCCTGGGTCCGGCGGGGTGCAGAGGTCCCCTTCGGCTGGGGCTCCTGGGCCTGCTCGGGGGTCGGACCCTGCAGTGCGCGCAGCTCCATCGTCTGCGAATCGGCGCCGTCGAGGTCGACCGTCGCCCCTGCATGGTCGTGGTCGGTAAAGGTCGCGTCGGGAGTGAACGCCTTGAACGGCCGGGTGGCCCCTCGGGGGCCGTCCTCGTCTACCGTCAAGGCCGAGCCGTGGTTGGGCGATCGTTCCGACGCGTCAATGCCTGACGCGAAGACAGTGGCGCACCGGGGACAAACGGTCGCGGTGGCCGCAGCGATCATCGCGCATTTGGGGCAAAGGACTCCGCGGGCCATGAACGAGCAGATTCAACCACACCGGGGCTCGACAATTCCGAATCCCTGAAGCCTCGGCAGCCCTCGAACTGTCACCCCAGGATTGCATTGCCGGCCCATTGCGCCTGCCGGTCGCACTGGCGGGCGCGGCCCCCCCGATAAATGCAACGAGCCCCAACCTTTCCAACGTCCCTTTAAAATCGTCGCGGTCCCCCGCGGCGGGCGCTGCGTCGATGACTGACCGTCATCGGTCTGTCACCAACGGCGCAAGATTCCGCGGCCGCGGCGCGGGGCAGCTACCTTCCGGGTAGTCATGAACCCAGAGCCCAACGCCGACCGTGCGCTCGTGCTTCAGCTGCACGGGCTGCTGAGCGAGATTGACCCGATTCGTTGGCGGGACACTGCGGCGTCCGCTTTGAAAGTGCGGCTCTACGAGCTGCAGCAGCGGCTCGAGCAACGAGAACGGTTGGCGTCAGTCGCGGGCGCGCTGCGCACCGAGCTGCCCACCCTCGAGGCGTCGACTTCCGATTTGAAGACCCGCTGGCTCACGTTCAAGCAGCACCTTCAGCCGTCCTACGAGGCGATCGCGACCTCGCTGCGCGCCGAGCAGATTCACGTTCCGACGTTGCGGCCGACCAACTGGGCCCGCAGTGCCTTTCACGTCGCCGGGGCGGCCTTCGCGATCGTGCTGATCGAGCTCATCGATTCGCCCCTGCTGCTGACCTGCGCGGCTTCGGTGTACGCGGTGACCTTCTGGCTGATGGAACTGGCCCGCCGGCGCAGCCCCCGCGTCAATCGGGCGCTGATGGGGTTCTTCAAACCGATTTCGCACGTGCACGAGGCCCGTCGGGTCAATTCCTCGACCTGGTATGCGACCGCATTGGTGGCCTTGACGCTGACCCAGTCAGACGTGCTGTGTGTCGTCGCGGTCAGCATTTTGGGCGTCGGAGATCCCCTCGCCGCGCTGGTGGGCCGCAGGTTCGGGCGCATCAAGCTGCTGCACGGAAGGTCACTGGAAGGCACGCTCACGTTCTTCATCAGCGGGCTGCTCGTTTCGTTTGCGCTGCTGCGGCTGTTGCACCCGGCACTGGCGATCGGCGCGACGCTCGCGATCTGCGCGACGGCCTCTTTGCTGGGCGCGCTGGCCGAGCTGTTGAGCCTTCGCATCGACGACAACCTCTCGGTGCCGCTGGCCGCTGCGCTGGGCGGCGCGCTGGCGATGACGCTGCTTTAGAGCGGGGCGGCGCTGTTCTCAAAGCCCTCGGCGGTGGCTGAGAGCACCAGCTGCCCACAGGCGGCGGCGATTTCCCGGCCCCGCGGCCACCTCACCAGGCACAGCTGTCCCCGGGCGACGACCCGCTGGTGAAACAGCCGCAGCCGCGCGTCGGTGGGGGCCTTCAGCGGCGAGCCCGGGAAGGGATTGTGGGGGATCAAATTGACCCGCGCCCGAAGCGGCTTCATCAGCTGGACCAGGCGCTCGGCGTCTTCGTCCGAATCGTTCACACCCTCGAACATCACGTACTCGATGAAGTGCTGACGCCGGGGGTTTCGGCCTGCGTCTTCGGCCAGCTCACCCAGCAGCGCAGCAATCGGCCAGCTCTTGTTCTGGGGCATCAGCGCTTCCCGCTGGGCGTCGGTGGTGGCGTTCAGCGAAAGCGCCAACGAGGCGGGCGATTCGTTGAGGAACCGCTTCATTCCCGGAAGCACGCCCGAGGTGGACACGGTGACCGACGTGGCTTTGAGCTGCGGAGCCGGCGATTGGGTCAGCACTTCCACCGCGCGCAGCACCTCGTCGAGGTTGTCGAACGGCTCGCCCATGCCCATGAAGACCACGTTGCGGGCCGGCGCTTCCGGGGGGGCCTCGGCGCGAGCGACCAGGTATTGGGCCACCATCTCTTCGGCGAGCAGCTGCCGGTGGAACCCCAGCTCTTTGGTGGCGCAGAAGACGCACCGTCGGCTGCAGCCCGCCTGGCTCGAGACGCAGATGGTGCTGCGATGCAAGGTGGGGATCCGCACGGTCTCGACCAGGGTCCCGTCGAACTCGAGCGCGTACTTGGTCGTGCCGTCGGGGGCGATCTGCCGCTCTTTGACTTTGGGCACGGTGAGGGCGGCGCGCTCGCGAAAAGGCGCCCAGATTTTCTGGCTCACCCCAGCCAACTGCTCGGGCAGCGCCGAAGGCGTAGGTCGCTGGGCGTAGAGCCACTTGATCGTCTCGAGCGCGCGGGTGCGGCTGCCCAGCTGTGCCGAGAGCTCGCCGAGCAGCATCCCTTGTAGTGCCCGCGTCATTGGCCACGCACTCGTAACCCGGAATCGGGGTTCAAATCATCCGCGCAGCAGGGCATTGAGCGCGCGCAGGAAATCCTCGGGCAGGGCTCCCTTGCGGACGCTGGCGGTGTGCGTCGGGGGCCCTTCGACTGCAACCGGGCCCTGGATCAGCAGAATCGGCAGCGCCCCGTGCCCAGGCGTGGCCCGAATCCGTTCGGACCAGAGCCCCGTTTGGGTTCCCAACCCCTGGGTGTCGAGCACCACCAGGTGGGCGCCTCCCTCGCTCAGCTGCAGCAGGCAACTGCCGCCGTCCGAAGCGAAGGTCACGTCGGCACTGGGGTACCCGCTGGCCCGGGCAAAACCTTTGAGCAGCACTTCGTAGCCGGGTCGCACCGCGGGGTCGGAATCGAGCACCACCACCCGAAAGGGAACCTGCTTTGCGCCCGACCCTTGAAGATTCACGCGCGGGCGAGACGGCCGGCTGGCCACGATCTGACTCGTCGCGCGGCTCATGCGGGCAAGCTTCACGGTGCTGCTGATCCACGAGATGAGGCGCTTGGCGTCGTAGGGCTTGGTGAGCACCCGGGCGATCGACCGGGCGGTCTCGGACT
>JAYVCD010000181.1:0-9435 GCA_043750125.1 Archangiaceae bacterium | reverse complement strand
CCCGCTGCCTCCCGCGGTGCCTCCGCCAGTGCCGGTGCCGCCTCCGACTCCTCCGTCCGCAGGAACGCAACCCGCGTCGTTCGTGCACGGCTGCTCAGGGACCGCCGAGAAACAAGCGGTCATCGACACCGCACCAACCAGGGCAACGAAGAATCGAAAGTTCATGGAGTTTTCCGGAAGGCACGTGGGGTCCGGCCGAACCCGCCCGCGCGGAGTACCACAGGCCCCCGGCCCGAACCAATCACTGAGCCTTCATCGACTCGGTGTGGTCGATGCTCTTCAGCGACTGCTGCACCTCGACCGAGCGGGTGAGAATGAATTCCACCGGCGGGCCCTTGCCGGCGATCGTCTCTCCGGCCATCTGAAGCACCGCCTTCAGCTCGACCACCGTCTCGGTCTGCCCTTCCTTCACCCGGGCCGACTTCCACCCGTCGGCCGCGCGCGCGCTGGCCAGCAGCAGCTGACGGCTTCCGGGGGTACCGCTGAAGCGCACCGTCACTTCCGGAGTGTCCTTGAAGTGCTCTTCGTAGAACGCGCGCACCCGCTCGAAGCGCATCGGGAGCCGAAACGAGGTTTGGCCCACCGTCACGGCCAGCGGCTTGCCGTCGATCGCGGGAAGCGGGAAAGGGGCAGCGGACAGCGCGAGGGCGAGCAGGGGCGCGAACATCTACCCACCCTACTTCTTCTTTTTCTTCTGCTGCTCTTGCAGCTCGGTGGTCAGGGCCCGGTTCTTCTCGTCGAGCTCCCGCACCTGTCGCTCGAGAGTCTCTTTGCGCGTCTCGAGCTCGGTGAGGGTGATCTGACTCTTGGCGTACTCGCTGGCAACGTTGCGCAGTCGGCCCATCACTTCGTCGTTGGCCTTCAGTGCGCTGGCGGTGCGCAGCCGTTCATCGTTGATCCGCCCGCGGGCCATCGCGAAGATTCCCACCGCGACGCAAAGCGTGACGACCAGCAGCAGCCACGGGAGCGGAGATCCCCGCCTTGGGAATACGAGTTCTTCCGATCGGCTCTCTTCGGTCAACATCCGCGCGGACCATAGCTACAGCAGCGGCATTTGCACCGTCTTCGCGGGTTCCAGACACCGGGGGTCATCGATCGCCACCTTGTTGACCGCTTGCGACACTTCGATCGCGGTCAGCAGTTCGCCCTTCCACGGGTGGAGAAAATCCACCGCGTGGGCATTGTCGGTGAGCCACGCCTGGCGATCTTCCGCAGCGATGACCACCGGCATCCGGTCATGAATCCCGCGGATGAAATCGTTGCTGTCGGTGGTGACGATGCTGAAAGTGACGGCTTCGATTCCTTCAGGGCTGCGCCAGGTTTCCCAGATTCCCGCGAGGGTAAATGGGCAATGCGATTGAAGGGTGATGTGCAGCGGCTGGCGCAGCTTTCCCACCTGGCGCCACTCGTAGAACCCATCGACCGGGACGAGGCAGCGGCGATGGGCAAAGGCGTCCTTGAAGATGCCCTTCTGGGTGACCGTTTCGGCGCGGGCGTTGAAGGTGTGGGTGATGCGCTTGAGCTCTTTGGCCCAGCTGGGAATCAGGCCCCACCGGGCAAGGGTCAGCGCATGCGCGTTCGGGGCAATGATGATTGGCGCGGTCTGGGTCGGCGCGACGTTGAAGCGCGCCTGGATCACCGGAACGTCCGCCAGCTCGAATTCAGCTTGCAGCTCGAGCGGGTTGGCCTTCAGCGAGTAGCGCGCGCACATGCCGCATTTCTAGCGAGCCGCGCTGGACGACGCATCCCCAACGAGTAAGCAGCCTCTTCGATGCGTCTGGCCCGCTGGCTCTACCTGAGGGGACTGGCAGTGGTGGTCCTGGTGGCGGTCGGCAGCCTGTGGCTCCAGCTCGACGGGCTGATCGGCTCGAACGGGGTCTGGCCCGCTGCAGACCAGATGAAGCAGCTGGCCGCCGCGGAAGGCGTCTCATTCTTCGACGTCCCGACGTTGGCGTGGATCTCGGCCAGCGACACCGCCTTGCATCTGCTCTGCGCGCTGTGCGTCGTTCTGGCGGTGCTGCTGCTGGTCGGCGTCTGGCCGCGCTTCGTGCTGGCGCTGCTGTGGCTCGGCTGGATGTCGCTGGTCCACGTCGGGGGCCCCTTCCTTTCTTTTCAGTGGGACGTGCTGCTGATCGAGACGCTGTTCTTTTCGATCTTCTTTGCGCCTGCGGGGCTGCGGCCTTTGCTCGAGAGCCAGAGTGAGCCGGCGGGGTGGGCACGCTTCATCCTCTTGTTCCTCGCCTTCAAGCTCACCTTCTCGTCGGGGGTGGTCAAGCTCGCCAGCGGGGATCCGTCGTGGAAGGACCTCACCGCGCTCAGCTTCCACTATTGGACCCAGCCGCTGCCGACGTGGACCAGCTACCTGGCGTACCAGGGGCCGTTGTTCTTCCACCAGCTGTGCTGCGCGGTGATGTTTCTGTGCGAGCTGCCGCTGGCGGCGATGGCGCTGGGAAACCGGCGAATGCGGCTGGTCAGCGCCGGAGCGATGTTCTCGTTGCAGGTCGCCCTGGGCGCCGCGGGCAACTACAGCTACTTCAACCTGCTCACCGCGGTGCTGTGCTTGCCCCTGCTTGACGACGCCGCGCTGAAGGCGCTCGCGCCGCGGTGGAAATGGCCTTCGCTGCCCAGTCGTCCCCATTCCAGCCGCAACGGGGTGCGCCGCCTGGGCCTCGCGCTGGCGGTCTTCTACGCGGTGGCGAGCACGCTGTTCTTCCTCGGCTCAGACGGGTTCATCGCCCCGCTGCGCTCCGTGCTCACCGCCCTCTACCCCTTCGCCACCCTCAACCGGTACGGGGCGTTCGCGGTGATGACCAAGACGCGCCCGGAAATCGTGATCGAGGGCAGCCGTGACGGCCAGACGTGGGAGCCGTGGGAATTCAAGTACAAGCCGGGCCGGGTGGACGTGCGGCCGGGGTTCATCGCTCCGTACCAGCCGCGGCTGGACTGGCAGATGTGGTTCGCCTCGTTGAGCGCCTGCGCGAACAACCCGTGGCTCCTTTCGCTGCAGCGCAAGCTGCTTCAAGGCTCGGCGCCAGTTCGGGGGCTGCTGTCGACGGATCCGTTTGGCGAGATCCCGCCCCGCTTCATCCGGACCACCACCTGGGACTACCAGTTCGCGCCGCCCGGGCAGAACGGAGTGTGGTGGACGCGCGAGAATCCCCGCCCGTACTGCCCGCCGCTGACTCTCGATGAGAACGGGCAGCTCGCCGCGATGCCGAATTGACCCGATGCACGCGCTCGCTTACGAGAGCCGCGTGATGAAGCAACCTCGCGACGTGGTCAGCGGTTGGGGCCGGCTGTTTGCTCCTGGCCGCGAAGTTCAACCGGACGATCTGGCCAAAGCCCCCGAGGTTCCGCTTTTCCGTGGGCTGGCCCGCAGCTACGGAGACTCGTCGCTTCCGCCCGCGAGCAACCCGTTGGTCGTCTCGACCGTGCGCGCAGATCGGATCCTCTCGTTCGACGAAGTCACCGGGCGGCTGCGCGCCGAGGCGGGCTTGTCCCTGGTCGAGCTCAACCGCACCTTTCTTCCCCGCGGTTGGTTCGTGCCCGTCAGCCCCGGGACCCAATTTGTCACGCTGGGAGGAATGGTCGCCGCCGACGTTCATGGGAAGAACCACCACGTCGAAGGCTGCTTCGGAGCCCACGTCAGCCGGCTGAAGATGCGCGTCGCCGACGGGCGGATCCTCGAATGCGGGCCGGATCTCGAGCGGGAATTGTTCTGCGCCACTGTCGGCGGAATGGGCCTGACCGGGCACATCCTCGAGGTCGAGTTCGGAATGCGTCGGATCCCCACCGCGTGGATCTGGCAGGAGTCCGAGCGTGTGCCGGACGTGACGACCTACGTCACCCGGCTCAAAGAGGCGGCCGAGAAGGGCTGGCCGATGACGATGGGGTGGATCGACTGCCTCTCGCAGGGCGAGTCGATGGGGCGGGGGATCTCGATGGTCGGTCGGTGGGCCGAAGCGCACGAGGCGCCGGACCAGATGCCCCGCGAGCCGCTGAAACTGCGGATGCCGTTTCAGGCGCCGGAATTTCTGCTCGGGCCGCTGACGGTTCGGGCGTTCAACACCGGCTTTTATTGGAAACACCTGGCAAAGAAAAAGCAGGGGCTGATGGACCCGTGGGCGTTCATCTATCCGCTCGATTTCGTGCGCGACTGGAACCTGGCGTACGGCCGGCGCGGCTTCACCCAGTACCAATGCGTGCTGCCCGAGGCCGCTGGCCCCGAGGTCGCGAAACGGTTTCTCGAAGTGCTCACCGCGCGCGGCGGAGCCAGCTTCCTCTGCGTGATCAAAGACTGCGGCCCTCAAGGCGCGGGGATGCTCAGCTTTCCGATGAAGGGAATCAGCATCGCGCTCGACATCGCGGTTCGTGACGGGACCCAGGCCCTGGTCGACACGCTCAACGAGTTCGTGATTGCCGAAGGCGGGCGCATCTACCTCGCGAAAGACTCGTTCACCCGGAAGGAGCACTTTCAACAAATGGAGCCCCGGCTGAAGGCATTTCTCGAAGTCCGGCGAAAGTGGGACCCGACGATGAAGTTCAAGAGCGCGCAGTCGGTGCGACTGTTCGGAGATCCGGCATGACCCCGTTCAGCTCGAGCTCGGTGCCCCGGTGCGCCTCGGGAGTACTCGTTCCGTTCATCCCGAGAGCAGTCGAGGGAAGAGCAGTCGAGGGACGGCCGAGCGAAGGAAATCCCCGATGACGCGGCGAATCGCAATCCTGGGTGCGACCCGAGGCATGGGCCGTGCCCTCGCGCGCAAGATGATCGAGCGCGGCGACTGCGTAGCGCTGCTGGGGCGCGGGGCCGAAGACCTGAAGAAGAGCGCCGCCGACCTCAAGGCGAGGGGATCTTCCGGGGGCCAGATCACCTGCGTCGAGTGCGACCTCGAGAAGCCCGAAGGCTTTCGCGCCGCGCTCGACCTGGCCGAGACGACGTTGGGTGGGCTCGATGTGGTGGTCGTCACCGCGGGAATGTTTGCGACTCAAGATCAGCTCGAGAGCGACGCGGTCCTGACCCAGAAGCTGCTCACGGTCGACTTCGCGAACACGGTGGTCTTCTGCGAAGAGGCGCGAAAAAAACTGATGTCCCGAGGAGGCGGCACGTTGTGCGTCTTCAGCTCGGTCGCCGGAGATCGCGGTCGGAAGCCGGTGTTCATCTACGGCGCAGCCAAGGCGGGGTTGTCGGCGTACCTCGAAGGGCTCGATCACAAGTACCGCGCACAGGGGCTGATCACCGTCTGCGTCAAGCCGGGGTTCGTGCGCACCGGAATGACCGAGGGCCTGAAGGTGCCGCCGTTCGCGGGGGAAGCAGACCAGGTGGCAACCACGGTGTTGCACGCGATTGATCACGGAATTCCAGTGGTGTACGCGCCGGCGATCTGGCGCGCGGTGATGACGGTGATCAAAGCGATGCCGCGCTTCGTGATGCGGCGGGTCGGGTTCTGAGCGGCAGCCTCGGTCGCGACCGACAGCTGCTCTACGCTGCGGCCTTCATCCGATCTCTGGCCACCGGCCTGATTGGAGTCTTGCTCGGCATCTACCTCGCCAAGCTGAAGTTCGACCCGAAGGAAGTGGGCCTGGTGGTCGGCGCCGGGCTGGCCGGCGCTGCGCTCGCCGCCGTGGGCGTGACCCTCGTCGGAGACCGCGTCGGCCGCAGGTTCGCGTTGGTGCTGCTTGCGCTGGTCGGCACCGGGGGAGCCGTCGTCGCCGCGCTGAGCTCGAACCTGCTCGTCATCGCTGCCGCGGCGTTCGTCGGGATGTTGAACGGCATGGGCCGCGATCGCGGCGCCTCGTTGGTGCTCGATCAAGCGATCCTCCCCGCCACGGGAGGAGCCGAGAAGCGCACGCTCGGCTTCGCCTGGTACAGCCTGATGCAGGACGTAGGTCACGGTCTGGGCGCGCTGCTCGCATTTCTGCCCGCCGTGTTTCAGCGGCTGTTCGCAGTCGAAGAGCTCACCTCTTTTCGAATGGCGGTCGGGGTCAACGGGCTGCTGATCCTCTTCACCGTGCTGATCTACCTCTGGCTTTCACCCGCGGCGGAAGCTCCGTCCCAGGCGGTGAAGGTGACGGTTTCTCCGGAAAGCCGAACCGTGCTCTGGCGAATCTCGGGGCTGTTTTTGATCGATGCGCTCGGGGGCGGCTTTCTCACCGCCTCGGTCGTCTCGTACTTTTTCTTCGAACGGTTCGGTGTCTCGGCCGGCAGCGTCGGGCTGCTCTTCTTCGGCGCACGGGTGATGAACGCCGGCTCGCACCTGGGCGCGGCGTGGCTGGCCAAAAAAATCGGCCTGGTCCAGACGATGGTCTTCACCCACATCCCCTCGAGCATTCTGTTGATGACGGTCGCCTTTGCGCCCAACTTTCCGATCGCCGCGATTCTGTTTTTGCTGCGCGAGGGGTTGGTCGAGATGGACGTCCCGACCCGCCAGTCCTACGTGATGGCGGTGGTGCGGCCCGAAGAGCGGACCTTCGCCGCGGGAGTGACCAGCCTGGTTCGATTGGCGGGTTGGGCGGCGGCTCCAGCGTTTGCCGGGTTGCTGATGCAGGGGACGTCGATCGCCGCTCCGCTGTTCGTCGGCTCTGGATTGAAGATCAGCTACGACCTGCTGCTGTGGCTGGGGTTTCGCGGGCGCAAGCCGCCAGAGGAAGCAGGGTAGATTTTAGAGCCGACCGAGCAACGCATCCGGCAAGGCTCACCCGCCCTTCCAGTCAGGGCGCCCACTTCACGCAGCGTGATGCCCTCAGGGCCACTTTGGTTCGCGATCTTCACCGCTGCGTGAATCAGTCGTTCCCTGGCGCTCTTGGGCTCAGAAGACCGGGTGCAGGACCCGAAGCGGTTTCACTGCTTGCGAGTGGGGTGAAGAATGGGTCTTGAACGGAACAGGTCACCTGCTCGCCATCGAACGGCCCGCGGAAACGGCGCGCGTGCAGCCGCGCCCGCATCTCTTCCACCGAGCACATCACCGCAGAGTGCCGCGCCGCTTCCCACGCGTCGGAAGGAAGCAGGCCGTGCAGTGTGCCGAGCAGCTGCAGGATGGGGTTTGACTGCGCGAGCGGCGGTTTGCCCTCGCTGGTGATCCCATGTGTTTCACCGCCGAGGGGTGTGGGTTTCGCATCGAGCTCTGCAGCAACGGAACGGACGACAACGGCGATGGCAACACCGACTGCGCCGACCCGATGTGCGCCGACCCGATGTGCGCCGGGCAGGTTTGCGGGCCGGGCTGCATCTGCGCCGCGAGGGTCAAGGCCGAGAGCGATTGCGGCGATACGATGGACAACGACGGTGACGGTTTCTCGGACTGCTCGGACTCGGACTGCGCACTGTCCACCGCTTGCCGCGATGGAGGAGCTGGCGGCGGCTCGGGCGGTGGTGTCGGTGGACCTGGCGGCGGCGGCGGCGGTGGCGCGGGTGGCGGCGCTGGGGCGAATGGTCTGCAAGGTCTCTATTTCAACGGCCAGTCCGCTGTGTACGCGCGCGAGCCAGAAGCAACACCGCGCCATGGGTCGCGGTCTATTCCTACCCGGGCAATGCCGTCTGGCCGCTCGTCTTTTTGAACAACATGCCGGTCGGAAGCTCCTCGCGCACCGACTACACGTGGGGCCCGTCGGAAATTGGCGTGACCGCGGTCTGGACGTCGAACTGCCAAATCATCAAGCAGACCTATCCCGCCTACGGCCAGGATACCTACCAATTCACTGCGACCCTTCCTGCTGGGATTCCCCCCGGGTCCTATGCGCTGACGGTCGAGATCGACCCCGACGGAGTCATCAATCAATCGAATGGGCCAACCTCGGGCGAAGTGGTTGCCTTCTCCGGGTTCGCAGCCCTCGTCCCTGCCGGCTGGACTTGCATCCCTTCTGACTACAACGCCCTCGATGGGTGTGATTGCGCCTGCGGCACCCCGGACCCGGATTGCACCCCGACGTCCGTCGTCGCACGTGGGTGCGGCGATGCCAATTCCTGCACAGATGACCGTTGCAGCGGGTCTGCGCTGTGCGTCTACGCGGCGAACACGATTAGCTGTGAAGACGGCTTGTTCTGCACGGTCAACGATCGCTGTGCGGCCGGAACGTGTGCCACCAGCGTCGCGCGCGATTGTTCACCTGCGCCCAATGCCTGCAATGACGCCTACTGCAACGAAGCGCAGCGCGCCTGTGCGAAAACGCCCAAGAATGAGGGCGGCGGCTGTGTCTGTGCTTCGGGGAAATCGCGCGACTGCACGGCGCAGGACGACTCCTGTTCCGTCGGCGTATGCGACGCGCAGAGCGGCAAATGCGGCCAGGTGCCCAAGCCCAACGGCATCGCCTGCAACGACTTGAGCGCCTGCACCGGAACTCCTCTCGATTGCTCCTCTCTCGCCGACAGCTCCGTCTCAGCGCGCCCAAAGCAGCGCGAGCGCGAGCTCGACTTCGTCGAAGGGCTCAGCGCGAACCTGCGCGGTTCCATTCCAGGTTCCGACGACCCGATAGGTCAGCCCATCGAGGCGAAACACTTCGAGTGTCGTCAATGACGGATCAATGAGCCAGATGTGCGCCACGCCGTGCTCGGCGTAGATCGGCATTTTTTTCGGTGCGATCGAGCGCTGCGGTGGAAGGTGAAAGAACTTCGCAGACCCAGTTGGGGGCAACGTTGGTGCTCGCCGTGTCTGGAAGCTCGGGCATTCGAGTGCGCCGCCAACCCGCAAGATCGGGCACGAGGACGTCATCACCCAGGTGCAGCTCAGGCTCGTCGATGATCAGCCAGCCCCCGGGGCCGCCCGTTCCAACGTCGAACGGACCGCCGATGACCACCCCCAGCCTTGAGGCCGCCCGGCTGTGCACCATTCTCGGTCGAGGAAGGGCGTGAAGAACGCCGTGAATCAGCTCCGCCACCAGGTCAGCTGGAACGTCGAGCAGATCCTGGTAGGTCGCGCGCTTGGCGGCGGGTGCACCCATGCCGGAAAGTGTAACCCGACCAGACCGTCGCTCGCTGCCAGCTTCGTGTGCTCGGCTTCGTAGGAATACCTTTGAGCCGTGAGAGCTGGGACCCGACGATGGGACCTCGAGCGCGTCGCCGCAGACGAGCCTCGCGACGGTCAGTCCTGCGCCGCAACAATCTTCGCTTTCGAGGCTTCCCACTTCGCCTTCATTGCCGCGTCGACCTCCAATCGAATCATCGACGACGGGCCTTCAGCTGACTCCGGCTTGGTCTGCGTCTCCAGTGAACCGTCAGCGAGATGCAGACGGTCAGTTTCAAACGGAGCCATGCCTCGCGCGACCTGTGAGGGGCGCGCGATGTGGGTGGTGGCGCGACTCGAGAACTGTTCTAACCCTTCCCCCCGAGCGACGCGGCAGGTCGCAGACGCTCACTTGCCGGAGCGCTTTTCGAATTTCTCTGGAACGCAGGAGACCGACCATGATCACTCGCGACACCGAATCGGAAGTGCGTGCGGCAGC
>JAYVCD010000180.1:0-22086 GCA_043750125.1 Archangiaceae bacterium | reverse complement strand
AGATCCCCGCAGCTACTACGAGACGGCGAAGCGGCTGGCGCGCGAGACGCCCAACTCGTTCTACCCAAACCAGTACCACACGCCCGACAACATCGAGGCCCACTACCTGACGACGGGGCCTGAGCTGTACGAGCAGCTGGACGGGAAGCTCGACTACTTCGTGACCGGCCTGGGCACCGGCGGGACGATGAGCGGCGCGGGCAAGTTCCTCAAAGAGAAGAACAAGAACATCCAGAACATCGGAGTGGACCCGATCGGCTCGATCTACACCGGGTTCTTCAAGACCGGAAAAATCGGCGAGGCCCACACCTACAAAGTCGAGGGAATCGGCGAAGACATGGTCTGCGGCGCGATGGACTTCAAGGTGGTGGACGAGGTTCGCCAGGTCGATGACCGCCAGTGCTTCGTCGCGGCGCGGCGGCTGGCGCGAGAGGAAGGCATCTTCGCAGGCGGCAGCTCGGGCGCCGCAGTGCACGTCGCGCTGGAGATCGCGAAGGAAGCGGGCAAGGGCAAGGTGGTGGTGGTGCTGCTGCCCGACGGCGGCTCGAGCTACGTCTCGAAGTTTTATTCAGACGAGTGGATGCGCGACAACGGCTTCGCCGAGGACAAGGGCCCGGGCACGGTGGGCGACATCCTCAAGGGCCGGAAGCAGACGCTGATCATCGGCAAGAAGGGCGGGAAGATTGGAGCGCTGATCGAAGACATGAAGCGCCACGGAATCAGCCAGATGCCGGTCGTCGAAGGCGATGGCAGCTCGATTGGCATGGTCCACGAGTACGACCTGCTCAACGCGTTGATCAGCGGGACGCACAAGCTGACGGACACGATCGACAAGCTGGTGGCTCCGCTGCAGGGAATTGTGACTCCTGAGACCAGCATCACCACTCTGCGCAACGTGTTTGCCCAGGACAACGTGGCGGTGGTTCGCGAAGGTCAGAAGGTCACCGCGGTGGTGACGAAGATTGATTTGATCGAGTTCCTCGCCGCGAAGGCGTAGCGGATTTAGAGCTGGGTCGAAGCGTCGACGACTCAGTTTCTTCGGCCATCAGCATCTCATCCCCGTTGCGACCTGAGCGGATGCTGATGGCCAGCACTGAGGTGAAAACAGCAGGCATTTCAGACAGACACCGACGAGTTTTGTCCCGCCGGTCGAGCTGCCATCAAGCGCCGGTCGGGCGGCCATCAAGCGCTGTGCGGCCGGGTGCTTGGGTAACACTTCAGACCGGGCGGTTTGAGGTGAGAGGGTCGACCGCGTTCGGAGCGACGCATGATCAGCTCGAGCAGGTCCTCGGCTGCGGTAGCAGGCAGCTTGCGCATCCAGAGGTCGTCGTGATCAGCCTGGGCATCAGCGCGGCGCGCCCGGCTTGAGTGAGACGAGAGAACGCCGTGACGCCAAGCTGCGCGGTGCGCGCGAGCGTCATCACTCTCGATACAGTACCGGCTCCCAATACTCGCCTGACGAAGTCAGTCCCCCGATGACGAGCACGTCTCCGTTGGGTAGTCGTGTGGCGGTGTGAAATGCCCGTCGCGACACCGTTTTCTACTGACCCTGTCCCTTTCACCACACCCCCATGTGGTGGGAAGGCCAAGGTCGAGTCGACCCCCTTCTCGTCCGTGGAATGTGCCGTGAGTGAGTTCTAAGCGTTTCAGCGTCGGGGGCTTTCCAGCCGGTCGAAGGTCATTTTCTTCACTCCGGCGGCGCCCAATGGGTTGATGCGAAAAGGAAGTCTCTTCTCATCCGTGGTACCGCGATGGCGTCGGCGATGGCGCTTATCTCTCTCACCGCCCCCTCCAGCCCGTTCAAACTAAGCGGGCTAATCGCTTGCGCGGCTTTCTTCCTGGCGGTCGCGCTCACAGTGACGATCGGCAAGAAGAAGCTTCATTTCGTGGCAGCGCTCCCACTGCTCCAGCGGCAGGCCTCGCCTCACGCGACTGGGGAAGGCACCGGCTTCTTCGAAGCGCGGGCCATTACTTCGCCGGACAAGGCACAGGGGCAAGAGCAGCGGGCACCTGTGGAAGCGCGATGGGCCGGGGTGAGGACGTCGGCAGCAAGCCGAGGTTCCGCAGTAAGGAACCCGACCCAGATCAGCGGGATCGCCACCCCGATGAAGACCGGACAGCGATGTCGCGCGCGCCAAAGGTGCTGCCGATCGCGGGACCCGCCACTGGTACTGCAAAGGCCGTCGGGCCCACGTATGAACTGCCCCCTGATGAAGGCTGCCCTCCTCTGCGCCGCAGCATTCCTCGCCTCGTGCAGCAGCACAGGCTCGGGACTCGAGGATTTTCCCTGCGACGCAGAGGGCCTGTGCCCGGGGCGGCTGAAGTGCAACGCATCGGTCTGCCTCGCCGCAGCCAACTGCTCTGCAGGACAGAGCGAGTGCGCTCGTTCCTGCGTCTCGACCCAGGGCGATCCAAAAAACTGCGGCAGCTGCGGCACCCACTGCCCGCCCAACCAGGAATGCCGCAGCGGAGGCTGCGTGCCGACGGAGGGGCCACCTTCGCTGTGCGGATTCTGTGCGCAAGGAGTGGCGTGCGTCGACGGGAAGTGTTCCTGCGAAGGGCGGGGCGATCTGTGCACCGTGCTGTGCATCGACAATCAACAGTCGGCGGTCTCGTGTGGGGCCTGCTTCAACTACTGCAAGAGCACCAACGCCGCCTGTCGAGCTGGAACGTGCGTCTGCGCCCCGGGAGAAAAGGACTGCGCCGGCAATTGTAAGCCGGTGCTCGCAGATCCCTCCCACTGCGGTGACTGCGCGAGGGCCTGCGCCACCGGACAAAAATGCGAGAACGGCGCCTGTGTGGCCGCGTGCGTGATGGACACCACCAACGCCTGCCACGACGCGAAATGTTGGAACCTCACCACCGACCGCGAACACTGTGGGGCAGCCTGCAAGCGGTGCGATCAAACCCAGCAATGCGTCTCGGGCACCTGCAGCTGCCCGGTCGGCACCGTCGCTTGCGGGGCGAAGTGCATCGACCTCTCGCGAGACCTCGCGAACTGCGGAGCCTGCGGCAAGCGGTGCGCAGTCGGCGAGGACTGCAAAGCCTCGGTCTGCGACTGCCAGAACGGCCTCACCCGCTGTGGCGGCAACTGCACCGCGCTGGCCGACGACTTCGCCAACTGTGGAGCCTGCGACGCCGCTTGTGCGCCGGGCCAGGTGTGCTCGAAGGGCAAGTGCGAGGCGAGCTGTTCGCTGGGCACGACGGCCTGTGACGGAGGCTTCTGCCTCGCCGGGCTCAACCCCAATCATTGCGGAGGCTGCAACAGTGGATGCGAAGCCGGCAGCCAGTGCTCCGATGGACAATGCATCGAGTCGATGCCCGCGGTCGGTTGCACCGGGTGTCCGTGCGACCTGTGCGATTTCGACAAAGGGTGGTTGTGCTGTCTCAACGATGGGAAGCCTTTCTGCTCGAGTGGATACAGGTGCCCAAAATGAAACGTCTTCGAGCATGTCTAGCGCTGTCCACGCTGGCATTTGCCGGCTGCAGCAAGTGCGGAGGTTCGTCGGGACCGGTGATGGAAACGCCTCCGGCAGACCTGGCCGCGAAGGGCTTGATCCTCGATCAACCCGCTGACGGCCCCGCGTCGGGCAAGTGGGTCACCGTCAGCGGTTGGTTCGACCCAGCAGCCGTGGCGTCGGTCGCGGTCGTTGGCGCTCCGGTGGACGCCTTCTACGGTTCGACCGGTCACGTCGGTGTCCCCTCGGTGCCGGTATTGGTTCGGCCCGACGGGCGCTTTTATGCGCCGCGTGTCCCGCTCGCCGATGGGACGACCACGATCGTGGTGGTGCCGTTTGGCAAGGGCGGCAGCACCTATGAGCCGGTCAAGCGGACCTTAATCGTCACGGACGCGGCGGAGGTCCCCGCGACGATCGTGATTGACCCGGCCCAGCCCGAGCCGGGCCAGAGCGCCAGGCTCCGCGCGGCCACTGCCCAAAGCACCGGGCTCAGCTGGCAGTGGGACTTCGACGGCGATGGCCACTTCGACGCCGAGGCGGCGAGCGCCTCTCACAGCTGGGACACCGGCCGCTACGCCGTCACTGCCCGCACCCGTATCAACGACCGGTGGGTCTCGGCCTTCACCACCCTCACCGTGGGCGCTCTGCCGGCGGTGACCGCCAGCGCCACCGCCGTCGGCGCGGTGGCTCGGCTGTTCGTCATCCCCAAATATGCCGAGCCTCCGTTCACCCTGATTGACGGCGAGCTTCCGGCTGAGGTCAAGGCGACCCGTTACGTGGTGACGATCGCCGGCGACGAGGTCAAGGTCTTCGACAGCAAGCTGGCCCCGCTCTTTTCGCTTCCGGGCCTCTTGGCGCCCTCGATGGTTGTGGGCGATGACAAAGGCCGGCTGTACGTCGCAGACACCGGCCACGATCGGGTCGCTCGTTTTCTGCCCAGCGGGACACTAGATCTGGACTTCGCCGAGCGGGGCTCCTTCACTGGAATCGCAGACGCGGTGATGAAAAAGCCAATCGCCCTGGCCGTAGGCCCCGCCAGCGCCCAGATTTTCCTCGAAGGGGGTGCGAAGGTGTTCTGCGCGAGCATCGTCCGGGATGCGACCGACATCCTCAAGCTCACCAACTGGAAGGACGAGGTGCGCTGCTCTTCGAGCCTGCCAGCGGAATTCGGCAGCCTTCAACAGCTCGGAGTGAAGCGCCTCGAGCACGGGATCGTGAGACCTTCGCACCTCTTCTCTGATGCCGGCAAGCTCGAGGTGTTCGTGACCCAGTCGAAGCTGATTTCAGTGGGAATGGGCTTCTACCAGTGGGTCGAGACGGTCAACGACGTGGTCGACGCCGCGCTGGGACCGTCGGAACACCTGGATGACTTCGCCGTGGTGGACCGGGGGGGACGGCTCCACGGCTTCGTCGAAGGTCGCAAGGTGTCTTCCTGGAGTCTGGGGTACCCCATCACTGCCGTTTCCGCAGCAGCCGACGGCACCCTTTATGTCGCCGGCACGGGACATCTGGAAGCCCGAGCTTTTGCTCCTTTGAGGTGACCGTGCGCCCGCTCATTTCCGTTCTCGTTGGGGTGTGGTCTGCGGCTGCCTGGGGCTACTGGGCCCCCAACCACGTGGACCTCAATACCCAGGTCTTCACGGCAGGAAAGCCGTGGCGCGAAGGCTTCATTCGCGGCTCGCGCACCGTGCTGCATCCAGACGACTACCTGATGCAATGCCTGTACATCAATGATCCCGAAAAAACGCAGGTGAAGGGCGTGCAGTTGTTTTCCAAAGGCAACACAATCGCAACTGACACACCGGACGACGCACCTACGGTTGAAATGACGCTCCAGGAATGGAACGCCCAGGGCGGCCTTTGGGAAGACGGCTTTCGAGACATGAAAGGTGCGATGAAGTGGGGAGGCCGAAGGGCGGTCAATCACTTCCATGACCCGTTGACCGGCGAAGGCGGTTACACCGGAATCACCGCCGCCGACGACGCCAGCGGGTTGCCGTTCATCGATCTGTTGCGAAAGGGCATCTCGGTCACCCGTTGGGTGATGAATGGAACCAGCGGCGGATCAAGCAACGGCGCGAATTTCTGGGGTTGGCCGACGGTGGGGCGATCGTTCCACACCGCGTTTCTCAGCCGAGACCCAGTTCGTCGGAGATCCGCGCTCGCGGCCGCGTTCCGTTCGCTCGGCCAGGTCCAGCACCTGGTCGAAGACAACACCGTCCCCGACCACGCCCGCGATCTGCCCCACCCGGGGGATGGCTGGGAAGAGCACATGGCGCGATCGCGCAAAGACATGTTTGGGAGCTTCAAGAAGCCGTGGGTCGAGTTTCCGGTGAAGCTCATCGACACCGGCGGCCTGCGCGCCCTCTGGGATCGCGATGTCTATTCTGGAGCCCCCGAGGTGACCTGGTCTTCGACCGATCCGGCTGGGCTCGACGAGTTCGTCAACGCCAACTTCCTCGCCTGGAACCGGCTGATCAAAGTCGCCGACGTTCCCATTCCTCCTTATGACTTCACCACCATCCCCGATGAGTTGGGGCAGGGGTTCAAGCGTGGTTGGCGCATCGCTCCCGGCATGATCGGAGTGCCAACGTTGATCCCTGGCCTGGTGGTGCGTCTGAACTCGGTCGAGTATCCGTGGCCGAAGCTCGCCAATCTTTCGAACCATCACTATTCGAGCCAGCCGGGGAGTCTTCCGGTCAGCCCGATCGCTACGGATCTTTTCGTTCAGCCCGGGAAGGCGCTCGATTACCCCAGCTGGGCCCAGTACGAGGATCCGTTGATGGCCCGCGCGCACGGCTATGCGCAAAGCGTTTTGTCCCTGGCGTTGCAGCCGGCGCGCGCCGAGCTCATCACCGGCGCCGACGGCGATCCGCTGAAGCTGGGAGTTCGTCTGTGGAACCTGTGGCCCGCCTCGGGCCCCCACTCGATCACCTGGCATGTCGATGCGGTGCAAGTGGTGGGGATTCACCCGTTGGAAGGCGCCCGCCCGCCCCTCAAAGAAGAGCCGATTTACGTCATCGCGCCCTCCTTTGGAAAAGGCTTCGATGTCCCGCCCGGGCAGCAGGTCGACACCCAGCTGGTCACCGTCACCTGGCCCGAGCGCGCGGCGTTTGAAGCCGACTCCCATCTGGCAGTGCTGGTCTCCGCGCACCTGGGAGAAGGGGACCACCGCACTCCGCTGCAGTTCAGCGTGGTGATTCCGAACGGCATCGTGTTGGTGAAGCAGACTGCGGGCTTCGACACTACGGCGCCGTTGATCAACGCCACCGGCAACTGCAGCACCTCGAGCTGTTCGAACCGGGTCGAAAACGGCAGCTACCGCAACCCAATCTTCCAGCGCGTCACCGGGAAGTTCGAGATGCTGCCCGCCCAGGTCGACATCCTCGGAAACCCGGCCGACACCCGCTTGAAGGCGATCATGGCCGAGGACACCCGCATCTCAGAGGTGATGTTGTTTTCCTACCCTCGCATTGCGGCCAGGCAGGACTTCAAGCCGGTGCTCGCGGTGAAGAGCCAACTGGCTTTGACCGGCTCTCACCTGAAGCAGATTGGCCCCGGACACTGGGTGAGGGAAGCGGGCACGAAGGACGAAGTCGATGAGGCGGTCACCTTCGAAGCGCAGCTCGACTTGAGGGACTTCTACGTGCCGGACATGGGAGTGCCGTTGCTGGATGCGGTCCGGGCCTCGGGCTCGCTCTTTCTGGGGGTGTTCACCACCGCAGGGGCCTTCTATCTTCAGCGGCTGATCGTCTGGCCGATTCGCAGCAACCTGGCGCCGACGATCACCAACAGCTGTGACTTCAGCATCCCCCGCGAGGAGAACCTCAGCGAAGACCGCACCCTCTGCAGCGAGAGCTTCAGTGGGACTCCGTGCACGAACGCGACCTACAAGATGACGCGGGTGCAGACGATTGACGCCGACAACGGCGCGCCGCAGACCCAGATTCCGACGGCGAACTTCATCGAGCTCTCGATTGCAACCGGGTTTGCGAGCACCGACGTGCGGCCGATCAGCCTCGCTGGAAAACCGGTCAACCTGACCGGCGATGCCAAGCTTCCATTGGACTGCGACACCACCGCGTTCGTGATGGTCTACCCGGGGGGCAACGGAGATGTCTTCTGCAGTCCCTTCGGCCCGATCGGACTGGCGCTGCATGCCGCCGAGAATACGAGCGGGGCGGGCAGGTGCCCAACGGCTGCGAACCTCAACAGACCGCGCATCGCGACGTACCATCGGTTCTTCTTTCCTGGCACTGCGAGCTGGTTCGAGGAGGTCTTCGGAATCAAGCCGCAGCCCCCCGAGTGGAGCTTCGAGTTGCAGTAGGCGCGCTACATCATTCCAGTCGTCGTAATTTCCTCCGTCGCCATCGAACGCATCACCGCCGGCCGCGCGGCGACGGCGGCAGCGTGCACGGTCCAGCGGGGGTAGCGCGTCATGTCGAGCTGGGTTCGGTAGCCCCACCGGTTCATCACCAACAGGTAGGGGTCTACGATCGAGTAGTCGGAGCCCAGGGCCCACGGACCGACCAATCGCTGTTCAATCTCGGCGTAATGCTTCTCGAGCGTGGCGCGGCCGTGGGCCTTGATCCCGGCGAACGCTGACGGGTCATCGCTGTTCCGCTCGGGACGAAGCGAGTTCCGGAAGGCGACGTGCACCGCGCTCGAGAGGAAGCCACACCACTCGTGCACCCTCGCCCGTTCCTTCGTCCCGGGGGCCGGAATCAAATTCTTGTCCCGGTGGGTATCGGCGAGGTGCACCATGATCGCCGCCGCCTCGGTGAGGACGAAGTCGCCCTGCACCAGCACCGGCACGTGAGCGCGCGGGTGGAGCTTCAGATAGTCGGGGGTGCGGTTCTCGCCCTTCGCCGCGTCGATGCGACGCGCGATGAAAGGTTCACCGATTTCTTCGAGCACCATGTGCGGCGCCCAGGAACAGGCACCGCGCGCGTAATAAAGGATTGAGCCCATGGGCCGGACGTCTACCGCAAATGGCAGCTCATCGGCTCAAACCCACGCCAGGTCGAGAATGCATTGTTCCGGAGTGGTGAGCGTGGCGTGGACGGTCGGCTGACGGCCGCCGAGCAGCTCGACCACCGCCTCGAGGGCGCCGGCGATGAAGTCGCCGATCGCTCCATCGTTGAAGTGCAGCTCGAGGTGCTGCTTGCCCTTCTCGACCACTTCGATGCGCAGGAAATCGGCACCGCGCACCGGCTGGTTGTGGAGCTGTTTGAGCACCCGTTTGGGTCCCATGAACTTCCCCATCGTGATCATCGGCCCTTTGACCACGCCCTTCTCTTTGAGCGTCTTGACCACCCGCGCGCCCAGCTTGTGAAGCGCGTCGCTGAGCACCTCGCCCGCGTACAGCTCGGACGCGGTGACCTCGAGGCCGCGCACCCAGACCGGACAGGGGTACGCCAGCTTGAGATTCTTCAGGTCGATTCCTTCCGCGACGAGGCGAGCCTCGAGCTCGGGAGTCACCGAGCCGGCGAGCCCTTTGTCGAACAGCCCGGCGATCAGCCGCCCACTGATGTCGTGACTGGGGGTCACTGGCGCTTGAACTCGAACTTCAGCGGCCGATTGCTTCCGAAATTTTCAGACACTCGCGGGCGCGCCTCGCGACCGAAGTACACCTCGGCCAGCCCGCCGCACGGGCTCTTCACCTGCAGCGCCCTGGCTTCGAACGGAAGCAGCAGCAGATCTCCGGTGCGCGCCTGCAGCGGTCCGGGCTCGACCTCGGCGACGCACGAGCTGCTCATGAAGAGCCGAACGTAGATGCGCCCGTCTTCGCGCTGGGGAATCGGAGCCCAGGTGTTGGGAGCGACGTAGCCCAGCGGCCCGGTCGGCGTCCCCGGTCCGGTCAAAGTGTTGGCAACCGGAGCCGGGGTGCCCGTCGGTGCGGGGGCCGGCGTGCCCGCAGGACCGCCGCCCGGGCGCGTGCCTCCGACCGAAGGGCTGGTGCCGACCGCGGGGTTGCTGCCGACGGCTGCGTTGTTGGCGACGGTCGGGTTTCCGGCGGCGGCGTTGTTTCCGCCGGCGAGGCTGCCAGTCCCTTGAGGCCGGTAGTAGGTGTACCCATCGACGGTCTGGAGGTTGGGGTTGGGACCCGACGCTGCGGCCAGCTGCACGCCTGCGTCGGGACCCGTGGCGGAGAGCGGAATCGCCGCGGGCTGAACTCCGGTCGGAGCGGGGACGGGGCGGGAAACGCCGGACGGCGCGAGCGCGAGGGAAGTTCCACCCGCATCGAAGCTCGCAGGCACCCTGCCCTGGGGCGCCTTCGCCTCGGCGGCAGCTGCTGCGGCCCGGGCCAGCTCGGCGCGTTTGACCTTCGGCTCTTCAAAGCAACGGGGAGGAAGGCCGCTGGCGTCGTCGGACTTCTCGAGCCGGGCAACCTCGGCGTCGGTGGCGGTCTGAAGCGACGTGCATTGTTTCTGGGCCCGGGCGGACCACGGCCCGAAGACTTCGAACATGCAGACCGCGCAGCGGGTGTTGGAAGGGTCTTCCGAGGTGAGCAGCGCCACTCCGGCTTCTCCGCCTTCTTTCTTTTCGAGCGCGCGGACCACCGCGGCAGGATTCACCCGGGTGCAGTCGCAGCCGCGCAGCTCGCGCGAGGCGAGGAAGCCCAGGGTGTAGTCGCGATCGGCTTCGACTTTCGCCTGCAGCTTCGAGAAGTATTTCCATTTGTCGACCATCGGAGCCTTCAGTGCCGCCACGGTGTCCGGGTCTTTCGGCGCGAGCACCGGCGCCGGTTCGACGGTCGAGTCGATCGACAGCTGGGAGCGGGTGGGATCTGCCTTCACTCCGGCGGCCACGTCGTTGCGGCACTCGAGCCCCCGCGCGAAGAGCCACGTCTTGAAGTTGGCGTACTCGTTGAGCACCTGGGAGCTCAGGCGGGCTACGTCCATGCGCTGCTGGGCCATCGCAAACAGCTCGGTGCGGCTCTTGCTGCGGCAATTGGCGGCTTCGGAAGGAACCTCTTTGAGCCCGGATCTGCGGGGCACGTATTTCTTCCCGCGGTAGGGACGCTCAAAATCGAGCAGCGCGTTGGCCACCAGCTCGCGAAGAGGCGCCTTGTTCTTCACCGTCTCGAAGGTCCCCTCGCAGGAAGCGATCGCTTTGAGGCAATCGCCCTGAGGCGGCGCGTCAGGAGAGATCGGCTTTTTCGGCTTCCCCAAAGCGCCGGCGTTCCAGCCGCCCGCGCTGTCGAAACACCAGGTGGCCACCGCGTCGAGGCCGGCAGAAAAGGCTCCGTCGAGGTTGGCGAGCTCTTTGATCGGAGCCACTTCCCGCGGCGGAGGTTGCTCGCATTCTTTAGGCAGGGGGGGACTGACAGCGACGACGAGCAACAGGGGAAAGAGCATCCGAAGATCTCGGTCAGGCAACTTTCAGCGCCTGCTCCAAATCTTCGATCAGGTCTTGCGCGTCTTCTATCCCCACCGAAAGCCGAATCAGCCCGTCGGTGATGCCCAGCTTCTCGCGGTTCTCTTTCGGAACCGACGCGTGGGTCATGATCGCCGGGTGCTCGATCAGCGACTCGACGCCTCCCAGCGATTCGGCGCACGAGAAGACCTTGGTGGTCTTCAAGAACTTCCGGGCCGCCTCGAGGCCTCCCTTGATGTCGAAGGTCATCATTCCTCCGAAGCCCTTCATCTGGGTCCGGGCCAGTTTGTGCTGGGGGTGGGTCTCGAGGCCCGGCCAATTCACCCGGGTGGCCTTCGGTTGGGTGAGCAGGTACGCGGCGATCTTCGCGGCGTTCTTTTCGTGGCGATCCATTCGGACGTGCAGCGTCTTCACCCCGCGCAGGATGAGAAACGAATCCATCGGACCCTGCACTCCGCCAATCGCGTTCTGCAGAAAGTACATCTTGTCGGCGAGATCCTTGTTCGAGGTGCAGGCGAAGCCGCCGACCACGTCCGAGTGACCGTTGAGGTACTTGGTCGTCGAGTGGGTGACGAAATCGAAGCCGAAGTCCAACGGGCGCTGGAAGTACGGGGTCATGAACGTGTTGTCGGCCACCGAGATGAGCTTGTGCTTCTTGGCGATCTCACCGGCGCGCGCGAGGTCCACCAGCTTGAGCATCGGGTTGGTGGGCGTCTCGACCCACAGCATCTTCGTCTTGGGAGTGATCGCCTTTTCGAGGTTCGAGAGATCCGAGAGATCGACGTAGGTGAAGCTCAGCCCGTGGCGCTTGAAGACCTTGTCGAAGAGCCGAAACGTGCCCCCGTAGAGATCGTCGGAACAGACGACGTGATCGCCGACTTCCAGGTGGTGCATCAGCATGTCCGCGGCCGCACAGCCCGAGGCAAACGCCGCCCCGTATTTGGCCCCTTCGAGCGCGGCGAGGCAGGCTTCGAGCGCGACCCGGGTGGGGTTCTTGGTGCGCGAGTATTCGTACCCCTTGTGCTCGCCCGGCCCGTCTTGCACGTAGGTCGAGCTCAAGTAGACCGGGGTCATGATGGCGCCGGTGGAAGGGTCGGGGTGCTGGCCTGCGTGGATGGCGTCGGTGTCGAAGCGCATGCGTGCCGACACACCACAAAACACAGTGACGCGGAAGCCGTAGTCGTACAGTTTGAGCCATGTTGCGCGTTCGCGAATTGTCCGAATTGGCCCGCAGGCTCGATGAGGTTGCTTTTGCGACGCAGCTGGGTCCCTTTGCCCTGATGCAGCGGCCGATGCTCGAAGCCTCACCCGACAAAGGCCGCCTGGCGACGGTGGGTCTGACCCGGCAGGTGCTCGAGAAGGCGCCAGCGCCGGTGGAATTCGAGGAGCTGATCGTCGCCACCCTGCCCCCGCCCCACCCGGACGGAACGTTGGAGTTGATCATCGGGAGAAGCCCCGCGGCCGAGCTGCACGCGCGCATTCGCCGGTCGATTCGCGTCACGCATTGACGGCCACCGCTTCGATGTCCGCGTTCGAAAACCGGCTGGCGAAGAATGGGCGCCACTGGTCGAAGTGGGCCCGGCGCCGGGGACTCGAGGCGTTTCGGATCTACGACCTCGACATGCCCGACTACCCGTTCGCCGTCGACGCGTACCTCGATCGCGTTCACCTGATGGAATACCCACGGCGAGCTGCCCTGCGAGACGGCACCGCCCAGAGCCAGCGGGCCGAAGTGGTCGCGGCGGTCGAAAAGGTGCTCGGGGTGCCGGCCGAGCGCATCTACACCAAGACCCACGAGCGGCTGCCGTGGGGGCGGGCCCAGTACGAGAAGCAGGCTTCCGCGCAGGCGACCTTCGGGGTGCAGGAAAACGGGTTGAAGTTCGAGGTCAACTTGTCCGACTACCTCGACACCGGGCTCTTCCTCGATCACCGAAACACCCGCGCGCGGGTCCGGGACGAGGCCGACGGGAAGCGGGTGCTGAACCTCTTCGCGTACACCGGCAGCTTCACCGTCTACGCCGCGGCGGGCGGGGCGAGCCAGACGACCACCGTCGACTTGTCGAACACCTACGGCGATTGGGCCGAGCGCAACCTTCGACTCAATGGCTTCGAGCCGGGTCCTCAACACTCGGTGATTCGCGCCGACGTGCTGCAGTGGCTGGCCACCGCGCGCGGCCCGTTTGACCTGGCGATCGTCGACCCCCCGTCATTCTCGTCCTCGAAGAAGATGGACCGGACGTGGGACATTCAGCGCGACCACCGACACTTGATTCAGAGTGTGGGGGCGCTGTTGGCTCCGGGCGGTACGATGTATTTTTCGACCAACTTTCTGGGGTTCGAGTTGGATGCCGCATTGAACGCTGAGGAAGAGCTGACTCCGAAGTCGCTGCCTGAAGATTTTCGTCGCCCCGTACACCGGTGCTGGAGGTTTCAAAAATGAAGCCTCGCAAGGTGGGCGAATGTCGAATTCTCGGAGAGCTCGGGAAGGGAGGCATGGCGACGGTGTATCGCGCGGTGCACGAGCCGCTGCAGCGCGAGGTGGCGATCAAAGAGCTGCCCGCCGACGCGTCGAAGAACAAAGAAGCCCTGTCGCGGTTCAAACGCGAAGCGTTGGCGTTGGCCGCCTTTCGGCACCAGAACATCGTCACCCTCTATGACCTGATCGAAAAGGGCGACGCGCTCTACATGATCATGGAATTGGTCGACGGGCCGACGCTCGGCGATTTGCTGCGCGAAGGCGCGTTGCCCCCGGAAGTGGCGGCGGTGATCGCGGCCCAGATTGCGGCGGCGCTCGAGCACGCGCACTTCGCCCACATCATCCACCGCGATCTCAAGCCGTCGAACGTGATGATCACCAAGTCCGGCGAAGTGAAGCTGATGGACTTCGGAATCGCCAAGGACGAGGCGCTCGACAAGCTGACCCGCACCGGCACGGCGGTGGGGACTCCGGCGTACATGTCACCCGAGCAGTGCACCGGGGGCGAGGTCGACGGGCGAAGTGACCTCTACTCGCTGGGCGTGCTGCTCTACGAGAGCCTGAGCGGAAAGCGCGCGTTCACCGGCCCCACCGCAGGCGACGTGTTTGCGAAGATTGCGCAGGGGAAGCTCGAGAAGCTGAGGAAGGTCGCGCCGAACGCGCCGTCCGAGCTGCGGGCAATCGTGAACCGGGCGATGCAGCTCAAGCCCGACAAGCGCTACCTCGACATCGCCGAGATGCGCCGCGCGCTGGACAGCTGGGTGTCGAGCCACCTGACGATGTCCGAGCATTCGCTGCTGATGGCGTTCTTGCGGCACCGGGGGAAAATCACCGAGAGCGAAGCGCTGGGCCGTCTGTCTCGAACCGAGATGACGATCATGCGCGAGTTCGAACACCCGTCGACCCCGCGGCGCGGGTGGCGTTGGGCGATGGCGGGGCTGGTCGCCGTGGGAGCCACCGCGATGGCGACCTGGACCCACTGGTGGCCCTGGGTCCACACCACGTTCAAGTTCAAGCTTCCGTAATCGACTCTGCACCGGTCAAAAAAAAGACGGCCGGGGATCGAGGAAGCTCGATCCCCGGCCGGGTGCTGCGTCAACGCAACCCGCTTAGCGGCAGCTGTCGTCGCTGCCTGAATTCACGCTGCAGCCGCGCGAGCAACGCGCGATCACCGTGGTGGAGACTCCGTTCGAGCCGCAGCGGTAGAGGGTGCTGGAGTTGCCGGAAACCTGATCTCCGCCGCAGTACGCGCCGCCTGCCGAGCAGCGGCAGCTGTCGTCGTCGCCGGAATTGATGCTGCAGCCGTGCTTGCAGGCGCGAACCGGGCTGGCCGAACCGCCCGAACCGCACACGTACAGGGTGCTGGCGCTGCCGCTGACCTTGTCGCCGCCGCAGTAGTAGCCGCCCTGAACGCAGGTGCCCGAGCCCCCGCCACCGCCGCCGCCGCTGCCGCCATTGCGCACGTCGGCGACCGCGTTCTTTTCCGCCTGGGTGATCGGGCAGTGGGTTTCAATTTCGTTGTTCGCCAGGCCGTTGCGGCCCGCCGCGAAGGAGCTCAGCTGGCTCTTGAGCGAGCTCTTCAGCGAGGGGGTGCCCGCGTACACCATGTGGATGTGGTAGCTGAACGAGGGAGGCGAGCGGTAGTAGGCCGCGAACCCCTGCATTCACAGGTCATGCACCCGGCTGCAGGGGCTCGAGCCGGACGAGATGTCGGTCGCCGCAGAGTAGGTGGCGCCCGGCTCGGGGCAGTGGGTCCCGACCGAAGCCGGCGCATCGCCGAAGGTCTGAATCAGCAGGCTGTCGCCGACGCCGGCCCGCAGCATCGCGGCGTGCGCGCCCGAGTACATCCGCGAAGGCGAGCTCGAGTGCCCACAGGTATAGGGCTGAGCGCAGTAACACGAGCACCCCTCGGTCGTCAGCGCGGTTTACGGTGAGAAAAACGGGAGCGGCGGTGCTCCAGCTGAGCCCGCGGGGATTGATGTAGGGCAATGGGGGGCCTCGTCCTGAAGACGGCCGGTTGAAGCGTCGGCTTGTCCTCTGTTGAGGACAGCAGAAGTCAGAACAACTTTTCGATCACCAGGTACATCGAGACGAAAAAAGCGACGATCGCCAAAAGAACCTTGGTCCCGGCCTTCATTCCCTCGTCTTTTTCCGCGGTCCCGTAGCTGGCGAGGACCGCGGTGGACACCCCGGCGTACTGCCCGGCGTACTGGGCGGTGCGAAAATATTGGTCGGCCACCCGCCCTTCGTCGCTGGCGATCAGCGTCTTGGCCAGCTGCGGATCCACCAACCGCGCCCCGGCGTCGGTGCTGAGCGCGACGCCTTCGATCACCAGCTCTCGAATCAGCTCGAGCCGGTCGGACAGCTCGACCCGAAGCTCGGTGGCGATCGGCTGGCCCCCTTCGATCAACAGCCGCACCTGCACCTCACCCGACTTCAATCGCCAGGTGCGTGAGCCATCGGGGTTGGGAAACGCGCCCTTCTCGTGCAGCAGCTTGTCGAAGTTCGCTGGGTCCCACGGGGTGCCCGGCTCTAAAGGCTGGACCAGCAGCTCGTAGCGCACCGGAGCCTTATACACCCGGCGATTGGCTCGTTCGGCTCACCTCAGCTGGTTATGACCGCCCAATGAAAACACGGACGCTGGGGAAATCGGGCCTGAAGGTCAGTGCACAAGGGTTGGGCTGCATGGGGATGTCGGAGTTCTACGGCGCTGCCGACGAAGCCGAGTCGATCGCGACCCTGCATCGGGCGATCGACCTGGGCGTGACCTTCTTCGACACCGCGGACATGTACGGTCCGCACAAGAACGAGATGCTGCTCGGCAAGGCCATCGCGGGTCGACGCGAGGGCCTGGTCATCGCCACCAAGTTTGGAATTGTTCGCAGCCAGGATCCCAAAGAGCGCTCGATCAACGGGCGGCCGGAATACGTGCGCGCGGCGTGTGAGGGCAGCCTCAAGCGCCTGGGCATCGACACCATCGACCTGTACTACCAACACCGGGTCGACCCTTCGGTGCCGATCGAAGAGACGGTCGGTGCGATGGCCGACCTGGTCCGCGAAGGGAAAATCCGCCACCTCGGCTTGTCCGAGGCGGGGGTTGCGACGCTGCAGCGGGCGGCGAAGACGCACCCGATCACTGCGCTGCAGACCGAATACTCGCTGTGGACGCGCGACCCCGAAGAGGGAGTGTTGGCCAGCTGCCGTCAGCTGGGCATCGGCTTCGTCGCGTACAGCCCGCTGGGGCGCGGCTTCCTCACCGGGCAGATCAAGCGCTTTGAAGACCTGGGGCCCGACGACTATCGGCGCTTCTCACCCCGCTTCCAGGGCGAGAACTTCGAAAAAAACATCGCGCTGGTTTCCAAGATTGAAGCGCTGGCCAGACGCAAGGGCGCGACTCCCGGTCAGCTGGCGCTGGCCTGGGTCCAGGCGCAAGGCGAAGACATCGTGGCCATTCCCGGCACCAAGCGGCGTTCCTACCTGGAAGAGAACGTCCAGGCGTTGGACCTGACCCTCACCGCGGCCGAGCTGAACGAAATCGATGCGATCGCGCCGAAGGGTTCGGCGGCCGGACTGCGCTACCCGGAGCAGGCGATGGGTTCGATCGGGCGTTGACACTCGCCGCAGCCAACCCCCGGCCGAATCGCTGAAGCGACACTCGGAGCACTGACTGCCCCCCGGGGCTAACGTCGAGCGATGGGCACTCGGTTTTCGTTGGTGGCTTTCTGCGTCGTATTGGCGGTCGCGTACAGCTGCAACTGCGGGCCGGGTGAAGGCGGCACGGGCGGAGGCCTGGGAGCCGGCAACGGCTCAGGCGGGGGAAGCTCGGCGTCGTGCGCGCAGGCGTGCGGCGCGCCCCAGTACTGCAGCGTGATTCGCCGCTGTGTCAACGCGTGAAAGTGCGGCGCGAACGACGACTGCCTGATGGGCAACATTTGTGAGCCCGACGGGGGCACCTGCGTTCCGGGTTCCAGCTGCGGCTCGACCCAGGTCAACGCCGGCAGCGTGTCGCCGAGCATGATCATCGCGCTCGATCGATCGTGCTCGATGACCTCGAAAATCGGCACCCGGACCAAGTGGGAAATCGCCGTCGAAGCGGTCAACCGCTTGACCACCACCTACAAAGGCAAGGTCCGGTTCGGGCTCACGATGTTCGCGGACACCGTGATGCCCAACTGTGCCCAGGGCGCGATCCCGATTCCGATCGGGGACAACAACGAGATGGCAATTCAAGATCGCCTGAACAAAGCGCTCGACGCCGGCGAAATCGAGTACCCCAAAGGCCCCTGCGTCACCAACATCGACACCGGCATTCAGCAGGCGGCCACGGATCCGGGGCTCAATGATCCCGGGCACCGCGGCTTCATGCTGCTGATCACCGACGGCGCTCAATCAGGCTGCAACGCCGGAGGCGGGAATACGGGAACCGAGCTGGCGATCGACACCCTTCGAAAGCAGAAAGGGGTGAACACCTTCGTGGTGGCTTTCGAAAACACCGGGGCGAACGACGTGCCTTCGCTGACCCGGTTCGCGGACGCCGGCGGAGAAATCGCACCGACCGCGGGCGACGGCGGGTACCTGTTCTTCAACGCCCAGGACCAGGCCAGCCTGCAGGCAGCTTTGGACGTGATCGGTGGTCGGACGTTGGGTTGCAACTACGCGCTCACCCAGGCGCCTCCCGACCCTTTGAAAGGTGCAGGTGAACCGAGATGCGACCCACGCGGGCGGGTGGGACTACGACGCGGTGAAGAACCAGGTGACGTTCTACGGCGCGGCTTGCGACAAGCTCAAAGCGGGGACGTTGGTGAAGCTGGACATCGTGTACGGCTGCCCTTCGCCGGGGATCAACTGAAAGACCGCGACTGAAATTGTCGCGGGCGACTGCTTGTTGACCCGTGCGAGGATGCGCCGCGATGCCTTATTCGCTGGGTCGGTTCACTGTTCATGCAGTCCGCGACGGTTCGATCGCGTTAGACGGCGGCGCGATGTTCGGCGTCGTCCCCCGCCCGATGTGGGAAAAGAAATTTCCGCCCGACGATCGCAACCGGATTCAGCTCGCGGTGCGCTGCCTGCTGATTGACGACGGGAAGCGCCGGGTGCTCGTCGACGATGGAGTCGGCCTGCAGTGGGACGGAAAGCACCGGGACATGTACGGCATCGATCAAGGCAGCTGCGATCTCGATCGCGAGCTGCAGCGCGCCGGCCTCACCCGCGCCGACATCACCGACGTGGTCCTCACCCACCTGCACTTCGATCACGCCGGAGGGACCACCCGCGATGGCGCGCTCGCCTTTCCGAACGCGACCTACCATCTGCAGCGTCGCCACTGGAAGTGGGCCCATCAGCCCAGCGAGAAAGACGCCGGCAGCTTTCGTCACCAGGACTTCGCCGCACTCGAATCGAGTGGCCGACTGCACCTGCTCGAAGGAGCCACCGAACTCTACGAGGGCATTCACCTCTTCGTCAGCGAAGGTCACACCGTCGGGCTGCAGTTGGTGCGCGTCGAATCAGGCGATCAGACGATGGTCTACTGCGGGGACCTGGTGCCGACCACCTCTCACCTGCGCGTCCCATGGGTCGCGGCCTACGACCTGTACCCGCTGACGGTGATTGAAGAGAAAAAACAGCTGCTCGCGCAGGCGCTCGAAGAGAAATGGATCTTGTTTTTCGAGCACGACCCCCACCTCGCGGCGTGCACCGTGAAGGATGAAGGCAAGGGACACGTGACGGTGGACGAAGTGATCTCGCTCTAAAGGTCCCTTCGAGCTGTCACCTCATCGAGACGGATTGACGTTCCCCGCGTCACCCGCCCGCGACAAGATCCGTCTGGAGTCGCCATGCTGTGCGCGCGAACGGCCAGGCGGCGCAGGGTGCCGGCGATGAAATGAAGACCCAGCGTTCAAGCCCACCTTCCACGGCAGCGTCGAAGAAGCTCGTCGCCCGGTTCTTGCGCCCCTTTGGCGAATACTTCCGGCATCTGGGAGGCAACCCGTTGGAGCTGGCCCATCGCCTCGGACTGCCGGACTTCGAAACGAACGGTTGGGACTGGGTGACTCCGCGCCAGGTGCGTCGCCCTGCTCGATCAGCTGCGAAAAGGCCTCGCCGAGGGCTACGCCGGGCGATCGTTTCCCGAACCCTGTGCGCGAGGGTGCGCAGCCTTTCCCACTCGCGTTTGCGGCGGTGCTTCAGGGATAATCGGCCGCCATGGGGAATGGCTTCATGTCTCTGGCCACGTGCGTCCTTCTGTGGACCGGTGCTGCAGCAGCTCAGGAAACGATGGACGCGGGGGTCACTGCCCCGGAGGCCGGTCTACCCGTCGAGCCCGCCCCGTCGGCCCGCGAGGCGTTTTTCCGGGCGCTGCCGCTGAGTGTGGGGGTGTTCGGAAATTTCGATGGGACCGCTTCCGGCCAGGGCCACCCGTCTTTCGTGCTGGGCGGAGTGGATCTCTTCCTCACCTCGCAGCCCTATCGGAAGTTGAACCTGCTCGCCGAGCTGGTGTTCGAGGCCGGCTCGGACCAGAACTTCGTCGTCGATGTCGAGCGGGTATCCGCCACCTGGTTGTTTGACCGGTTGCTGCGCGTCACCGTCGGGCGGATTCACCAGGCACTGGGCTACTACAACGCCGCCTACCATCACGGCGCGTACCTCGCGAACACCATTGAACGACCCGCGGCGGTGGCTTTCGAAGACGGGGGCGGGATCCTCCCGGTGCACGCGATCGGCATCGAGGCTGCCGGCGATCTGGATTTCGGCAACTTCTCGCTCGGGTACAACCTCACGGTCAGCAATGGGCGTGGCCGCTTTCAAGACGAGATTCTCAACGTCAGAGACTTAAACCCGTCCAAGGCGGTTCTCGGCGCGATCACCCTGAGCCAGATCGATTGGGGCGTTCGCATCGGCCTCAATGCCCTCTACGACCGCATTCCTACCGAGCTGGACGCCGACGGGGCGACGTTGCGTCCTCCCCAGGACGAGATGCTGCTCGGCGCGCACCTGTTGATCGACACGGACGTCGTCTGGTTCCTGGCCGAGGGGTACCTCGTCGACCACACCAGCACCGCGCTCGGGAAACGCCGAACCATCGGCTTCTTCGCCGAAGGCCGGGTCAATTTTCGCCCGGTGTATGCCTACGCGCGTTTCGATCTGATCAGTCACGATGAACAAATAGATCCCTTCTACGACCTCACCGCCCCGCTCCCCTCGACGCGCAGTGTCCTGCTGGGCCTGGGGTGGAAGGTGATTTCGGGACTGGTCCTGAAGGTCGAAGCAGCCGTCGATTTCCCCCAGGGGCTTCCGGTCAGTCCTTCGGGCCGAGCGCAACTCGCGTGGTCCTTGTGAAGCGCCTCGAACGCCACGTCGGGCTGCTCGTGCTCGGAATGCTGCTGTGCGCCCAGGCCCCTTCGCCCTCTGAGGTCGAGATCGTCGTGGTGGTCAATTCGGCGTCCCCTCCCAAGCAGATGGTGCGGAAGTCGGCGAGTGAAGTCTTCATGTTCAAGCGCCAGTTCTGGGCGAATCGTGAACCGATCGTGATCGTGTTGCAGCTCAACGACGTGGCGTTGCACGCGGCGTTCTGCGCGAAAGTTCTCGAGACCCCCTGTGATGCCCGCGACCAGGCCGAGCTCGAACGGAAGTACCAGGGCAACCTGTTCGCGCGGGTGCTGCGCGCCAACTCGTCGGCCGAGGCCGCCCTGCTTCTGCAGCAAAATCCGATGGCGATCGGCTACTTCCGGCGAGGCAACGCCCCGGCCAACGCGCAAATCGTCTTTCAGCCTTGAGCGCAGGGAAACCGGTTCTTCGACCCTGATCCGGTGCGGGCGACGTATACGTTGAAACAATGAAGCCCCGGAACGTGACGGCAGACGAAGTGAGTGCGCTGTGAGTGAAGCGAAGAAAGTGAAGCTGTCGCGGCGCGGCGTCGAGCGCTGGACCAACGCCCACCCGTGGATCTACGAATCGGATGTCGAAGCCCCGAAGTCGTTGGTGGGGGGCGAGGTGGTGCAGGTCATCGATCACCGCAACTTCTTTCTCGGGCAGGCGTTCTTCTCGCGCGCGTCGAAGATCTCGCTGCGCTGGCTGACCTGGGAAGACCGACCGATCGACGAGGCCTTCTTCAAGCAGCGCATCGAGGCGGCCGACCGGCTGCGCCGCGACGCCTACCCGGGAGAAACGACGTACCGGGTGGTACATGGCGAGGCCGACGGAATTCCAGGGTTGGTGGTCGACCGCTTTGGCGACTACCTGTCGGTGCAGTTCCTCGTGCCCGGCACCGAGCAGCGAAAAGATTTGATCGCAGATCTGCTGGTCGCGCACTTCAAGTGCAAAGGGGTCGTCAACCGCTCGGACGTGGGGGTTCGCGCACTCGAGGGCTTGCCGTTGGAGAAGGGAATCATCCGGGGCGAAGTGCCTGCGGCGGTCAGCTACCACGAGGGCTCGATCGAGCTCAGCGCCGACCTGATCAACGGGCAAAAGACGGGCGCCTTTCTGGATCAACGCGAGAACCACGTCGTCGCCAGCAAGTACGCCAATGGCGAAGCGCTCGATTGTTTCGCCTACCACGGGGGCTTCGCGCTGCAGCTGGCACGCAAGGCGACCCGGGTGACGGCGGTCGAGATTTCCGAGCCGGCCTGCGCCCAGATTTCAGTCGCTGCCAAACTCAACAACCTGTCCAACGTCGAGGTCGTCACCGCCAACGCGTTCGACTTCCTGCGCGACATGGTCGACGAGGGGAAGAAGTACGACACGATCGTGCTCGACCCGCCGTCGTTCGCGAAGAAC
>JAYVCD010000179.1:0-5278 GCA_043750125.1 Archangiaceae bacterium | reverse complement strand
CGCCGCTTCGCCCACTGAACGCCCTCGTGCTTATCCCTCTTCATGGCGCTGACCGGGGACTGCGGCGGAACCGCACACCGAATGGCTACTGGCAGGCCTTCGCGGCGGTACAGGTGCCTCCGTCTGCGTTGCACGGCGTTCCCGCCACACAATCAGAGTCGGCGCAATCGACCTTCAGATCGCCGTCGTCGTCCAGCCCGTTGGCGCAGTCCTTCTCTTTTTTCTGCCCCATCGCGCACTCGCAGCTGGGGCCCGCGTCAGGTGCGCAGCTCTGCCCGCCGCAGCTCAACTCTGCGCAGTCTTTGATGCCGTTACAGTCGTTGTCGATGTTGTCGCGGCAGCGCACCGAGCCGACCTCGGAAACTTGAGCGCCGCCGTTGCACTTGCACTGCAGGCTCGGGGTGCACGAGAAGTACAGCTGGGGCGGGGTGCAGAAACGGCCGATGCAGTCGGGGTCGAGGCAGTCGATCAACCCGTCGCCGTCGTTGTCGATGCCATCGGTACAGCCGGTCTCACTCTGGCCCCCGTCAGCCACGCAGGTGCAGCCGGTGCGACACTCTTTGCCCAGGCAGTCGCTGTCCGCGCAGTCGATCGCCAAATCGCCATCGTTGTCGAGTTGGTCACTGCAGGCCTGCTCGGTCTTCTTCAGCCCCTGGCACAGGCACGCGGCGCCACACTGGCGCAGCTCGCAGGAAGGGTCGTCGCAATCGGTCTTTCCGTTGTCGTCGTTGTCCACCCCATCGAAGCACTCGATCTCATGGCGCGCGACGCAGAGCCCTTGAATGCACGGCTCTTGAATTCCGCACATTTTCCCGCAGATCCCGCAGTTGTTGGGATCGGACTTGAGGTCGAAGAGCTCGTCGATCTTTCCATCGCAGTTGTCGTCGAGCCCGTTGCAGGTTTCGATCTTGCCGGTGTTGTCCACCAGGCCATCGCAGTCGTTGTCGACTCCGTCGCACTGCGTGTCCTCGCCGGTCGGAAGACAGCAGACTCCCCGGGTCGGGCCGATCGCGCATTTGTAGTGGTCGCCCCCGCAGTCGCTGTCGGTGGCGCAGGTGTACTTGAGATCATCACCGAGGTTGACCCGGCAGGCGACGAAGCCAAGCGCGACGCCCACCGAGAGGGACAGCAGCGTGGCCCGGCTCAATGCTGATTTCATTGTCCGTTCGAAGGTCGTGGATAAGCGACCCAAAGGCAAGTGCCAAAATCTGCCAGCGTCAGTGCGGCGCTGCGTATTCAGCCGACGGGAGCCCCGCCGCGTCCCACGTCACTGCCGGGAAGCCGCGCTGCGGTCGGCCGAACAAATAGCCCTGGAACAGGTCGCACCCAAGCTCGACCAGCGTGTCGCGCTCAGCCTGGGTCTCGATCCCCTCGGCGATGACCTCGATGTTCAGGTCACGACAGACGCCGACGATCGAGCTGACCAACTTGCGCTTCGTTCGTTCGGTCGCCACGCCCCGGACCAGCGACATGTCCAGCTTCACGATGTCCGGCTCGAGCTGGGCGATGGTGGTGAGTCCCGAATAGCCCGCTCCCAGGTCATCGATCGCGATCCGGAATCCGAGCGCCCGCAGCCGGCTGACCTTCGCCTGCAAATCTTTGACGTGATCAATCGAGGCCCGCTCGGTGATCTCCAGCACCACCCGCGGTGCGAATTGGGTCAGCGGCGCGTCCACCGCGTACAGCGCTTCATCGGACAGGTCCTGGGCATGGAGGTTGACGAAGGCCGAACCCCCCGCGGGGAACGCGGCGAGACTCGAAGCGACCCCCGCACGAATGGCCCGGCCCAGCCTGTCGAGCGCCTGCAGATCTTCTGCAGCCGCCAGCAACACCCCGGGGTGGGGGAAGGCGGTCTCTGCGGTGCGGACCAGGGCCTCGAAACCAAACTGCTGCTGGCGCGACCAGGAAATGATCGGCTGGTAGGCCATCCACAGCTGGGCCATGGCGCTCTCGAAGCTCTGGCTCAGGGCCACCCGCGTCCCAACCCCTTCATCCTCGGTCGCCAGCGCGTCGCGGCGCCGGCGCGCCAGTCTGAACCTCAAGGCCGCGTCGTCGACCGCGCTCTCGAGGCTGCCTTCGACCAAAGGCTTCATCAGGTACTTCAGCGCTCCGGACTCGACGGCTTGCATCGCCGATTCGAGCGTCGGGCAGCCGGTCATCAAGATCACCGGCAGATCCGCGTCCAGCGCGTGGACCGCGCGGAGCATCGCGATTCCTCCGCCGCCCGGCATCATGATGTCTGACACGACCACGTCGAACTGCTTGCTCTGCATTCGGACGACCCCTTCTTCAGCGCTGGGCGAGATCGTCACTTCGTGGCCCCTCCGCTGCAACAGGCGGGAAAAGGCCCGCGCGACCAGCTCGTCGTCCTCGACGAGCAGGACGCTGGTTGGGCTGCGGGTTGGAAGCATGAACCTGGTTTTGCATCGTCCAGGCCGTCGAGCTCGCCAGTAGATCTCGATGCCTGCGTCCTCTTCACCCGGGTCCTTTTGGACTTGCGGTGGGTGGGGACTGCCCTTGCCCGCTTCAGCGCAGCTGTAGGCCCATCACCCGGGTCAGCAACGCCACCACCACGCGGTCTGCAGTGGCCGCGGCCCCTCGTCCCACCCGTTCGCGCCAGGTGGACTCGGGCTGGAACGTCACCCGGTACACGTTGGCTTCCACCGCTCGCCCAATCAGGTACTCGTCGCTGGTTCCGAGCTGATCCACCAGGCCCAGCTCGATCGCCCGCATCGCCAGCCAGTATTCGCCCGTCGCCACCCGGTCGACGTCCAGCTTCGGACGCTGGGCTTGGACGAACTGCTTGAAGAGCACGTGGGTTTCCTCGAGCTGGTCCTGAAATTTTCTTCGGCCCTTCTCGCTGATTTCTCCAAAGATGCTCACCGTTCGCTTGAACTCTCCGGCGGTCATCTCCTCGAAGTCCACATCGTGCTTCTTCAGCAGGCGATGCACGTTGGGCACCTGAGCGACCACCCCGATCGAGCCGATGATCGAGAAGGGAGCAGCGACGATCTTGTCGGCGATGCAAGCCATCATGTAGCCGCCGCTGGCCGCGACGCGGTCGATGCACACCGTCAACTTGATCTTCTTTTCACGCAGTCGCATCAGCTGGGACGCAGCCAGCCCGTAGTGGGGAACCGCTCCGCCCGGGCTCTCGAGGCGCACCACCACCTCGTCTTCGCTGGTCGCGGTGGCCGTGATCGCGGTCACCTCTTCACGCAGGCTCTTCACCGCGCTGGCCAGAATGTCCCCCCTGAAGTCCAGGACGTAGACGCTGGGCTTGTGGGCCGGCTTCTCGGGCAAGGCCTTCTTCCGGTCTTTGAGGAGCTGCCGGAACTCTTTCTTCTTCAGCACCGAGTGCCGCAGGGCGTCGCCCAACGCTTCGAACCGTTCGTTCAGGGGGCGAACGTGCAGCCGGGCTGCGCCTTCCCCGCGGCGACGGCGACTCAAGCCAAAGACGACGAGCGCGGTCGCGACCACGGTTGCGAAAATGATGAAGCCCTTGGCGGCAAAGGCGAGCGTTTCGTAGACGATGTCCATGTCCGCTTCTCGTAACCGTTCGTGCGTTCCCGTGCCATCACAGCCTGAAACGGGCTTTCAGCCCCCGATGGCGGCCACGTCCTCTTCCTCGAGCGCGAAGTTCAAGACCTCGAGATCCTCTCTCATGTGGGCGGGGTCCGTCGTCCCCGTGAGCGGCAACATTCCGACCTGCAGCGCAAAGCGGAACACCACCTGTGAAGCAGTGCGTTTGAGCCGCGCCGCGATCTGCTTCACCTTCGTGCCCTGCAGCACTTCCGGGTTCGCCCTCAGCAGAGAAAAGCCCTGGTAGGTCATCTCGTGCTTCGCGCAAAACGCACGAACGTCCGCATCCCAGGCCCGCCGCGCGCCATTCTGCAGGGCCAACTCGACCAGCCGGCGGGTCTCGACTTCCTTCCAGGCGGTACCGTACAGAAAGGTCGGTTTGGCTTTGAGCTCGGTCAAGGGCATCAGATTAGGTTCTCTTCATGGCGAAGGTCTCGGCGGGTGTGCTGTTGTTTCGTCGCTTCCTCGGCCGGCCCGAAGTGTTGCTCGCCCATCTGGGCGGACCGTTCTTCGCCGGCAAGGATCTCAATGCGTGGGGCCTGCCCAAAGGCGAAGTCGAGGACGGAGAAGAGCTTTTCACCGCGGCGAAGCGCGAGTTTGCCGAGGAGACCGGCCTGTCCCCCGAAGGTCCGTTCATTCCCCTCGGGTCGGTCAAGCAGAAGTCCGGCAAGCAGGTGCATGCCTGGGCCGCGGAAGGCGACTTCGACCCCGCGCGGCTCGTCAGCAACACCTTCGAGCTCGAGTGGCCACGCGGAAGCGGCCAGCTGAAGGTCTTTCCCGAGATCGATCGGGTCCAGTGGTTCTCGCTCGAGGACGCGCGGAAAAAAATTCTCACCGCGCAGACGGCCTTCGTCGACCGTCTGGCCCAATCCTTTTGAGATCCGCCGTTTAACTCACCCTCAACGCCGCGTTCCGGTCGAGTTGTTCAAAACGGCGCCGCCAACGCTTCGATCGCCGAAGCGAGCTCATCGCGAGGGGAATCCGCATTCAGGCCTCCAGATCTTTCTTCCCTCAGGTTTCGAGCGCCATGCCGCCGTAGAAGCTCTCGCCGCCCAACTCACGTATCTTGGAAGGATGAGCGGGTTTGGCCCCAACGACGTGCGCGACGCCTCCGGACACCTGATCCGCGAGCTCCATGGGGTCACGCTGGCCCAGATCCTCGAGTACCTCGTCGAGGCAATGGGCTGGGAAGCGCTGGCCAGCCAGATTCGCCTCAACTGCTTCGCGGTCAACCCCAGCGTGAAGTCCAGCCTGGTGTTTTTGCGTCGAACCGCGTGGGCCCGGACCAAGGTCGAGCAGCTCTACATCGAGCTGAGAACCGAGGAAGAGGTCGCAAAAGGCTCGTAGGCCCTTGTGAGCGCACCTGCCTTTTGTGTAAGTGCCCCCTTCTTCCCGTTTTTGGGGGTAGCACACACATGGACGTCTTTACCGCGTTGAGCAACAAGTCGGACTACTCGAAAACCCAGCTGCAGCTGATCATCGGCGCGTGGGTGATGAGCGGACTCGTCGAAGGCAAGCAGAAGATCGAGCTCGCCAACGGTGACGTCTCCGAGGACGACTACGACAAGCAGTCGATCTATTCGTTGCTGTACGCGATGTACCGTTCGATGGGGAACGTGCGGTCCGAGAACGGCGACCTCTACGAGTTCACCTTCAACACCTGGGGCTACACCTGGCCTGCCGCCTGGGGTCCCAG
>JAYVCD010000178.1:0-4023 GCA_043750125.1 Archangiaceae bacterium | reverse complement strand
TGCGAAGGGCTCCGACCGTCGCAGTCCTGCATCGACTCCGGCGTCTGACTCGACCTGGACGCCGGCGTCATGGCCCGCATCCAGGCCGGGGGGAAAGTGGCCGCAGGCGACCAGCGCGCTGAAGGCAACCGGCGAGAAGATCCTCGCCAGTCGGCAGCTCACGGTTTCACGACTCGAACCAGCCGGCGCCCGTTGCGATCTCGAACGGCAATCAACAGGTCCTCCCCGAGGTGGCCGATGAACTCGACATTGGTGCAGCGGTTCGGAGCGGAGATCACCGTCTGCACCGTTCCCGCGGTGACGGTCTGGGTTCCGGATCCGGAGAGGGTCAGGGAGTAGCGGACGATGCTCGAGGTGACCGCCTCGTAAGTCGGAGGAAGGAAGGACCCCAACTGGACCGCCACCCCGTCTTTGAAGCCGACCGCGTTGAGCACATCGAAGCCCGAGTAGACCTCGAGGTTCCCCAGCAGCGCGAAGCTCGAACCGCTGGCGATCGGGCCCAGGTACGTCGACGGAGGGACCGCGAGCAGGTGGTTCTTTCCGTCGCTCATGGCGGTGCCGTAATAGCCGGCGACCAGGACTCCATTGCTGGTTACGGCGGTGACGCCGCTGGCCGCCATCCAGGAGGGAGAAAACGTGGCGAGCGTTGACATACGTCGCTGGGGTGGTCGCCCCTGGGGTGAAGAGCAGCACGCTGCCGGGGATGCCGGCGCCCGACTTGGGGTACCCCGCGAGCAACGAGGTGCCGTCGCTGGTGAGGAAGTTGGAAAAGAAGGTGGTGGCCGCTGCGTCTACGGGCGCAACGAGGTTTTGAAACGTGGAGCCCTGCGCCAGAGTCGGCTCGGTGCCGAGCCCGAAGATTCCAACTGCGGTGCTCGCGGGCGTGGCCGTCCCGAGCGCGAACAGGGGCGATGAGGACAGAGCTCCATTTCGTTCGACGAAGTAGACGTTGGCGGGCAGCGCCGGGGCTTCCTGCACCGTGAAGCCACTGCCGACGACCAGCGTTCCGATCTTGTCAAACCCGATGCGCTCGCGGAATTGAGGACGTTGCACGCCGGTTCCCGGGGCCGAACAAAACTCCGTCACACCCGAGCGGCGCCGGGGTTCCCGATTGATTGAGTGAAATAGGCCGAGCGCATAGGGTCTTGGGATTGTGAAATGCCCCGATGAAGAGGTGCTGCTGTCGTTCGCGCTGGGCAAGGCGGGGGCGCAACAACCTGAGGTCGAGGCTCACATCGACGGGTGCGAGAGCTGCCAGGGAATTCTCGCAGAGCTGTTGCGAGACTCGGGGCTCGGGGCGCCGGGCCGATCGCTGGCCGCGGAAATTCCAGAGGCGGTGAAGAGATACGAAATCGTCGAGTGCCTCGGCGCCGGCGGAATGGGCCGGGTGTACCTCGCGAACGACAAGAAGCTCGGGCGCAGAGTGGCGCTCAAGGTGCTGCGTTGGGCGCTGACCCAGGGTGCCGAGTCGCGGGAAATGATGCTGCGCGAGGCCCAGTCGCTGGCTCGGCTGTCACACCCCAACGTGGTGCAGGTCTACGACGTGGCCGATGCGGGCGAGAACTTCTTCATCGCGCTCGAGTACGTCGAAGGAATGAGCCTCACGCAGTGGCTGGCGCTCAAGCCCCGCGGTTGGCGCGAGGTCCTGGCGATCTTCCTCAAGGCCGGGGAAGGCCTGGCGGCGGCGCACGCGGCGGGCCTCGTTCACCGCGACTTCAAGCCGTCGAACATCCTCGTCGGAAACGACGGTCGGGTGCGGATCACGGACTTCGGGCTGGCGATCCTCGAGCGCAACGACGCGCCGGGGGCGACCGGAGCAGAGCAGTCAGAAGCTTTGACCGGCGCAGCAGGCACTCCGGGGTACCTCTCGCCCGAACGGTTTCGCGGGGGGCTCGCCAACGCGCGATCAGACCAGTTCAGCTTCTGCGTGGCCCTGTTCGAAGCGGTCTACGGCGCCCGGGCGTTCGAGGGTCGGACCATCGCCGAGATTCGCGAGCGGGTGGTTTCTGGCCAGCTCGAGGTTCCCAAGGGCCGCCGGGTTCCGTCTTTTGTGCTGAAGGTCATTCAGCGCGGTTTGTCCGCAGATCCCGCGGCGCGCTTTCCGACGATGGACGCCTGTCTGGCCGAGCTGTCGCGGCCGTGGTGGCGCCCGCGGGTCAGCCGAAGAGCGTACGTGACGGCCACGGTGCTGGCGGTCATCGGGTTGGTCGCTGCAGGTTGGGTTCGGGCTCAGGCGCGCGAGTGCCAGGCGCGCGCGCAGCAGGTGGATCAGGTGTGGAACCCTGAACGAAAAGCGCTGATCCAGGCGGCGTTCCTCGAGGTCGCAGGTCCTGCCGGAGCTGAAATGTTCGCAGGGCTCGCCCGGGCCTTTGACGCCTTCTCGCTGTCCTGGGCGGCGGCTGAGATTGCGTCCTGTCAGGATCACGAGCAGCCGGGCGTCACCGCGCGTTCAGAGTGCCTGATGCAGCGGCTTGCCGAGTTCGATCAGCTGGCCCGGCTGTACTCGAAGCCCGACCGGCGGCTGGCCGTCGACGCTCTGCGGGCGGTCCGTTCGCTGGCCCTTCCCGCGGCCTGCGCAGCGACCGCCAAGCCGAACCTCGCGAGCGCCAAAGATCCACGCACGGCCGAGCTTCGCACTCTGCTCGCGCATTTGAGGACAGCCGAGGCCACCGGCCGCTATGCCGACGTGGCTCAGATGTTTCCCCAAGCTCAGGCGCTGGCGCACGCGCTCGAACGAAAGGAAGACGAGGCGATGCTGCTCAGCGCTCACGGCAAGTTCCTGATCGAAAAGGGCGACTACGCTGCGGCCGAAAAGCCTCTGTTCGAAGCCGCGGCCCTGGCCGAAGAGACGCACCTGGAAGACCTCGCAACGCGCAGCTGGCTGCTGGCGAGCCGGCGTTCGCGCATGGTGGGTGAGTTCGACGCCGCCGACCGTTGGGTCCGAATGGCAGACGCAGTCGCGTCGCGCTCTGCAGATCCCATTTTAGGGGTCGAGGTGCTCGCCGGCCGCGCCAGTCTGGCCGGTGAGCGCGGCAAGACCCTCGAGGCCCAGACCGAGCTTCAGCGCGCGGTGGAGATCGCGACCCAGCTGCGCGGGCCCGACGACGAGCTCACGATGCGTCTGCGCGGCAGCTACGGGCATCAGCTGTTCCTGGCCGGAAGGTTCGAGGACACGCTGGCGATCGACCTGGGGCTTCTGCAAAGCAAGCGGGCGCGGCTGGGAGCCAATCACCCCGAGGTCGCGCTGTTGCACCAGCGGATCTCGGGCGATCTGGGGAGCCTGCGCCGCTATGACGAGGCGCTGGTTCACGTGCTGCTGGCCAAGGATCTGGTGTCGTACGCGATGGGTGAGAAGAGCGCGGTGATGATCGACGTGCTCAACAACCTGTCGAACATTCTGAGCGCGAAGCATCAACCTGCTGAGGCGCGCAAGCAGATGGAAATCGCTTTCTCGTTGTGCCTCGAGCTGATGGGCCACGACACGCCGAAAACAGCGCGGATGATCAACAACCTGGGGCTTGCGCTGTGGAGAGACGGTCAGCTCCAGGCGGCTGTCGCCCGCTACCAGGAAGCGGGTGCTCTGGTCGCCAAGTTGGGCCGCAGCGACCACGGGGACAATGTTCTGATTCAGGGCAACCTGACGATGGCTTTGATCGGCCTGAATCAACCGTTGGAGGCGAAGAGCACCGCCCTGCAGTTGGTCGAGCGAATCGAACGAGCCAAGCTCGGCCCCCCCCGGGACGCGCGGGGGCAAGCGGTGCTGGGTGCCGCGCTGGTCGAGAACGGCGAGGCGAAGCAAGCGCTGCCGCACCTCGAGAAGGCGTGGAACGAGCGGGCCGATGCGGAGGATACCGAGGACAGCATCACGCGCACTTTGTACTTCGGCCGTGCGCTGTGTGAGTCCGGCGTCGACTGCAAGCGAGGGATGGTGCTGGTTGAACAGGCGCTGCAGCAGCTGAAGAGTGAGTTTGAAGTCATGCCCGCCGAGCTCGAGCCCGCCCGGAAGTGGGCGGTGGGCTTCAC
>JAYVCD010000177.1:0-3879 GCA_043750125.1 Archangiaceae bacterium | reverse complement strand
GGCCTCGCCCAGTGGATGGCGGTCAAGCACTGGGAAGTGGTGCAGCAATTCAACCTCGAGACTCTGCCCGCGAAGGTCTTCCCGCCCAGCGCCGGCGTGGTGCGCGGTGAAGTCCGCGGGTGGCCGAGCAGTGGCCAGAGTGTCTGGTCCAACGCGCCCCACATGGCCGCCGACACCCTGCGGGCCTTCGCCGGACAGTCGATGCTGCTCGGCGCGTACCTGAGCAGCGTCTGGTACCAACTGCAGATGACGCTCAACCCCGGAATGCGCCAGCACGTGGACACCACTCCGGTCGATTGGCAGTACCACTTCAGCTTCCTGCGCCACCTCGAAGAAGAGAGCGGTCGGTCGCAGGTGCTGCGCTTTCACCAGTCGATGATCAAGGCGACCCAGATGCGCGACAACGGGCTCGGGCCGACCTCGCTCGGCTTCCAGCTTCGCTACCTTCACCCTTCGCAAGTCTTCGCCGACGCGACCGGGAGCACCGTCTTCTTCGACGCGCTCGACAGCTACCAGCCGGGCCTGCGCAACGCCGTGCTCGAGGCCGAGCTGCTGTCCTTCCTGGGGCAGGTGAAGAAGCCCGAGTACGCGCTGGCCACCTGGCCGCGTCGCGTGGCGACCCTCTACGACAACAGCACCCACAGCTATTGGTATGCACTGGAAACCACTTCCTTCGTGCCCACCGCCTATTCGGGCGCGGGCGAAGTGTTCACCCAGCCGGACTACAACCACGCCAACTCGTTCTACCGTTTGCTGCCGCGGCTCAAGGCGCGGGGCATTTCGCTGGCCACCCGCCAGCAGCTGGTGAACTTCTGCAAGGCCGCCTGGCCCGCGGGCGCGTGGGACGGGCTGCTGTAGGACGCAAAACGATCCGTCGTTGTCTCGGCAGCGCGGCGCTGATACGCGCTGCCGATGCGAACCTCTCTTCTGGTGACCCTGGTCCTTCTGGCTGGATGCCGTCATCGACCCGAAGCAGGCCCGACCGAGGCCGAAATTGCGCAAGCCAACGCCTGCAGATCCCAACCGCTGGTGCTGATGCCGTGGAGCATCGATTCGGCGCTGGTCGAAGAAAACGAGTACCGCCACCTGGTCAAGGAAGTCTCTGACGAGATCGGCCTCGGTTTGCGTGACCGCGTCGGCAAGCTCGGAAAGTTCGAGCGGGTCGTCGCTGCGGCCGAGTGCACTTCCGGCGTGCGCGTCGAGAGCCGGGTCGTTTCGCTGATTCACCACCACCGGCAGTACCACTTCAAAGTCGCGGGTCGGGTCATCGAGTGCGGCACCGAGCGGCAGCTGCATTCGTTCGAGCTCGAAGAGGAAAGCAAGGAAGTCGCCAGCATCGCGGGCCGACTGGCGGACAACATCACCAGCGAGCTCGAGGAGAAGGTCGTCTGTTCCCGGGCCGCTGCGACGCAAGCGGACCCTCCGCCTCCGCCTCCGCCGAACCCCTGAAGAGTCGCGACAGTGACGGTCCGTACCACCAGCAACTTCCTGCGCATCGTCAAGGCGTGAGCATTAGCGCCGCTTCGGGTGAACGGGGTTAGAATTGGCCTATGGACGTGATGACGTGGGTTTCGCGACAGCTCTCCTCTCATGAGCGCAAAGACCGCGAAGAGGCGGCCCGCTTTCGAGCAATGACCGATGAGCAACGATCCCAGGTATTTCGCCAGTTGAGCTCCTCTGCGATGCGCGCCCTGATGAGCCGCCCAGAGGAACAACAAATCCGGGCGCTCGAGCACCGCGACCCGATGCCTGAGAGTTCGATTCGGCTCTGGTCCCGACTGCGTAAGGCCTATGCCTCCAGCTCCACTCGACGCTGACATCGCGGGCTCGGCGATCAAGGTCGCCAATGCTTTCGAGCACGCGCACCTTCCGTATGCCATCGGGGGTGCCATCGCCCTGACGATGCACGGCTTCGTGCGCGCCACCCGAGACGTCGACATCAACGTCTTCTTCAAACCCGCAGAACTTCCGGCAGCGCTCGAGGCTCTGGTTAAAGCGGGAATTCGATTTGACGTAACCACAGCTTTAAATGAAGCGAACACCGAGGGCTGGTTTTCCGGATGGGACGGTGGCGTCCGGATCGATGTCTTTGTTCCCAGCATCGAGTTCGCGTGGGAGGCATTCGCCTCCCGGATTCAGCTGTCGTTCGTCGGGCAGAAGCTTTGGTTTCTATCGGCCGAATCACTCTGCGTCTTCAAGCTGCTCTTTTTTCGGACCAAAGACCTCGCCGATCTCGAGCAGTTGGTTCTCACCTCGGAATCGCTCGATCGCGCGTACGTGCGTCGCACGATTGGCATTTTGATAGGGGACGATGATGAGCGCATTCGCGCCTGGGACGCGATCGTCACCCGATTCGTCCCCTGAGCGCGGGGTCCAGGTCAACGCCAGCGCCAGAAGCCCCACTCCGGTCAGCAGGCAGATGAACAGCACCCCGTGGTACCGCGCGTGGGGAGGCCATGCGGGGTTGTAGACGTGGGTGGCTTTGAGGTCGGCCAGCTGCGCCGCCAATGAAGTGGCCACCGCCGCGATCGACATCGGCACCGTGCCGCGGCCCGACGTGCTCGTCCCGCGAAGGCTCAACCCCAGGGCGCCACTGCCACAGACCGCGACGGTGAAGTGGACCCACGCGGCCGTGCCAACAAAGTGCACTTCGCTGGCCGTGAGCCCGACCTTCAGCGTCGCCAATGCGGCCAGCGCGATGGCCGCGCCGACCAGGATTGCACCCGCCCGTGGGGTCCGCGCGGACAGCGCGCGCAGGACGAAAGCTCCGACGACCGAAATGCCCAGCGCCGCGAGGCTCACGTGCAGCGGCTGAATCGGAGTACCGGGAAGGCCGCCCGTGGCCGTCAGCGCGAAGTTTCCTACCAGCCCTGCGAACGCGCCCGAGCCGAGGCCGCAGAACAGCGTGCGGGTCCGGGACGAAGCGGCGAGGGAAGTAGGGTCGAGGGGGGCGGCGGTCGAGGACATCGGTCGGCTCCGAAAAAGGAGGGGTGTCAGCGCTCCAACTGTCGCCTCGTCGGCGGGGCGAAGCTCGGCCCAATGGCCATCGTCTTCTGAATGAACGCATTCACCCGATCGCTTTGCGATTGGTGCCTTTCCGTGGCAGATCGCGCGCATGAGCGAGTTCTCGGATTCGTTGCACCTCTTGCACACCTCGATCGCCGTGGCGATGCGCTCGGTTGAAGCGGCTGAAGCGACCGCGTTGGTTCTGCCTCCGCGCGGCAAGCACCTGACCTTGATTACTTCCGACGCGAAGAAGATCTCGGTGGCCGCTCCCGGCCCTGCGCTCTGGTGGGAATACTCGGCGGACCACGCGCTCGAGCTCGAGCTGCTCGAGCAGGGACAGCTGAAGGGCCGGATCAAGATCAACTTCGAAAAGGCAGACCAGAACGAGATCGAAGGAGACGCCGCGTGGCATTCGATTGCCGGTCTTCCGGTCGAGCCGCTGCGCGAGCTGCTGCGGCCCGGGATCGTTCCCAACTCGAAGACGTGGGCGAACACCCTGGCCCAGTCGCTGGGCCTCAACGATTTTTCGTTCGTCGCCGGGCGGGACCTCAAGCGCGACGAACGGATCGCCGAGCTGAAGCAGCGCTACCCCGAGGCGACGCTGTTCCGCGCGGGCGGACGGATGAAGTGGCTCACCGACGCCGAGCAGGCGCGACGCGGCGACGTAGACAGTGAGACTGCCGCGCGGTCCCAGGAGAAAGTCAGCGGCGCTCCGCTGCTCGTTCCCCCGCCTTCGAGAAAAGACGCGGCCTGGACCGTCAAGGGCACCGGAGCGATCGAGATGTCGCTCGCGAACATCGGCGGCGAAGGCAAGGGCATTACCCTCGAGCTCGAGAGTGAGCTGTTCGCCCAGGACGCGGTGCAGATCTCTTC
>JAYVCD010000176.1:0-29528 GCA_043750125.1 Archangiaceae bacterium | reverse complement strand
ACGGTGGGCAGCTTCTCGCGCAACAGCTCGACGCAACGGTCCGGGGTTCCGTCGGCCACGAACACCACTTCCAGCGGGTCGGCCAAGGACCCCCGCAGGGTGTCGAGCGCCTCGAGCAACGACGGAAGGTTGCTCTCGTTTCGGTAGACCGGGATGACCAGCGAATACATGTCAGCGAGGTCGATTCGGCAGTTCGGCGAGAAAGCTGTCGTACTCGCGAATGTAGTCGGCTGAGTCGTAGCCGTGCGACGCGAACACCAGCATCACTGCGTCCGGCGAGTAGCGGTACTGGGTGCCCCACGTCATCGGCGGCAGGTGCAGCGCCAGCGTCGGACGGTCGAGCACGAATTCTTCGCGGTGCTCACCATCGTCGGCCAACGCGTGCACCGAGCCATGCACGCACATCAGCAATTGGTGGCAGACCCGATGGGCATGCTCTCCGCGGACTTTCTCGTTGGGGACGTTGAACACCAGGAACGAACGCAGCGGCTTGAACGGCAGATCCTTGTCGAACTCCATCGCCGTCAGCTCGCCCCGAATGTCACCGCGCAGCGCCAGCGACCAGAGCTTCACCCCTTTGACCTTGGACTGAACCGGCTGGGCGCCGCTGGGCTGTGCCTGGGCCGCCGGTTTGCGATGGCGCGCGTCGACGTACCCCGAGATTCGCGCGGGGTTTCCCACCACCACCGCATTCGGAGGCACGTCTTGAGTCACCACCGCACCTGCGCCGATCATCGCGTTCTGCCCGATGGTCACCCCCGGCAGCAGCGTCGCGTTGGCGCCGATCGACGCTCCTTTGCGCACCAGGGTGCGGGAAAACTTTTCGGGGTACTGCTTGCTGCGCGGGAACAGGTCGTTGGTGAACGTCGCGTTGGGCCCGACGAAGACGTCGTCTTCCAACGTCACCCCGTCCCACAGCTGGACGCCGCTCTTGATCGTCACCCGGTCGCCGACCACCACGTCGTTTTCGATGAACACGTAGTCGCAGATGTTGCAGTCCCGGCCGATGCGCGCCTTGGGCAACACGTGCGCGAAGGCCCAGATGCGGGTGCCTTCGCCTACGTCCGTTGCTTCGCAGAGACCTTGGGGGTGAACGAAGGGCTTCACGGCTTTGCCTCCCAGCGGTTGCAGGCATCAATCACCTGCTCGACCTCGGCGTCGGTGAGAAAGGGGTGCATCGGGAGCGAGACTTCAGATCCGGCCAGCTGCACTGCCCGCGCAAAGCCCGCCGCCTTCGGTTCCCACGCGGTGCTCGCCATCGCCGGCTGGTGGGGAATCAGGGTCGGGTAATGCACCGCGCTGCCCACCGACGACTCGGTCAGGTGGCGTTGAAACGATTTGCGCAACGGGGGTTCGACCTCGACGGGGAACAGGTGCCACACCGACTGCGACCCGGGGGGAACCGGCAGCACCCGAATTGCCGAATGGGCAAGGCCTTCGCGGTAGCGGCCAGCGATGGCGAGGCGGCGCTGGGTCTGAGCGGGCAGCAAGGACAGCTGGATCGAGAGCAGCGCCGCCTGCAGCTCGTCGAGGCGACTGTTCAGCCCCAGGTGGGCGTGCACGTATTTGTCTGACTGGCCGTAGTCGCGCAGAGAGCGGGCGAGGTCTCTGACCGCGGGGTCGTTGGTGAGCAGAGCGCCGCCATCGCCAAACGCCCCGAGGTTCTTGGTGGGGTAGAAGCTGGTGGCGAAGGCGCGGCTCAGTGCTCCGACGGGGCGACCGCGACTCTTCGCTCCGATCGCCTGCGCGCAGTCTTCGATCACGGTGAGCCCTTCTTCCTTCGCGAAGGTCTCGAGCGCGTCGAGATCCATCGCGTGGCCATAGAGATGCACCGGGACCACGAAGCGCACCTTCGCCGGCGCGGCCTTCACCACCGCCCGGGCCTGAACCAGGTCGAGCTGGCCCGAGGCATCGAGGTCGGCGAAGACGGGCACCGCTCCGACCTTGATGATCGCGAGCGTGGTCGCGAACGCGCTCATCGGAGTCGTCAGCACCCGATCTCCGGCTTTCATTCCAAGACAACGGAAGGCGATTTCCAGCGCGTCGAGACCGCTGGCGACGCCGACGGCGTGCTCGACACCCCAGAACTTCGCGAGGTCGGCTTCAAACTGGCTGACTTCCTTCCCCAGAATCAGCCAGCCGCTGCGCCCCACCCGATCGACCGCGGCGAGATAAGCGTCGCGCGACGAATCCCATTGCCGTTGAAAGTTCGCCAGGCCGATCATCTGCGCTGGCCTCTAGCCCGCTTCGGCCGAAGTTTCGAGCGACGACTGTGATAGACGCCCGCGCTTGATCTCATGGCGTTGAAATTCCCCTCACGGCAGCGCGTTCGCGAGCTCGCTCTGCGCGCTCTGACCTTCGTTCCCGGTTGGCTGACGCTCGCCGCCGCGTCGGTGGCGACCTCGATTCACCTTTTTTTCATGTTGCCGTATTCGCAGCAGCTCGGGTTCGACGAGGGCTTCGAGGCCGCCGCTGCCGAGCGGCTGGTCGATGGGCAGTGGCTGCCCTACGTCGATGCAGTCGCCCACCGCGGCCCCTTTCTCTATTGGTTTCTGGCGCTGTTTCAGGTCCTCACCGGCCGCTTCGAGTTCACCGGGTCGCGCGCGCTGGGCCTCACCTCTTGCGTGGTCACGGTGGTCGCCACCCTGGCGTTCGGCTGGGCTGCCCGTTGGCCGCTCGCCGGTGCAATTGGAGCGGTCGCCTACGTCTACGCCACCGCCGTCAGCTACGACGTAAACGCGGGCGTCGCCGTCACCGCCGAGCCGGTGGGAATCGCGGTGTTGATGGTGGCCTGCTTTGCCGCCGCGTTCGGCAGTCACCGCGCCAAGACCGGCCGCGGTCGCATCGGCTGGCTGGTCGCCGCGGGGGCACTGCTCGGGGTGGCCACCTTCACCAAGCAGACCCTGTCGCTGGCGGTCTTTCCCCTCGGCTGGTTCATCGCCGCAATCGAGGCCGGGCGCGACGACGAGCAGGTGGCCCGGTGGAAACGGGTGGCAACCCGCGCGCTGCTTCCCTTCGTCGCCGGCGGGCTCGGGCTGGTCGGCTTGATCTTGCTGCGGTACGCGGTGGTGGGCGAGCTGGGCTCGTTCATCTTCTGGTCGACCGGCTTCAACGCGAAAATCTACATGGAGCCGTACCAGGGCAAGATCATCTCGAGCCTGGTCGCATTGTTCTTCGAATGGACCTGGGCCCAGGTCGCCCTCGCGCTCGCCCTGGTCGTCGCGATCGGCCGGCCGCTGTCCCGCATCAGAGAATTCTCGGCGCGCGGTCTGGCGAAGGCGGCGGGCTCGACCGCGTTCGAGACGATGGTCGGGTTCGGGGCGGTGATGCTGACGCTCGGCGCCGCGATTCCATTGCGAATCTGGCCGCACTACTTCATCCCCATCTGGCCCTTCTTCGGGTTGGTGGCCGGGGTCGGTGTGGAAGGGGTCCTGCGCCGGGGCGAGGTGGCCCGGGTGGGCGGTCAGCTGGTGGTCGCGGTGATTCTGGGCAGCCTGCTGGTGGGGTTTGGGGTCCGAAAGCTGTTGCTGCTGCACGAGCAGCGCGACGTTCAGGGCTGGTACAAGAATCCTCGCCCCAACCCGGTCTGCGCCGAGATTGATCGGCTGGCGGGCCCGGGACACGAGGCCTTCTTCGTCTGGGGGACCTACGGAGATCTCTACATTTCCTGCCGGCGGCCCTCGTCGTCGTTCTTCACCTACACCACCACCGTGGCAGGCATCGTGCCCCCCTTCTGGAATGAGCCGACCCTCGCGCGCACCGCGCCGGGCAGCCGCGAGAAGTTGCTCGCCGAGCTCACCGCGAAGCCGCCCCCGGTGATCCTCGACGCGCCCGTGGGCTCGACGACGATGGTGAGCATGGCGATCTACGAGCCGTTTCTGCGCGCGAGGTACTGCCGGGTGCCCTCGGTGGCCGACATCTTCGGGCGCAGCTTCGTCTTCTACGCGCGAAAAGACCTCGCCGCCTGTGCGACCGCCGCGCCCTGGTAGTGACGCCGCCGCGGTGAACCTTGAAAGCCGGCGTTGGTCTGTGGCAAACGCCCGGACATGAAGCCCAACCCAGGCATCCGATGATTTCCGCGATCTACCAGCGCGTGATGGGGCACCCGTTCGTCTACGAGCACGTGCGGCCGTTCGTCGTCGGCGGGGTGGACAACAGCCCGGTCTGGCGGCAGCTGGGCGTCGAGCCCGATGACGTGGTGGTCGACGTGGGCTGTGGCACCGGCGATGGGCTCACCCACCAGACCCGCTTTCGCGCCTACCACGGGTTCGACACCGACCCGATTGCGCTGCGCGCGGCGTACAAGCGGGCGGCGGGGCGCACCGACGTGCACTTCGAGGAACGTCGGCTCGAAGCGGCCGACCTCGAGCGGCTGCGACCTTCCCGGGTGATGCTCGGCGGGCTGCTCCACCACCTTTCGGATTCCGACGTGCTCGAGCTGCTCTCGATGCTGTCGCAGTCGCCCGGGCTGAAGCGGGTGGCGACCGTCGACCCGACCTACGTGGCCGGCCATCACTTGAGCAACCTGTTCGCGCGGCTCGATCGCGGCAAGTTCCCGCGCAAGCCCGAGGGCTACATCTCGCTGGCCGAGCGCGCCAACTTCCGGGTCGTCCACCACAGCTTGATCAAGTCCCACCCGAAGCGGGGCCGCTCGACCTTCGCGATGATGGGGCTCGAACCAGCCGAACGTTCCACCGTCAGGGATGCACCTTCACCGAGTCGAGGTGAAGGTACGTCTGCCGCGTCGCGCGCAGCCGCACGTACCGCGCAGTGACCGGCCCGACTTTGGCCTTCCACACCCGAAACGGGTCGGCCTGAGTCGAGAGCACCCGCCACGCGGCGCGATCATCGCTGACCTCGAGCACCAGGGGCACCGCGCGTTCGGGCGCCGCGTCGCTGCGGTTGCGAATCGTCACCGCACTGAACGGGGTGGGCGTGCTGAGGTCGATCTCGAACCAGGGCTCGTTCTCGCTGTTGGTGTGAAACAAGATCGCGGTGCGGACCCCGCCGCACTCGATGCGCTCAGGGTGGCAATCGAACATCTTGCTGCTGGCCCGCCACGGCTTTCCGGCGGCGAGATCCACCGGCTCGATCGCTTTGAAGGCTGCGGCCACGACCATCGCCAGGACCGCAAAGCCCACCACGAACCCATTCGCGCCCCGGACGACGCGGCGGTGGGCGGCAAGGTGGCGAGATTGATCTTGCGCCTCGACCAGGCCCAACACCTCGCGGGCTGCGGCGCGCACCAGGGTGACCGCTTTGCCCAGCGTGTCGTCGTCGAGCACGGCATCGTCGTTGGACGAAAGCAGCGCGGCGGTGTCAGGGGGCACCGCGGGCAAGCGCACCAGCAGCGAAGGCCAGGTGGGCGGCTCGCCCGAAGGAGCCATCGACGACAGCCCGACGAATGCGACGCGGCGGTACTGCGACAATCGGCTCAGCTGGGCTTCTCGCGAGGGCTGGTCGGCCAGCTCTTCGGCTGCGGCGAAGAGCTGCCGTTCGGGGTGCTGCTCTTCGGGCAATTCGGACACGCGCACGCGCGCACTTAGCCGCGGCATGGCTTGGTGGCAAGGCGTTGGGTTCCGAAATGTCGAAGCGTGGCGGGTCTGCGAGCGTGCTATTCGCGAGCCGATGACCGATGCGTTTCTTTCGCTTTCGTTCGTGGTGCCGGTCTACCACGGCGAAAAGCACCTTCCCGAGCTGGTGGCCCGCCAGGAAGCGTTCCGTGCGCACCTCGAGTCGTCGGGATCCTCGCTGCGGCTGATCGAAGTGATCTTCGTGTGCGACGAGCCGATCGATGGCTCGGCCAAACTGCTCGCCTCGCTCGCGCGCGATCGACCGTGGATCAGCGTCATTCACCTCGCGAAGAACTCGGGCCAGCACGCCGCGACCGCCGCGGGCATGCTCCACACCTCGGGCGACTGGGTCGTCACGATGGACGAGGACGGTCAGCACGATCCGTTTCGAGTGCACGCCCTGTTCGAGGCCACGCTGCCGCGCAGCTTCGACATTTGCTACGCGGCGTCCACGGTCGCGACCCATTCAAGGTGGTGGCGCAACGCATCCTCCCGCATGGCGAAGCGGTTGACCGCGTGGGTGGTGGCGGACCCCTTCGTCCCGATGTTCAACAGCTTCCGACTGATCCGGGGAGAGATCGCGCGAGCGGCCGGTGCCCTCGCGGGCCATGACCTCTACCTCGACGTAGCGCTGCGCTGGCTCACCGACCGGCTGTCGACCGCGCCCATCGAGATGACCGACCCGCGGGTGGAATCGGGCTACCGCCTGGGCAGTCTGCTCTCTCACTTCCGCCGGTTGGTGATGACCTACCACCCCCCGTTCTTCCGCTGGATTCCGGTGGGCGGCTTTCTGTTCGCGCTGGGGTTTGCGCTGCTGGGGCTCACGGTCGCGGTCCAGAAGGTGGTCGCTCCGGACGACATTCCGGTGCGGGGCTGGGCGTCGACTTTCGTGTTGATCGCCTGCTCGGCCGGCGCCTCGGTGTTCATGTTCGGGCTGATCCTCGAGCGGCAGACGAGCACGATGAGCCGCGCGCAGGGCCGACCGGCCTTCACCGTCGTCGATCGAAGCAAGGACGCAGTGTGGCGGCGTGAGCCCGCGCCCGCGCTGCCGGCTGCGCTGCGCCATGAAACTGTTTGAACGCGGCGCGGCAGTCGATGTGGTGTTTGGGGTGGGGCTGATCGGCGTCACCGTCTGCGATGCGATTCGGCACCTGCCCGGCCCGCCGGTCACCCGAGAGACGACCATTCCTTCCGACTGGGCGGGCGCCTTGGGAGTGGCGAACTCACTGAAGGCAGCCGACCCGTGGATCGCAGCCGCCGTCGCAACCCGCCGCGTCCGTGTCTTCTGGTGCGCGGGCCGCGGTGGCTTCGCGTCGAGCGCCGCCTCGCTGACCAGCGAGCTCGACTCGTTTCGTGCGGTGCTCGAGTGGACCCAGGGCCTCGACCAGCGCTTCCCGACCGAGTTCCACATGCTCTCGTCGGGCGGGGGAATTCACGAAGGCCAGCTGCGCATCGAAGGCCCGGCGCCCAGCGGGGCGTTGCGGCCCTATGCCGAGCTCAAGCTGTCGCAGGAACGGGCTTTGGAACATTCGCAGCTGAAGAAGAAATACGTCTACCGCCCCTCGAGCGTGTACGGGGTACCGCGCCGCCAGCAGCGGCTGGGAATGATTCCCACCCTGGTGCTGAACGCGCTTCGCAGGCGGCCCACCACCATCTCTGCGAATGCGACCACGCTGCGCGACTACGTTTCCGCGCATGACGTGGGCGCGTTCGTCGCGGCCGAGGGCGAGAAGGACCGCTGCTCGTACCTGGTGATGGGCAGGCCTACGTCGATCTTCAGCCTGCAGCTGGCCGTCGAGCGCTACCTGCAGCGACAGGTGGCGGTGGTGTTCACTCTGACCAAAGACAATTCGGGTTCGATCACCTATTCGCCGCGCCTGAAGCCGGTGGGCTGGCGGCCTTCCCCCATCGAGAGCAACCTCGCGCGCATCGTCACCGCGTTGCAGAGCCTCACCGCCCCGTGATGACGATTTCCGGCGAACATCTGCGCACTGCTTTCGGCCGCGGCGATGAAGAGAACCTGCGGTGGCAGCTCGAGCACCCGGTCGTCGGCGCGCGTGAACGCGAGCTGGTCCACGCGGCGTTCACTCCGGTCGGAACCCGGATGCTCGATGTGGGTGCGGGCGATGGAGCGACCCTGACTCACCTGGGAGACCCCGCCGGCTCGGTCGGCCTCGAGCTGTTCCCAGACAAGTTGCGGCTGGCCCGACAGCGGCTGCACCGCGCCCAGCTGCTGGCCGGGTCGGCGTATGCGCTTCCATTTGCCGATGCCAGCTTCGACCACGTCATCGTTCGCGATGTGGTCCACCACCTCGATCAGCCGGAAAGAATGCTGGCCGAGTGCTTCCGGGTGCTGGCCCCCGAGGGGCGCTTCGATCTGCTCGAGCCCTGTCGCTACAACCCGCTGATCGTGTTGCACGCGCTCAGTCAGAAAGTGGAACGCGGTGAGCTCAAGTCCACCGTTCCGTTTCTGCGCGGCCTGCTTCAGAGCGCCGGGCTGCAGATTGATCACGAGCAGCGGCTGCAGCCCCTGCCGTTGCATCGGCTGGTCTTTCACCGCCGCTTCGGCGTTCCGTCGATGGGGCAGGTGGCGAAGGTGCGCGAGGCGGTGGCGGCCCTCGAGGCGTTGGCGGGCCGGGTGGTGCCGCGCTTCGCGTGGGCCTACATCCAGCTGCGTGCTACGAAGCCCGCCCGATGAAGCGCGCGCTGATCACCGGAATCACCGGGCAGGACGGCTCGTACCTGACCGAGCTGCTGGTCGCCAAAGGGTACGAAGTCTGGGGCGTGGTTCGGCGTTCCTCGAGCTTCAACACCGACCGCATCGATCACCTCTACCGCGACCCGCACGAAAAAGACGTGCGACTGAAGCTGGTCTACGGAGATCTCACCGACGGCAGCTCGCTGACTCAGGCCCTGCACGTCTCGCAACCCGACGAGGTCTACAACCTGGGCGCGCAGAGCCATGTGCGCACCAGCTTCGACATTCCGGAATACACCGCCGACGTGACCGGCCTGGGGACGCTGCGGCTGCTCGAAGCGATTCGCCAGTCGGGGCTGCACCCCCGCTTCTACCAGGCCTCGAGCTCCGAGCTGTTCGGCGGGGTGGGGAAGAGCGCGCAGAACGAGAGCACCGCGTTCTACCCGCGCAGCCCGTACGCGGCGGCCAAGGCCTACGCATTTCACACCACGGTCAACTACCGCGAGGCGTACGGAATGCACGCCTCGAATGGGATCCTCTTCAACCACGAGTCTCCGCGCCGTGGAGAGACCTTCGTCTCGCGCAAAGTCACCCGGGCCGCCGCCCGCATCAAGCACCAGCTGCAGGACAAGCTGTACCTGGGCAACCTCGAGGCCCGCCGCGACTGGGGCTTCGCCGGCGACTACGTCGAAGCGATGTGGCTGATGATGCAGCAGGAAAAGCCTGACGATTACGTCATCGCCACCGGCGAGAGCTGGTCGGTGCGGGAGCTGCTCGATGAAGCGTTTGGCTGCGTCGGGCTGGACTGGAAGAAATACGTCGAGCTCGACGCGCGCTACCTGCGCCCCACCGAAGTCGACACCTTGATTGGCGACGCGAGCAAAGCCAAACGCCAGCTGGGGTGGGAACCGAAGGTGAAGTTCAAGGCGCTGGTGAAGATGATGGTCGAGGCCGACTTGAAGCAGGTGCAGCGCGAGCAGTTCGGTACTTCGGGGCCGCCGTCGTGAGCTTCTGGAACGGGAAGAGAGTCCTGGTGACTGGAGCCTCGGGCTTTCTGGGCCAGCACGTGCTCGAGGGCCTCGCGCGCCGCAAAGTGACTGGAGTCTCGACCCCGCGCAGCCGCGACTACGACCTGGTCGATGGGAACGCGGTGCGAAAGCTCTACGCGGACACCCGCCCGGACGTGGTGCTTCACCTCGCGGCGAAGGTCGGCGGCATCGGCGCCAACCGTGAAAATCCGGGCCGATTTTTCTACGACAACCTGATGATGGGCGTGCAGCTGATCGAAGAGGGTCGCAAGGCCGGGGTGAAGAAGCTGGTCGCGATCGGCACGGTCTGCGCGTACCCGAAGTTCACTCCGGTGCCGTTCAAGGAAGACGCGCTCTGGGACGGATATCCGGAAGAGACCAACGCTCCGTACGGGCTGGCGAAGAAGATGTTGTTGGTCCAGTCGCAGGCGTACCGCGCGCAGTACGGCTTCAATTCGATCTTCCTGCTGCCGGTCAATCTCTACGGGCCGCACGACAACTTCGACCCGTCACTGAGCCATGTCATCCCCGCGTTGATCAAAAAGATGTTCGACGCGCGCGCGAAGGGCGAGGGCTTCATCACCGTCTGGGGCGACGGATCCCCGACCCGCGAGTTCCTCTATGCGGCGGACGCAGCCGAAGGAATCTTGCTCGCCACCGAGCGGTACGACGGCTCGGACCCGGTCAACCTCGGCTCGGGCGAGGAGTACAGCATCAAGGAACTGGTGACGCTGCTGGCCAAGGCGTGCGACTTCAAGGGCGAGCTGCGCTGGGACGCCTCTCAGCCCAACGGTCAGCCCCGCCGCAAGCTCGATGTCCGGCGGGCCCAGCAGCTGTTCGGCTTCACCGCCTCAACTTCATTCGCCGTGGGCATTGCCCAAACGGTCGAGTGGTACCGCACGGCGCACGCGGAAGGGAAAGCACGATGACTCCTGTGAAATCACGGCCCGCACGACCTGCGCGGCTCGAGATGGTTCCCGATTCTCAGCTGCCCCCGTTGGCCGAGGCTTTCCAGCGCGGCGAAGACGAGCGACGGGCGGCCCGGGTCCGCGCGTACGACGTGATTGCCGAGCAGCGGGCCGGCTGGCTCGAGAAGAATTCGTATTACGCGCGTGAAGTGAAGCGGGTGGTGTCGAGCCTGGTGGTGCCGGGGTTCCGGGTGCTCCAGGTCGGCTGCGGTCTGGGAGACCTGCTCGCGTCGACCCGCCCTTCGTCCGGTCTGGGAATCGACATCTCGCCTCGGATGATCGCGCTGGCCAGAGAGAGAAATTCCGGGCTCGAGTTCCTTCAGGCAGACATCGAGCGGGATCCGATCGACGCCGAGCCGTTCGACTACGTGCTGCTCTCAGACGTGATCGGCAGCCTCGATGATGTGCAGGTCGCGCTCGAGCGGGTGCGGCCGCTGCTCAAGCCGGACGGGAAGCTGATCGTCACCTACTACAACTTCCTCTGGGAGCCGGTGCTCGACCTGGCGACCCGAATGGGACAGCGGACTCCGTGGCCGGATCAAAACTGGTTGTCGCAGCGGGACATCGCGAACCTGATGCACCTGGCCGGGTTCGAGACGATTCGCCAGGGTACCGACGTGCTGGCTCCATTCGCGCTGCCCGCAGTGGGCGCGGTGATCAATCGGCTCGGCGGAAAAGTGCCGGGCCTCAAGCACGCCTCGCTGTTGATGTACGCGGTGGGTCGTCCGCTCGCGAGCCAAAGCCCGAAGGCCAAGACCCAGGCTTCGGTGTCGGTCATCTGTCCGACCCGCAACGAGAAGGGGAACATCGAGGCGGCGATTCAACGCACTCCGAAGATGGGGGGCCGAACCGAGCTGATTTTCGTCGACGGAAATTCGACCGACGGCACGGTCGAAGAAATCGAGAAGTGCATTGCTGCCTACAAGGGTCCGCTCGAGCTGAAGTTGATCTTGCAGGGTGAGGGGAAGGGGAAGGGCGACGCGGTTCGGAAAGGCTTCGCGGCGGCGCAATGCGACATGCTGATGATTCTCGATTCGGATCTCACGGTGCCGCCCGAAGATCTCCCCAAGTTTCATCGGGCCCTCGTCTCGGGGCGCGGCGACTTCATCAACGGGGTGCGGCTGGTCTACCCGATGGAAGGCGAGGCGATGCGCTTCCTCAACCTGCTGGGCAACAAGTTCTTCAGCTCGGCGCTGTCGTGGGTGCTCGAGCAGCCGATCAAAGATTCGCTGTGCGGGACCAAGGTGCTGTGGCGTCGCGACTACGAACAGATCGCCGCCCATCGCGACTTCTTCGGCGACTTTGATCCGTTCGGCGATTTCGATCTGCTCTTCGGAGCGGCCCGACTCAACTTGCGAATTACCGACCTTCCCGTGCGGTACCGGGCCCGAACCTATGGCGACACCAAGATTTCAAGGTTTACCGCGGGCCTGCTGTTGTTCCGGATGACGGTGTTCGGTTTGCGCAAGCTGCGGCTCGAGGACTCGCGCCGCCCTTCAGCCTGACGCCCGCGCCCTGACTTCGGCGTCAGCGGCCCAGGCGCTCAACTCGAAGTTCTGGTGGGTTAGCCACGGGCCCACGAAGTGCACAGCGTGGGTTTCACGACCCGGGGAGCCTCGAATGCAAAGTGAAAACACCGCAGCGCCGCGCGTCGATGGGAACAGCATCGGGGGTGCCACCGACCGGGAAAAAGTCTTCCGTCGCTTCGGTGTCAACCAGCCCTTTCACCCCGCCTACGTGGTGTGGGAACTGACCCTCGCCTGCGACCAGCCGTGCACCCATTGTGGTTCGCGTGCCGGCACCGCGCGGCCGTCAGAGCTCAGCACCGCGCAAGCGCTCGAAGTGGTCGGGCAGTTGGTGAAGATGCACTGCTCCGAAGTGGTGTTGATTGGAGGCGAGGCCTATCTGCACCCGGGCTTCCTCGAAATCATCGCCGCGCTGAAGGCCGGCGGAATTCGTCCGACGATGACGACGGGAGGCCGGGGCATCACCCCCGAATTGGCGGTGCAGATGGCGAAGGCCGGGCTGCACTCGGTCTCGGTGAGCATCGACGGACTCGAGCCGACGCACGATTTGATGCGGGCCTCGCGCGGCAGCTTCGCCTCGGCGACCGCTGCGCTTCGGTCGTTGAAGGCCGCGGGGATGCGCACGGCTTCGAACATCAACCTCAATCGGCTGAACCACGCGGACCTCGAGCCGCTGTACGAAGAGCTGAAGAAGCTCGGCATCGTCAGCTGGCAGGTGCAGATCACCGTTCCGCTCGGGCGCGCGGCCGATCGCCCCGCGATGTTGCTGCAGCCCTGGGACTTGAACGACCTGGTGCCGCGAATCGCCGCTCTGAAGAAGCGGGCGTTCGAGGACCGGATTGTGATCTTCCCTGGAAATAATCTGGGGTACTTCGGCCCCGAGGAAGGGCTGCTGCGCTCGCCCCGCCCCGAGATGCATGACCACTGGCGAGGCTGCCAGGCCGGGAAGCTGGTGGTGGGCATCGAGTCGGACGGCGCGGTGAAGGGCTGCCCGTCGCTGCAGACGAAGTCGTACGTCGGGGGGTCGCTGAAAGACCAGAGCCTCGAGCAGATCTGGAATGAGGCTCCTCAGTTGGCCTTCGCGCGCAAACGCACCGTCGAAGACCTCTGGGGCTTTTGCCGCACCTGTCCCTTCGCCGAGACCTGCATGGGAGGGTGCACCTTCACCGCCCACGCGTTGTTCGGTCGCCCCGGCAACAACCCGTACTGTCACTTTCGCGCCCGGAAGCTTGCGGGTGAGGGCAAGCGCGAACGGCTGGTGCTGAAGAAGGCGGCTCCTGGAGACCCGTTCGACAATGGGCTGTTCGAGATCGTCCTCGAGGCGATCGACGCGCCCGATCTGAAGCCGCCGACTCCGCGCCAGTTGGTGCGGAAGCAACTTCCTGTCTCCAGCTAAAGGGTTCAGGGGACGCTGAGCGTCAACGCCGGGTCTGAGAGTCGGCAGTTCTTGCCGTGAATCTTCACCGGGTAGGCGCCGGTGGTCAGGGCCTGGGGAATCAGTCCTTCCCAATTTCCGGTGCCCGGATTCACGGCGCCTTTGATCAGCCCCAGGCCGCCGGCTTCCACGTCGAGCACGCCTTCCAGATGGGTGCCTTCGAGAATGACCAGGTCCGTTCGGGTGGAAGGGGACCTCACCGCGGTGACGAGCGGATCAGGTTGAGCAGGGTCGCAGATCCAGAAGGGCTGCTGAATCCAATCCTGGCCGCCTCGGGTGTCGCGCATCACGACGTAGAAAGTTCCGGTGCGCGCAGGCGGTACCACGTCCAGCGGAAATTCCGGGTCTCCCGCTGCGGTGTACGCCCCTTTCACCTCGCTGCGCAGCGCCACCCGCAGCGTGTTGAAGCGCCCCGAGGTCGAGTACCAGGCCGAGGTCAGCCGTTCGACCTTCTGTTCCGTCGCGGTGGGAGTCACTTCCACGTACGGCTCGAACGCTTCATCAGGAGCCTCGAGCCCGACTTCGACTTTCTGCGCCGAGAACACCCGGGTGCGCACTCCCGGTAACTGCAGCTCTCCGGCCACTCTGAACCCTGAGATCTTCGGGTTCGTGTTTCGGGTCGGCGCTTCCGACACCCGAATTCGGAACAGGGTGATGACCGCTTTGATTTCTTTGTTCTTCACCCGCTCGAACAAGGCGGCCAGCTCGGACATCGTCGGCGTCCCCGACGTCTCTTGCGCCAGCGCGATCGCCAACACCTGGCCCACCGTGCCCGTTTGCCGTCGAGAGTCGTCTGCCGCGAGCAGGCGGAAGACGTCCTTGGCCGCGGCGTAGGTCGCGAAGTCGTCGAGGCCGATCAGCTTCACCCCCGGCGGCAGCTCGCCTCCGCTGATCAGCTTCGCGGGGTTCACGAGAACGGCCGGGTCGGAACACGCACTGCGGCCGAGATTGAAGGGGTCTGGGTCGCAGCCGATCCACAGCACCGTGTTCTTCGCCCCGGGCCGCGACGGGTCGATGATCAACGCCGAAAGCGACGCCGATTCGCCCGGCTTCAGCTCGGCGGGCTCCGCCTTCATTCCGAGCACCCGGAGATCTTCGATGATCGACTCGGGCGACCAGGCTTCGGCGCACGAGGACAGCAGCAGCGCGGCGGTGAGAAGTACCGTCCCTCGACTGGTCGTCCCTCGACTGCTCTTCCCTCGACTGCTCTCGGGATGAACGGGGCGGCCCCCTCGACTGCTCTTCCCTCGACTACTCTCGGGATGAACGGGGCGGCTGCTTCGACTTCTCTGGACGGGGTTCACCATTCGGCCCTCACTCCGAGGACGGGGATGATCGGCAGCCCGTAGATGAACTGCTCTTTGGTGTAGTCGTAGTTGTTGGTCACGCCTTCGACGTTCTGGCGGTTGGTGACGTTTTGGACGTCGACGTACAGCGCGAGCATCCACCGCTCGAACACGAACCGGCGATCAATGCGGACGTCGAGCTGGAAGAAGTCGGGCAACCGTCGGCTCCACTGGGGGCCGAACAGCGGGTAGTAGTAGTTCCCGTTGGTGTCGTAGATCGAGCCGATGGTCGGGGTGTTGAGCGGGCCGGTCGTGTAGCGAAGCTTCGCGCCGACGATGAAGTCGTACGGCAGCTTGTAGCTGGCGACGATCACCAGGTTGTGCGGTTGATCGAACGGGTGGGCCCCGTATTGCTGGCCCTGCGCGTAGTCCCGTTCAGTGCGCGAGAGTGAATAGGCGATCCACCCGAAGAAGTTCTTCGTCAGCGCGTGCCGCAGCAACAGCTCGACGCCATAGCCCTTGCCTACCCCGGTGCTGACGTAGTGCAGGTCCACCGTGTCGACATTGGTGATTCCCGAGTCCGCTCCGAGGGTCGCGCGGGCCTGGTGAAAGAGGTCCTTGTAATACAGCTGCACGTCGAGGCTGATCGCGTCGGTGAAATGGTGCTCGACGCCGACGGTGTAGTGGCTCGCGCCTTCCGGGAGCAGGTGGGGGTTTCCAAATTTCTTCGACAGCTGCCCCCCTCGATAGTCCGGAGGTTGGTGGTACAGTCCGGCCCCCGCTTTGATCGTGGTCGACTCGATCGGGGTCCACAGCGCCACGATGCGAGGGTCGACCCAGCCCCGGTTCAGCTGCAGGTCGTAGTCGGCGCGAACGCCCCCGACAATCTTCAATGAGGGCAACGGCCGCCAGGTCGCCTCGGCGAAGACCGCAGGCTGAAAGGTGGTCGTGGTCGTGTCTTCCGCGAGCAGCTGCCGGGACAGAAAAGGGTCCGGAATCTGGTTGAGCTTGAAGGCGGGCGGGCGCTGGAAGTTGAGGTGGAACGTCAACAGATTGAGGTCCACCCCGGTGTCCACCGTGAGGTTCAGCGACTCGAGCTCGATCGTGAACGCGTTGCGCGAAGCGACCGGCCACTGCTGCCCTTTCGCGAACAGGTCGGACCCCACGGTGAATGCGTAGAAATCCGAGCCCGCGAAGGTGCGCGAGCTGAACGAGACCGAGGGGCTCAAGGTGGCATCGAAGCCGACCAACAGCCGGTTGTAGCCGATGGTGGTGCTGAGCTCGCCGCGCCCTTCGGGGTCGATCGCCGGGTTGGGCAGCACCAGCTTCAGCGCGTCCGAGCTTCCGAACAGGGTCACGAAGAACCGGCGCTTGCCATTCTTCGTCCGCCACTCGGCCCGCAGCTGCCAGTCGAAATAGTTCGGAGCGACGGTGAAGCTCAGCAGGTCCTTCGACTTTGGATAGAAGGTCTTCAGCCCCCACGGGAGCAGCACGTCGATCCAGCTGCGACGGAAGGAAGCGGCGACGCTCCAGTTTTCTGAAACGGGCGCTTCGATCAGCGCGGACGCGTCGGTGACGTTGATGTCTGCGTAGCCGTGGATTCCGTGCTGCGAAGGAGTGCGCACCGTCGCCTTGATCAGCCCTCCGATGTTGCGGCCGTATTCGACGCCGAAATTTCCCGGCTGGAAGCTGATGTCCTGCAGCAGGTTGCTGTTGAAGGTCGAGAAGAGCCCCCCGAAGTGGAACAACAGCGGGACCTGCGCATCGTCGACATAGGTGCGGGTGTCGTAAGGGTTGCTGCCGCGCACGATGACCAGCCCGATTCCGAAGGGAGACCGCGCGACCCCGGGCAGATTTTGCACCACCTTGAAGGCGTCGCCGTTGGTGCCGGGGATCAGCCGCATCTCTTCTTGCTTGAGCGTGATCTGCGCGATCTCTTTGCGCTCACGAGGCGCCCGTACCACCGTCTCGAACGCGCCGTACACCTTGCGCCGCACGAAGTAGGTGGCGACCGTTTTCTCGCCCGGCTTGATCTGTTCGACCCCTTCGTAGCGTGCGTAATCCGGAGCGACCACCACCACCTTCTGCGCCCCCAGCGGCACGGCGACGAAGCTGAAGCGGCCTTGATCGTCCGAGACGGTGTTCAGTTCTCCGATCGCGATCGTCGCACCGGGCAGGGGCGCGCGCGTGCCACGTTCGACCAGCGTGCCTTCGAAGTTCACCACCTCGGCCGCAGCTCCCCCGTCGGCGCCGAGAGCAGAGGTGACCACTTCGGGGCGAAAGAAAAACTCGTAGCTGTACTGAATGCGAACGGCCGTTGGCGTTCCGTCCACTTCGGCGGGCGTGAACTCGAACTGTCGGACCGCTTCGAGTGCGGCTTGATCAAACTCGGCGCCGGCACTCTGAATCACCCCCGCGGCGACCACCTTGCCGTCGGCACCGATGTCGATTTCCATCACCACCGTTCCTCCCGACCCGGCGTCGAGTGCCAAGGGCGGGTAGATCGCTTCGACCTGCTTGAGCAGCGTGGGCGCTTTGGTCAGCGTCCCCGTCGGCGCGCCAGCGTCTGGCTGCGCGAATGCAGCGGTGCAGAGGAGGAAAATGAGGAGGAAGGCCGGGCGCAAAGCGACGGTGATCTAACGCACTGTTGAGTCATGCGCTTGGCGATGAATCCGATCGCGGACGCACCGCGCATTTGGAAAGGCGCCATTGATGGCGGAGGGTAATCCAGGAAGCTGGATTAGAATCGGCGCTCATTGCCGAATCGGGGCCGAAGTGACCGAAAGGCTCTGTTCCGCTTGGCGGCTCCTGTTGGCGGGTGAAATTTGGCACCGCCTCAGCCAATCGCATTTTCAGTCTGGTGGAGGTTTGGAGCGAGCTTCGCGAAACCTCACATCGAGAAGTTGAACCGCGCCTGACCTTGCTCGCACTTGACGAGGATCCAATCGAGCGGACGGTCGAGCTCGGTGCCGTCCTGGGTGAAGCGGGGGTAGACGGTGGCAGCAGAAGGAATTTCATGGTTTCGCTCTGAAGAAGGTTCAACGAAAGTGAGAGTCGCTCTTAGCAAAGGACCTCATGAAACGGCTTGTGGTGCTGACGTCCGGCGGCGATTCCCCCGGAATGAACGCGGCGATTCGCGCGGTCGTGAAGCTCGCTGCGGCGCGGGGGGCGCATGTTCTGGGGTCGCTGGACGGCTACGAAGGGTTGATCGACGGCCGGTTTCGCGAGCTGACCCGCGCGGTCGACAACGGCACCATCGGAGCGGACCTCGAGCTCGACTTCGCCGGAGGCATGGGCGGCACGCTGCTCGGCACCGCGCGGTCGTTGCGGTTTCGCGAGCCCGCGGGTCGCAAAGCCGCCGTCGGGCAGCTGACCAAACACCACGTCGACGGGCTGGTGGTGATTGGAGGCAACGGCAGTCTCACCGGCGCGCACTGCCTGGCCACCGAGTTCGGGGTCAAGGTGATGGGCATTCCCGGCAGCATCGACAACGACATCGGCTGCACCTCGACCGCGCTCGGCGTCGACACCGCGCTCAACACCATCGTCGAGGCCTGCGACAAGATTTCAGACACCGCCCGCGCCCATCGCCGGGCCTTCGTGGTCGAGGTGATGGGGCGCAGCTGTGGGTACCTGGCGATGGCCAGCAGCATCGCCGCCGGCGCCGACGCCGCGTTGATTCGCGAGCAGGGAAAGAGCGAGGAACAGTTGGTCCACGATGTGGCCAACGTGGTCCGCAATGGCTACGCGCGGGGCAAGCGCCGGGTTTTGGTGATCAAAGCCGAGGGCGTCTCGGTTCCAACGACGCGGTTGGTGCGGCTGGTCGAGGAAGTGCTCGCGAAAGAGATTGCGGGTGTCGAGATTCGCGCGACCGTGCTCGGCCACGTGGTGCGGGGAGGAAACCCTTCGTACATGGACCGAATGGTCGCCGGTCGCTTCGGGCTGGCTGCGGTCGAGGCGCTGCTGGCGGGTGCGACGGACGAGATGGTCGGGTGGCAGCCTCCGGTGAAGGGCGGAATTCCCACGTCCGATGCGTCGGTGCAGCGCTTCCCGCTCGAGCGGGTGTTGATCGAAACCGACGCGTTGATCGACGGGACCAGCCCGGTGACCCAACGCCGGCTGCAGATGATGGAGCTCGCCGCCGGCGTCCTGCCCATCTGAAGGATGATCGCCACCCGGGAAGCTGTTTAGCTTTCTGCCCGTGGACCTTCGCATCGCGCAGATCGTTTCCCCGACTGAGGCTGAAGGCCCGGGTCGACGCTTTGCGGTCTGGGTCCAGGGCTGCAGCATTCGATGCCCGGGCTGCTGCAACCCCGAGATGTTCGCTGCGGACAAAGGCCGGGTCGTCGATTCGGTCGAGCTCGCGCGAGAGGCGCTGGCGACCGGGGGCCTCGAGGGAATCTCGATTCTCGGCGGCGAGCCCGGCGAGCAGGCAGAGGCCGTCGCCGACTTCTGCGAGCGCGTTCGGGCGGGCGGCCTCTCGGTGATGCTCTACAGCGGCTACACCCTCGAGCAGCTTCGCCTCAGGCCCGGCAGTGCCCGACTGCTCGGCGCGATCGACCTGCTGGTCGACGGCCGCTACGAGCAGTCGCTGCCCGAGACGAAGCGTCGGTGGTTGGGCTCGACGAATCAGGTGCTTCATTTCCTCACCGATCGCTACGCCCCCGACGACGCGCGGTTCCACGCCGCGAATACGGTCGAGCTTCGGCTGACCCGCGAAGGGCTGACCATCAACGGCTGGCCAACGCTCGCCGACCGCGTGCGCTCGGGGACTTGAAGTGCCCTTGCAAAGTGCGCGGGTGACGACCCAGGAATCCGAGCTGCTGCGCATCGCGCGGGCGGTGGTCGGAATCTCGTCGTACCCCGAAGTCGAACGGCTGCTCAGCTTCCAACGCCCCTCGCCCACGGCGCTGGGCCCGACGGCGATGCGGTTGCTGCAGGAAACCCTGGGGCGCGGAGTGGGACTGGCCGTGTTGCGCGGTGGCGGCTGGAGACAGGAGCGCAACCAGCGGTTGTGGGAACGGATTGCGCTGCCTCCGATCGACTTTCAGGCGGCGTCGTGGGGGTTGCTGCAGTGGCTGTTGCGGACCCCGCTGTGCGAAGGCGGGCTCAAACCCCTGCCGGTCGCCCCGGCGCAGTCGTGGGCAGACGAAGCGCTGCTGGCCCTGGCCTTGATGATGGTGACGGACACCGAATGTGAGCGGGGGTTTGCGACACAGCCGCGGGTGCGCAGCTCGGCGTTGTGCTGGGTGTTGGCTCCGGCGGCGCTGGCCCGCGCCGAGGCGCTGGGCGAAGAGCTTCCGGTGATGGACCTGGCACCCGGCGCCCCGCTGACGTTTTTTCTCGAAGCCTGGCAGCCGACGTTCGCCCGCGCATGGGCCCAGATGGAATCGAGCAAGGCGCAGGTCGAAGATCCGGCCGAGCTCTCTCGGGTGGGGCAAGCGCAAGACGCGGTGTTGAGTGCGCTGTTGAAGGCCGCCGAGAGCGCGAAGCGCCGTGAGCTGCTCGGGTTCCTGGTCGAGGCCGGGGCGCAGGTGATCGACGAAAAGAAAAACGGCGACGACTGGGTGAAGAGCCTTTCGCCGACGACTTCGCTGCGCGATCGGTCGGACGCGCGCAGACAGGCGGGCGCCTTGTTGAGGGTCCTGGGCCAGCTGCGCCGGTGGGATCAAGAGCATCGCGTGGTGCGCTTCTTCGAAGAGGACTACGAAAAATCGCAAGCGCTGGTGAAGGCGTGGGAAGTCCTGGGGGCCCCCGGCTTCCTCCAGGCCGGTCGCCTGTTGTCCGAGCTCGAAAATCCAATCTGAACCGAGCGGCTACTCTTCTCTCAAAGTGGTCACGGTCGTGCGCTGTGCCTGGCCGCAGAAGCCGGTCAGCGCCACATCGGGGCCGAGCATTGCCCGCACGCTGCGCACCTCTTCTTCCAGCCTCTGGGTCGGGGCGCGTGGAGCGCTGGCGCTGCTGGTCAGAATTGCAAGCTCGGGCGACCCTCCGCCGAACCCGTTGCGGCTCTCGGAACCGAAGGGGTCGTGTCCATCGAGGGCGCCGTAGCCAATGTGCAGGCGGTGACCGAAGAATCCCACCGCCACAATCGCGTTGGCCATCGGCCGGCCCTGAAAGCAGACCGCGCGCGCGCTGCCTCCGGTCAACGCCACGTGCCGGGGCAGGGCTGCGGTCAGGCACTTCGAGAGCGTGCCAGGCTCGAGCTCCACCGCGCTCGAGAGGACGAACAGGTGGGACAGGTCGGGACGCGCCATCAACTGCGCGAGCTGCACTCCCGCTTCGTGGTTGCTGCGTCCTGGAATGATCCGCGCCTCGGCCACGTGGACCTCGGTGTGCTCGAACCGGATTGCAGTCGCGACAATCGCGTCTTCGAAGACACGGGTGCCTTCGACCTCTCCTTCGGTCGAACAGGCCACCACGTGCGCGTTTGGGAACTTCACACTCAGCGCGTCGAGAGGCCCGGGGCCCAGCAGCGCGGCGTGCCCTCCAAATGCCAGCACCAGCCTCGCAGTCGCGTCGGGGCCTTTCGTGGCCCAGGTCCAGCCCGACTCGAGGGTCCAGCGGCCCTGTTTAACGTCCATCCCGGGTATGGGTGCAGCGCAGGTGCCAGAGGGGAAGCGCGCGAGAACAGGCCGCCGCGGGGGGTAGAAGGAATGATGGCAGTCACTTCCGACCTGTGGTGGCTTCGTCCGATGGCAAACCGGGAAGAATTTCTTGAAGCGCTGGGGCCGGTGTTGGCGGCGCTGCGCGAGACGAACGTGTCCGACCCCGCTGCGGGCGTTGCGTTGGCAGCGAAGCTTCCCATCGATTCGCCGCAGATCCAGCGGGTCAAGGCGATGATGCGCGAAGGCGTCGAAGCACGCTGGCTGTGCGAGCGCGAGAACGAAGGCGTCCGCTATTCCCGGGTCTTGAAATCGACCGAAGGGGGCCTGTCGATCGACGCGGTGCACATGTCCGGTGCGGGCATGGCGCACACCCACCCCGGCGGAGAGTTCGACCTTTGCTTCGCAGTCTCGGGCAGCCCGCGGTTCGATGGGCGCAGCGAAGGGTGGACGGTGTACGCCCCCGGCTCGTGGCACGTGCCGACGGTGGAAGGGGGCCTGATGGACATCCTCTATTTCCTCCCCGCGGGAGCGATGAAGTTTGGCCCCCAGCCAGAAGGGACGATCGCAGTCGGGCTGCAATCGAAGAGCTGACGGAACCTTTTTCGGCCCAGTTCGTGTGACCCTCGAGCCCATGGAGTTGGACAGATTCACCGTCGAACAGCTGCGGCGGGGCGACCGAGGGGCCCAAGACGTCTTCTTGCGGCGGTACGCCCCCGTGCTGCATTCGTTCGTTCGGCGCGCCGGCAACGAGAACGACGCGGACGACCTGACTCAACAGCTGCTCGAGAAGCTGCTCACGGTGGTGAACCGGTTCGAGTTCGACGGTCCGGCGATTCTCACCACCTGGGTCTTCACCGTCGCGCATCGGTGGTTGCTCGACGAAAAGAAGCGTCGTCACTTAAAGCTCGCGCCGATGGAAACCGGGCTCGAGGTGGCCGATGACCGACCGAGCGCTTTCGTCGCCGTCCATCAGCAGCAGCTGGACGCGGCGCTCGAGGCGGCGCTCGCCCAGTTGCCCCAGGCGCAGCGCACGGTCTTCGTCTTGACCCAGCTTCACGGGCAGTCGCTCGAAGCCGTCGCCCAGGTGGAAGGCGTGCCGATGGGAACCCTGAAGTCCCGTCTTCACCGAGCGCGGGCCGCTTTGGCGGTCAGCCTTCAGCCGCTGTTGTCTCAAGCCAAAACTTTCGTGCGGGCAGGTGAGTCATGAGTGAAGAGTTCGAACAGCTGTCGCGCTACCGGGCCGGAGAGCTTTCCCCCGAGGCCGCGCGCGCGCTCGAAGCCCAGGCGGGGTTTGCCGAGCGGTTGAGGCAGTTGCAGGTGCTCGACGCCGCGGTGGGTTCGCTGCCGGTGGGCCTGAGCGAGGCGAAGCTCGAAGCGTTGATCGCCAGAGTCCGCCGGCCGGAACCGAAGAGGCGCACCCCGGGCCTCGAGCTGTGGGTCGGCCTGGCCGCCGCGGCAGTGGGGCTCTGCTTCCTCGGTTGGACTTTCCTCGGCGCGCCTGCCGAGCAGTGGGGGGTCGTACCGACCGGAGAGGTGAAGGTTGACGGAAAAACCCTCACCGCGCCCGCAACCCTTGGGGGCGCTCGTTGGCTCCTCGAGGTGGCGCGCGCGGCGTCGGCCCAGCTGGACGGGCAGGGCGCGACGGTGTTGATGCCGGGGGGCGCGCAGCTGACCCATGACAAGGGGCTGGCGCTGACTCGAGGCACCGCGGTGGTTCGGGCGGAAGGACTGACGCTCACCGCTTCGGGGGCGACGGTGGAAGTGAACGGAGTTTCGGTTCTCTCGATGGAACCTGCCGAAGGGGTGGCTCGTGTCACCGACGTGCTGAACACCACCCGCTCGGGAGAATTGATGAAGACCCAATGGATCAAGCTGTCGTCTGTCGCCGTCGCCGCCGCGATGGGAGGAGCGCTGACTCTGTTCGTCATCGAAGGCCACGCCAGCGTTCGGCAGGGGGTGGGGGCGCCGGTGGTGGTGAGCGCAGGCGAGCAGTGGAAAGGAGGCGACGCCCGGCCGAGCGCGTCGCGCCCGCTCGCGCTCACCGGCGAGCCGACCCGGATTCCCGCTCCTTCTGCGTTGCAGGCGATGACCCAACCGCAGCTGATCGCGATGGTCGAAGCGTTGAGAGACGAGAAAGAAGCGCTCCTCGGACAGCGCGAAGCGCTGAAGAAGAAGCTGGCGGCCGAAACGGAAGGCAGCCACCCGAAGCGCAACTACTACCGGTTTGAGCCCGCCGAGCTGCTCGCGTCCGCGCAGAAGGGCGAGCTGCGGTTGCGTGGGCCCCAGCTGTCGGGCGAGCCGATCAAGGTCGATGACAAGGTGAGAGACGAGCTCGGGTTGACCCCCGAAGAGGTGGCGAAAGTCAGAGAGCTGTTCGAGGGTTCGAGCGCGCGCACTCGCACTGGGCTGCTGAAGATCTACAAAGAAATCGGAGGCGACCCCAATCTGGCCAGCACGCTGGGCACCGAGACGATCTTCAACGAGCTTCGGGCCAAGGCGCTGAAAGATGACTTTGCCGAGGCGGTGCGGACGCTGGCCGACGAACGGGCGGGCCTCAGGCCGAGGGGGAATCCGGAAGACGGGGTTGCGGTGATGCGGGCTTTCCGGCTCTTTCTCGTCGAGGACGAGCGAATGATTGACGAGCTGGAAAGGCTGCTCGGGCCCCGGCGCGCCGAGGAATTCCTCAACCATCCAAAGGGTTTTCACAGCGACAACACCTTCGGCGTCGGCCCCCGCAAGTCTGGCGATTGAGGGTTCAGCCGGACTGTGGTGGGGTCCGCCGCCATGAGTCGCGCCTACCGAATCACCATCGCCGAGAGCCTCAGCCGCCACGTTCAAGTCGACGACGGGGTATGCAGCAACCTCGAGCTGCTTCCCATTCTGGGGAAAGGCGCGATGGGGGCTTTGCTTTCGGCCGAGCTCGAACAGAAGGGTTTCCTGCGCGAGGGGGACCACGCCGTTCGCAAAGACCCAGACGGGATCACCGTGAAGGTGAACGTCGAATCGGGCGAAGTGGCGATCACCGTCGAAGGCCACGTCGATCTGGACCTCGAGACCCAACGCACCCGGGTGATCCTCAACACCAACGCCGTTGATCCCCAGCTCGAAGAGCAGCTGCGCGCGGCTGCAAAAGAGCAGCTGGACCGCGAGGCCCAGGCCGAGGAAGAAGCGCTTCGCCGCAAGGTCACCGCGCAGCTCGAGGCCAAGTTGAAAGATCTGAAAGAAGAGCTCGATGCCGTGGTCAACAAGGTCACGGCCAGCGCGCTGAAGAAGCGGGCCGGAGAGCTGGGAACCGTCGAAGAGATTCATGAAGACGGCAGCGGCAACCTGACGATCAAGGTACGGATTTGAGCACCGAGGTCGCCGAGGCCGCCCTTCCCCTCGAGCTCAACGCCTTTGCCGCCGTCGAGGCCGCTTATCCGGACGCCATTTCCCGCATCACCGATTCGCTGCGCAACGGACTGTCAGTGCTGGTCGAGGCGGACAAAGAGCTCACTCCGTACCTGTACCGCTGCGTGCGCGATCGGCTGAAGAAGGAAGGAAAGAGTTTCCTCTACCTCGACGGGCGGCCCATCTCGGACATGCCCCCGCTGCCACCGGGAATCAGCCTCGTCGCGGCGATCATCTTCTTGCTGCGCGAAGCGGTGCGCGGCGCCGTGGCCGAACGGGTCCTCGCGCTGCCGCACCTGGACCTGCTCACCACCAGCGTGGGCGGGCTCACGTCCGAGGCGCGCGAGGCGATTCCCCTGTTGTACGAAAATCCCGAGCTGGTGATCCTCGGCTTCAAAGACCCGAGCTTTCCGATTCCCCGGGTGATTGAAAATCTGTTCCCGCGCAGCGAGTCGCTGCTGGGCACTCCGCGCGAACGGCTGGGCCAGCTGGTCACCCAACGCGAATCGCGAAAGCTCTCGGCCGGAAAAATCTTCAAGCCCTACTCGCTGTACAAGCACGTCTCGGGCGTGAACGCGGTGCGGCTGCGTCGAATGCTCTCGACGCTGCAGGGCGAAGATTACCCCTCGGACCCCAGGCCGGCGCTGGGCCAGTTGCGCGCGAATACCCTCGTCGGTGCGCTGCAGGTCCCCGAGGTGGATCTCATCCGCGACATCGGCGGCTACCCGAAAGTCAAAGAGCGGCTGCAGAAGGAAATTCTCGACGTCCTCAAGCTGAAGGAAGCCCTCGCCGACGAGGGGCAGGTGAAGCGGGTCGAAGGGCTGATTCCCCGGGGGATGATTTTCTGGGGGCCTCCGGGAACGGGGAAGACGCTGTTCGCCAAGGCGATGGCCACCTCTCTTGGCGCGGCGGTCTCGGTCGTCAGCGGGCCCGAGCTGAAGTCGAAGTGGGTCGGGGAAAGTGAAGAGAATCTGCGCCGGGTGTTCGTGCAGGCCCGCCAGGCGGCTCCGGCGATCATCATCTTCGACGAGCTCGATTCGTTCGCGGTGCGGCGGGGGATGCACGTCGGCAGCGGGGTCGAGCACTCGATGGTGAACCAGCTGCTCACCGAGATGGACGGCTTTCGAAAAGAAGAGCTGGTGTTCGTCGTCGGCACTACCAACTTCGTCGAGTCGCTGGACCCCGCGCTGCTGCGGCCCGGACGGTTCGAGTTCCACCTCCACGTTCCGTTTCCGAACATGGAAGACCGGCGCGCGATCCTGGGCATCTACGACCAGAAGATGTCGCTGAACTTCTCGCCGCGGGCGATGGACTACACCGTCAAGCGCACCGGCGACCTGGTCGAGGGCATGACCACCCGCTACTCGGGCGACCATCTGCAGGCCCTGTGTCGCTCGTTGGCGCGCATGCGACTGCGCGAAGACCGCTTTGATGCGACCACCGTCGACGACATCGAGAAGACGCTCAATGAGTTCGTCGAACGTCCCGCGTTGACGGGCCGAGAAGAGAAGGTCGTCGCCACCCACGAAGCGGGACACGCGGTGGCGGCGCTGTTCTGTACCCACAGCCCTCCGATTGATCGCATCTCGATTCGCGGCGACCTCGCGGGCTCGCTGGGCTTCGTCAGCTACTCGGACCCCGCGCATCGGTACGTGGTGACCCAGGGGCAGCTGCTCGATCAGATCTGCACCTTGTTCGGAGGACGTGAGGCCGAGGTGCTGTGCCTCAATGACCTGTCGATCGGCAGCTCGTCGGATCTCGATCGCGCGACGGCGATCGCGCGGGCCCTGGTGGAAGAGTTTGGAATGGGCGGTGACGCGGTCGGAGTGCGGCGGCTCGAGCGGCGCAGCAACGAAGATCTCGAGCCGTCCGAGGCCTTGAAGGGGCACGCGGAAGCCGAAGTCCGGAAGATCCTCGAAGAGCAACGAGGCCGCGCCGCCCGCATCCTTCGCGACAACCGGGTGCTGGTCGAGACCCTGCGCGACCTGCTGGTCCAGAAGAAGGTCCTCGATCGCGAAGCACTGAGCTCCTTTCTTCCCGCGGGGCTGAACCAGAACCCCGTTCCCACCGAGGGCTGAAGCGATGGCCACCTTGACCTTGAGGCTTCAGACCGACCCGGTGACGAAGAAGAAGAACGTCTGGGTGAAGTACGAGTCTGACCCCGACGCGCTGCCGATGGAGCACGAAGAGGCGCATCGGAAGATTGTCGCGGCATTGATCGCCGGCGGCACCGTCACCGCCGAGGACATGGGCCAGGTGGTGATCGAACGGGAAGGCGTCGTCACCGGACCGCAGGAAGAGCCGCAGAAGGAAGCACCCCGCGCTGCGCCGGTGGCGAACAAGCGCTGATCTAAATTTGCTCGGCCACCCGGCGAATCGCCTCAGCAATCGGTTCCGGGACCGCCAGCGGTAGGCGCGCGCCGTGTCCCGGGCGATGCTCGAGCAGCGCGTGGGCCCCGAGCTGAACCCGGTACCGGGTAGACGGCAGCATCGGCTCGAGCCAATCGGTAAGTTTCGGCGCAGGCAGCCGGTTCATCTCGCCAGCCTACGCTGCGTAAGTAGCTGCATCGAGGCTCGGTTCGGCTTACTTCTGCAGCCCGTGGATTCCCTCGTCTTCGCCAGCGCCAGCGCTCTGCAGATTGCCCTCAAGTCGGGGCTGGTGCCCCCTGAGGTTCAGCGAGCCGAGGTCAAGTTCACCCGACTCGCAGACGGGTCGATCGAAGTTCAACCCTCGCTTCCCGTGCCCACCGCGAAGAAGCTGGCCCTGCGCCAGGCCGGAGTCGTCGAGCGCGCCAGCTCGTCGGGGTTGGTCAGCGTCTGCTGCTGGGCCGCCACGCTTCCCGCGCGTCGCACCGACGAGCCGACGGCAACTCCGGCGCGGGTGCTCTTCACCTTTCCCACCTCGGAAGGAATGCTGGCCCTATGCGGTGAGCTGCTGCGGCTGGGCTGCGACCGCCAGGAATTCAGAGTCGTCCGCGGCGCCGAAGGAATCGTCTCGCTGGTCCGGGTCCATCAGCCGCCCTGGTTCGTGCTCAACCGCGCGCTCGATCGGGTCGATGGACTGCGCGCCTGGGTCCCGACGCCCACCCACCAGGACTCGGTGTGGACCGAGCTGGGCTTTGCTCACCCGCTGGTTCCCACGCTCGAGCTGCCCCGGGCTGGAATGTTGCTCGTCCCCGGGGTGGGCGATTGGCAATTGGTCGCCGATGGCCCGTGGACCGACGCAGACCAGCTCGTCACCCCCACCCAGCTTCCGGCGCTTGGCCTGCTTCCCACCGAGCCGACCGTGCCGCGGCTTCCGGTGACCCTCAAGCTCACCCGCGCCGCTCGCCACGATGCCCCTTCGTTGTGGATCACCAACAAGGGTCTGCAGGCGATCGAGGCCCTGGTGCGCTCGACTCCGCAGGCCGCGCTCGACGGGCTGATGTTCGCGGTCTCGAACGACACGCTCGCGCTGCGATTCCGGCCGGGTCGCGAGTCGGCTTCTGGCGCGCTTCCCGGAGATCCGTACGCGCGCCTGTTCGAATTGCCCAACCTCTACGCGCCGCTGGGCCTCACCATCGAACCTCCGTTGCGCCGAGATCGCCTTCGCAGCTGGCTGGCCAATGACCCCGACGTGCTCAGCTGGCTCGAGCCCACCGGCGGGGGCGGCTTCTCACGCGTCGCGCTTCCAGAGAGCGCCTTTCGCCCGCTCTCCGAGTGGGTCGACTACGTCATCGAGGGCGGCGAGCAGGTGCTCGAGCCGTGGATCCGGTCCGCTCGCTTCCACTTCGAGGCGTTCTTTATCGACGACGTGCTGGGTCCGCGCCTTCCGGTGGATGAGGGGGACGGCGGGGCAGGCAGCTCCACCCGCCCTCGAAAAGCGGTCCGTTCCACCGAGCCCACCGAGCCCGGTCTGACTCGGCCCCGAGCGGCCACCCCCCGAGTTGCGCGGGCCGACGCGGGGCGGACCCCTTCGGCGGTGCAGCTGCAGCTGCCCACTGCGCTGCCCCCTTCTGAGCTCGAAGAGAACCTCGCCCGCGAAGAGCAGGCATTTCTCGCGCTCGAAGCCCGCTCCGATTCTTCCGAGCGGCGCGCGGCGTGGGTCCGCCTGGCCGAGCTCTACTCGCGGCTCAACCGCCATCGCGAAGGGGGGCTGTGTTGGGGCCACGCGATCTGGGAAGCCGACAACGATGAAGCGCTCAACCTCTCGCGTCGCTGGGCCAACGTCAGCGGCACCCGGCTCGAGGTCCTGCTGGCGCTCACCAACCCGGACGCCGAACAGGCCCAGGCCTTCGTCGCCCACCTCACCCAGGTGGCCCTCTCGAAAGACTCCTCGTGGACCCGGCGGCTGAGCGCGCTCACCGCCTGGCTCGACAAGTTCGACGAGAGCCTCGACGTGCGCACGCTCTGGCTGGGGCGGGTCGCCCTCTCTGCGCTCAGTGGAGGAGACGCCCTGCTGCTCGCCCGCGCCCGCGACCGGCTGCTCGGCCGGCTGACGCGCGGGCTGTCGCTCGAGCGCGACGTCCCCCGGCTTTTGCGCGTCACCGGCCAGGCCAATGCCGGAGGGGGCACCGAGCGAACGAATCGCGTCGCGCAGCAGCTCGAGTCGATTCTCAAGGCCTTCGACGACACGTCGCGCAAGCGCTCTCCCAACGAAGCTCCACTGGCGTTGACCCGGGCGTACGTCGGCTTCGAGTTTGCGTGGGGCTTTGCTCGGCTGGGCCGGGCCGACCGCAGCCTGGCGTTGCGGAAGGCGTCGCTCGAGGCGCTGCCGGCCGCCGACCCGGTTCATGATTTCTTGAGCCGGGCGTATTCGGCGCGAATTGATCAAGCGCTCGAAGGTCTGTCTCCTGAAGCCCCGTTGCCCGCAGAGCTGACCGCCGGGCTCAACCGGCTCGAGTCATTTTTTCGCTACAAGGTCGATCGGCTGCGTCAGGCGTCGACGGTTCTCGAGCCGCAGGAACGCCTCGACCCGATCGGCAACTTCGGCCGCAGCGGCAGGGATCCCCGCGGTGAAGAATTGGCAACGCTTCG
>JAYVCD010000175.1:0-13288 GCA_043750125.1 Archangiaceae bacterium | reverse complement strand
GCGTACCCCGAGGCGAGCTTCAGGTTGCTGGCGGGGCAGTGGCAGACGCAGGTACCTGTCTCGCGCAAAATGCGGTGCTCGTTGGCCGTGAGCCAGACGCAGTGCGCCAGCGTGGTGTGCGGCCCCAACACTCCCAGCGATTCGAAGTAGGCGACGTTGTCCATGCCCGTCTTTTCGCGGACGACATCGCACTCGGTCGGATTCTCGGACGCGTGGGTGTGGATTCGCACCCCATGTTTCTTTGCCAGCTCGGCGACCTGGCGCAGCAGGGCTTCGGTGCACGAAAGGACGAAGCGGGGCGCGAAGGCATAGCGCAGGCGGCCGTCTTCCTTCCCGTGCCAGCGGCCCAACAGCTTGAGGCTTTCGGCGATCGAGCCCTCGGTGGTCTCGCGGAGGTTCGCCGGCAACCCCTGCCCGTGGTCCATCATCGCCTTCCCGCCCGTCAGCCGGATTCCGCAGTCGCGCGCAGACTCGAAGACCTGGTCGTAGTGACGGACGGTGCCCATGTCGAGCAACCCGGTGGCGCCCGACTTGATGAGCTCGAGAAAGGTCAGATCGGCCGAAGCCCGCATTGAATCGGCATCGTGCGCCGCTTCGAAGGGCCAGATGCGCTCACGCAGCCACTCGAGCAGCTCGAGCCCATCGGCCCGGTTGCGGCACAAGGTCTGGCAGGCGTGAAGGTGGCCATGAATGAAGCCGGGGACGACCAACCGGCCGCGCGCGTCGATCATCTGACGCAAGCCGTTCTTCCCGCCACGCGTGGGCGGGCCGACTTTGACGATGCGTCGATCGGAGATCACGATTTCGGCGTCGCGCAGGACTTCACGCTTGGCGTTCATCGTGACCACGGTCGCGTTCGAGATGACGAAGTCCACGGCCCTTACGCTCGGCCTTGTACCACTCGTCGCCCTTTCGTGGGCGTGATTGAGCTTTCGATCGGCCCTTGCGAGGTGTAGGTCCCCGCGCGCAGTCCGTACTTCTCGCCGGGGGACACCGCACATGAAGACTCTTGCACTTGCCTGTTGTCTGTTTGCCGTCACTGCCGTTGCTCAGGGTGCGGCTGCGCCCGCCGCCGCTGCGCCTGCTGCAGCCGGGTTCAAGCCGCGCCACGTCACCAAGGGGGGCGACAAGAAAGGGGTCGAAGAGCTCTACAAGACCTGTGATGAGGCGATGAAGAAGGGTGATGTCGAGGCGATGTCCGCCCGGGTCGATTTCCCGGTGATGATGATGACGGACAACGCCGCAGGCGTGCCGACCACTGCAATGTGGGAAAAACAGGCGTGGATGGACTCGATGAAGAAGTCCTTCGCCGATATGCCCAAGGACATGAAGATGGCCAAGAAGACCAAGGCCACCTTCATCAGCGACAGCCTGGCGCTGGTCGAAGAGACCAACGAGATGACGATGGGGAAGGCCAAGGACAAGTGGACCTCGGCGTCGATTGTCGAGCTGAAGGACGGGAAGTGGATGTTCAAGGGAATGATCGAGGGCGGCTGGGGCGACGTGATGCCGGCGCAGAAGGCCGAGGCCCCGAAAGCTGTTGAGCCGACCAAGACTCCGGTGAAGGCCGTCGAGGCTCCGAAGCCGGCGGCGAAGTAGCCCAGCCCAGGCCGGTCGATTTACAAACAAGAGGGGCTGCCCAGATCGGGCGGCCCCTTTTTATTTTGCAGCGATGGTTGCCCGACCGCGGCGATTCAAGGGGTACGTTGGGTGCTCCAGTGCGCTCCGAGCTCACCAGTGCAGTCGTCCGGGCGCTGCTCGCCCAGCCGTCCGACGGGTATTACGTCAAGCCCGTCGCCGCGCTGGATCCGGCGTATTTCGAGCTGCTCGAAAAAAACACCAACGTCATCTACCCGGCGCTGGCGATTCTGGTGCTGGTGCTGTTGGTGGCTGGCATTCTTCAAGCCTGGCGCACCCAGGATCTCGACGGACTGCAGAAGGCCGAGCTGAAACGAAACGTAATTCTGGTGCTGCGCCGCGAGATGCACGGAGCCGAGGCCGAGCTGCTCGGGCGCGAAATGGGAATCACGGTCCTCAAGCTGGTGAAAATTCTCGAGGAGCTTCAGAACGACGGAATCGTCGTCTCGGTGACGAACACCCAGCGAAAGACTTTCTGGTCGCTCAAGGGCATCAACCCCGGCCAGCGGCGCGGGGCCCGGTAGCGTTCAGGCCCAGGACTAATTGCCGTAGCCGCTGATCTTCGCGACCACGGTAGGGCTGTACGGATCGTCGGTGGTGATGACGGCGTAGACCCGAAACGGAGTGTTGGGGCAGGACGTGAGCCCGCCGTCCAGACAGGCTTCCCCGAACGCCAACCGTCCAATTTGCACCTGGGTGGGGTTCATCGGGTTGGTCGTCGGCCCGATCTTGTGAGGGGCGAGCTGATTGGGATTGCCACCGTCGACGTTCTTCCAGGTGAAGGCGGCACAGTCGCCGCTGGGGTTGAGCGGGTCGCAGATCTGAAAAATGCCTCCGTTCGGACCTCCGCCATCGCCGAAGCTGGGGTTGAATTCCTGCCAGATCTCGACCTTCAACACCTTCAGCGGTGCGTCTCCTCCGTTGTTCACTCCGAAGAAGGGTGCCTCGCAAGGAAGCGTGGCGGGCGAGCCGGCGGTGCCGCAGCTCCAGTTGCTGGGGTCCGCGTGCGGAAGCTGCGACGAGGCGTTGAGCGTCATGAAGAGCGTGCCCGGCATCCGGTTCGAGCCCGAGGCCTCACCCGCGTCGAGCTGAGGCTGACGGGTCCAGAGCAGTCGGGCCTGGTCGGCTCCGTCGTCGCGGCACTGCGAGCTGGCGCGATAGGTGACGGTCACCGGCGCGGTTTCCCACGGCTTGGCGGCGTTGGGGTCCAACGGCAGCTTGAATGTCGGTTCGCTGAACTTCAGTACCCGCCCCCCATCGGTCAGCACCGGCGCATTCGAGAAGCTGAAGTCCGAAGTGGTCGAGCCGCCATCGCAGCGCGCGGTGGAATACGGCAGAGCATCCCACTGCAGCGAATACGACACCGGGAAGTTGCCTTCGTTCTTCAAGTACAGCTTCCCCGAGAACCCCCCGTCGACTCCACAGGGCACGGGCGAGACGCGGTTGTCGCAGAACGCACCGCCCATGATCGATACCGAGTTCGAGTTGATGTCGGCGCAGACTTCGGTTCCGGTGCCATCGCGTTTGAAGCACATCTTCGGAAGCGCAAAGGTGCTCTTGCCCTTGATCGGAATGCTGATCGTACCGCCCTGCATCGGGTCCAGCGTCAGCTCGAGGCTCGCGGTTCCGGTCAGCAGCTGCGAAACCGTGGGCGCAAACGTCAACTCGGTGCTCACCGACGTGCCTGAGCCCAACGACACCTTCAGACGGGTCAGGTCTCCGGTGACCGTCGACGGGGTCGCGGCATTGAACCCTGCATTCAAGACGACCAGGTCGTCGCTGCCTGCATTGCTCATCGTCACCACCACCTTCTTCGTTTCGCCCAGATAGACGTCGCCGAAGTCGATCGGGTTGGGAAGCACGCGGGCCACGGCGGAAATCCCCTGCCCGGCCAAAGTCACGTCGGCGGTCTGTCGCGCCCCGTCATTCGAAGTGAAGGTCAAAGTTCCGGTGACCCGTTGATCCGGTTGGGTCGGGGTGAAGCTCACCTGAAATTCAGCGGTGGCGCCGACGGCGATTTCGATCGGGACCAGGGTGTCGATTCCAAACGGGGCAACAGTCGCGGCGGTGTTCACCGTCAGGGCGGCGTCGCCTCCGTTGCGAAGGGTGATCTTGCGAACGCTCTTCACGTTCAGCTGCACCTGGCCGAAGTCCAGCGAGGTGCGTTCACCCGCCCCGGTGGGGCCTGGAATCTCGAACTTGGGGAACCGTTGGGTGGTCTTCGTTCCGCAATTACAGCCTGCGAGAACAGTACAGACGAAAGCCGAGGCGAGCAGAAGTGTCGATGTTTTCATTTGAGTTCAAACCAATTCAGATTTCGGAGTCCGGCCCATCAAGTCGAGCACCGCGGCCTTCGGGCTCTTGGCTTCGTACATGATCAAATACGCCTGCTCACAGATGGGCAGCTCGACGCCGGTCTTCAGCGCCAGGTCACGCGCCGCACGGGCCGTCTTCACGCCTTCGGCGACCTGCTTCATTTCTTTCAAGATCTCGTCGAGCTTCTGACCCTTGCCCAGCGCGATGCCGACCCGCCGGTTTCGCGAGAGCTCTCCGGTGCAGGTCAGCACCAAATCTCCCATTCCGGCGAGCCCAGACAGCGTCAGAGGGTTGCCGCCCATGCGCACCGCCACCCGGGTGATCTCGGCCAGGCCCCGGGTGATGATCCCCGCGCGGGCGTTGTTCCCGAACCCCAGCCCGTCTGCAATTCCGGCCGCGATCGCAATCACGTTCTTCAGCGCGCCCCCCACCTGCACCCCCACCACGTCGGTCGAGGTGTACGTGCGAAAAGTGGGGCCATGGAACATCGTCTGGCAGCGCTTGGCGGTTTTTTCCCAGCGGGAGGCGATCGTCACGATGGTCGGCATCCCGAGCACCATTTCTTTGGCGAACGACGGACCCGACAGGACGGCGATCTGCGGGTGCATCTCTTCGGGCAGACATTGCTCGTGAAGCTCGGTCATCGTCATCAACGTCTCGTTCTCGATGCCCTTGGCTACACAGACGATCGGAACGTGCCTCGGCAAAAACGGGAGCGCTTTTCCGAGCAGCTCGCGGGTCGCATGCGAGGGAGTCGCGGTCACGATCAGCTCTGCTCCATCGGCCGCCTCTTGAATCGAGGTGGTGCCGACGATGTTGCCCGGCAGCTTCAACCCCGGAAGGTAGGTGACGTTCTCGTGCTGCCCGTTGATGGCCTTGATCAACTTCTCGTCACGCCCCCACAGCGTCACCGTCGAAAAGTTGTTGGCGAGGACGGTGGCCACCGCGGTGCCGAAGCTCCCGGCGCCGTAGACGCAGGCTTTTTTCATGTGCGGGGCGTGCATAGCACGCGACCTGTCATTTAGAGCCCGGTGACCAACCCGAGCGAGGCGACCGGCATGGCGATCGCGTCGTCGGCCCGCCCATGGACGTCCACTCCGAAGAGGAAGACGAACGAGGTTCGTGCCGAGAGCGGCATTTCAGCGCCGAAGTGGAGTTGGGCGTTGTGGCCCATCACCAGGCCGGGAGGCACTCCATTGAGTGGATCTTTGGCGAAGGGCTCGGTGTCGAAGGCCAGCAGGTAGCGGGCGTCGAGGAACAGCCGGACGGCGCGGGGGCTCTCGCCCTGGTACGAGACGGTGAGGCCCGGGCTGACCCCGTAGTTGCGATGCCCGGTAATCCACCGCGGCCCGCGGACTTCCTTGGACGCGCGCTGACCGAACTGGGCGATCATCCCTTCGACCGAAGCAGACATGGACCACCGGGTCCCGCGTACGATTCCCACCTTGAACCCGGTGTGCCCCTCGTTCATCACCCCGTAAAAGCTTTCAAAGCCAATCGAGAAGTCGAGCCGGTCGAGCAACCCAATCGACAACTTGAGGCCGAGGAAGGGGAACCCCAGGAAGAGGGCCTGGCCGCGTTTCCATTGGCCAAGGGTGGGGCCGCCAAACATGCTGACGGTGTTGGGATCTTCAGGAGTGTGGTTCGAAACGCCGATTCCTGCGCGAGGAACGAAGGTTGAGCTGTCCGGGGGAACTTCGGGAACAGCCGGCGCGGGGTCACTGGGCGGCACAGCAGGAGCCGGAGCTTTCGGGTCGCGCGGGAAGTCACCCCACTCTTCATCCACGTGGGCCGGGGCCTGCGCTCGAGCCACTGCGCAAAGGCACAAGCCCGCGATCAAAGTGATGCGAAACATAGGGCGAACCTTACCTCCCAAAAACGAAAACAGCAGAGCCGAGAGGTCCCGGCCCTGCTGCTGGGTGTGGCACGACTGAACGAACAATTTCCTAGAGCGTCTTCAGGTAGGAAACGAGATCCGACTTTTGTGCGGCGTTCAGGTTGGACGTAACCCCGTGCTTGTCGTTCGGGTTGTTGTTGATCCGATCTTCGAGGGTGCCGGCGCTGCCGTCGTGCAGATACGGGGCAGTGCGCGAGAGGCCGAGCAGCGAGGGAACATCGATGCCCTTCGCCAGCCAGGTGCCATTGTCCGGGTTGCGGCCTGTCCTGACGATGGAGCCCACGTCGGCACTGGTCTTGTTGGTCAGCAGCGCTCCGGTGTGGCAGCTGGCGCAGCCCGCGGTTTGGAACACCTGGGCCCCGCGAACCTGGGCGTCGTTGTGTCCCAGCTTCGCGTAGGCGTTCTGGGGAGCCGGCATCGCCTCGATGAAGTCGACGATGTTGTCGGACTCTTTGGCGGTCACGAGGCCCGTGCCCCCCATGCGCTCGACGATGGTGTGCTTCATGAAAGTCTGGCTGTCGCTGAACTCGCCGCTCCAGTGGTAGGGCGCGGTCTGGCGCAGCTTGCGGCCTGCCAGCGCGGGGGTCTGGCGCGGGCCGTCGGGGAAGCTCCAGACGTGGCCGTCTTCGAGCCCTTCCAGATGGCAAGTCGCGCACGAGACGTTGGTCGCGGCCGACGAGAGCTTCCGATCGGTGGCGTTGAAGAACATCTTCCGGCCGGCAACGACTTCAGGCGCCAGCACATCACCGGCGACGGGAATCGAGCTGACCTTTTCGATGGTCGTATCGTTTCCAGCGCCCTTCGCGGCGAGCACGTCGACGCGGTGATCGAACTGGTTGTAGACGTAGGCCTTCTTCCCGTCGCGGGTGAGCGCGATGCCGTCCGGGCCGCTGCTGGCCTCGGGGGTCGCGTTGAGGGCGATGAGCGAGCGCACCGAGCTGCCGGTGGTAGCGAAGTTGTCGTCAGCGGCGCGGCGGAACGCGGGCACCACGGCGACGTTGGAAGACTCTTTGTTGACGAGGAACACCCAGCTGTCGGTCGGGTCGATCGCCACGGCCACCGGGGCCTGAATGGGGTCGATGCTGGTGGTGCCGCGCGCGCCGCTGGGCCGGCCGGCCAGGGTGGTCGTCGGGTAGTCTTTGTTCTGCGAGACGGTGCCGCTGTTGACGCAGGACGTGAGGTCATCGACCTGGGGCTGAAGCGTCCCTCCGTTCGGGCCGGAACCCTGGTCGGCGACGACGATGCCGGCGGTGGCGACCGCTCCGATGTTGCAGGGGCCTCCGGACGAGTAATACCCGCCCGCTGAGGTCGGCCTGCGACCGATGGGATCTTCACGCGCCCAGATCACGGGAGCGAAGAGGCGGGTTCCGTCGGCGGTGGCCGTCACGGTGCCCATCGCGCGGGCTTTGAAGGTCGAGAACGCGGTGCCACCGGGGCTCGACGTGCCGCTGGTGCGGGTGGCGTTGGCCGCGTTGTAGACCCCGACGCCGTTCGAGAGGACCGTCTTCGACTTCAGATCGACCTCGACCAGCTCGCCTTCCTTGTAGAGGGTGACGACGGCTTTGTCGTTTCCCAGCAGCGCCAGGCCGCGGGGCTCAGATCCCACTTTCACTTCGAAGGTGGGCTGCAAAGTGGCTACGTCGATGCCGGTCAGGGTGCCGAACTCAGTCGCGTCGGACGAGGTGGCGTTGACCACGTAGAGCATCTTGTTGTCCGGTGAGACCGCAAGGCCGACCGGCTCGGTGCCGACGTTGACCTGCGCGGCTTCTTTCCAGTCGCCTTTGCGGATCACGCTGACCGTATTGCTGCCCCGGTTGGTGACGTAGATGGTGTCGTCGGTTCCGACCACGACTCGCGCCGGCTGATCGCCGACCTTGACCGTGGCGACCTTGGAGTCGGTTCGGGTGTCGAGGACGGTGAGGGTGCCGTTGTCCGTGTCCACGGCATAGAGAAGTGAGTCATCTGAAGAGAGTGCGAGCGAGCCTGAGGACGATGAGCGCCCCGAGCCCGCGGGTTGCGCACAGCCGCTGAGCATCATTCCCGCTGCCAAAGCCCCGACCACGATTGACCGCTTGTACCAGTTCATACGTTCCCTTCTCCCTTTGACCCTGACATCGGTGCCGCGTTTGATGCTGCTGAAGTTCCCGCGGCCCACTTTCAGCTGCTTCAAACATCGGATACTGCAAACGATTTATTGCGAGCTGCGATTCGGTTTCGAGCCTGGTGCAGATGGTATGCCGGAGCCTCAAGCGACCCGGGACATCAAGTTGCCGAAGCGTGCCAAAGCGATCAGCCCCCGCCTTCCAGAACCATGGTTCCCCAAACCGAGCAGACCCTAGACCTCACCAGTTTTCGGCGCACTTTTGCGCTGTTGATCTTGTTGGTGGTGCTGCCTTCGGCGGGGTTGAGTGGCTTTGGGGTGGTGGCGATCATCAACGAGCGCGCCGCGGTGGAAAAGCGACTCGAGGCGGCCTGGAGCGGCCGGCTGCTGAAGGTGTCAGCCGAGCTGCGCCAGACCCTGGAAAGTGCGCTGATTCAGCGCCTGGACGATCGCCTCGCGCTGACGCTGTCGTCGGGGCTCGAGCTCACCGACCTGGGATTCACGGTCAATGGCGACGTGGTGGAATCGGCAGATCCCAAGCTCAAAGCCGCGGTCTATGCGCTGGGTGGAGAAGTCTCTGCGCTGCCCAACCGTCCGGTGTTTTTTTCGGTCGCGACCCCCCAGGCGACGATGTTGGTCGTCGCCCTTCGCGACGGGGTGCGGGTGGTGGGCGCGAGAATTTCGCCTGCGGCGATAGATGCGCTGCTCAAAGAGGCAGCCCCTGCCGGCGAGCTGGCGCACTACGAGCTCAAGTCGGTCAAGCGCGACCTGGCCGATGGCCCTCTGGGCCGCCTGGTGTCCGGAGTGGTCGATGTGCGCGACGCGCTGGGCCCCCGGGAATTGGCGAGCGTGGTGCTGCCGTCACCGCTTCAAGATTTGCGATTGGCCGCGGTCGCCGAAGGGGAAGACCCGGTGGCGCAGGCGTCGACCCGCAACCGCGCGGTGTACGGAATCTTGCTCGGGGTCTTCTACCTGACGCTCGCGATGGGGGTCATCTACACCGGTCGAACGCTGTACCGTGAAGCGCGCCTGTCGCGAATGAAGACGGACTTTGTCTCATTGGTTTCGCACGAGCTGCGCACGCCGCTGACTTCCATTCGAATGTTCATCGACACCCTCGCCATGGGGCGGGTGGCGAACGAGGGAGATCATCAGCAGGTGCTGCACATGTTGTCGAAAGAGACCGAACGGCTCTCGGCGATGATCGAACGGGTGCTGGACTGGGCGCGAATCGAAGGGGGCCGCAAGCAGTACGATCTGCACACCCTTCCCGTCCAGGAGCTGGTCGATGCCGCAGTGAATGCGTTTCAGGCTCAGCGCATGGGCGCGGTGATGACGCTGAAGATTGAGGTCGCGCCCCGGCTGCCGCTGGTTCAGGTAGACCGCGACGCGCTCGCGGGCGCGCTTCTGAACTTGTTGCAGAACGCGTTCAAGTACACAGGGGCAGACAAGCAGATTTCACTGCGGGCCCGGGCCGAGGGACGGTGGGTGAAGATCTCGGTGCAGGACAACGGGGTGGGAATTCCGCGCCGAGAGCGAAAGCGCATCTTCGAGCGGTTCTATCGGGTGGACAACCTGCTGACCCGCGAGACCGAAGGCTCGGGCCTGGGGCTGGCGATCGCGCAACGGATCATCCGCGCGCACGGGGGGAAGATCACCGTCGAGAGCGAAATGGGGAAGGGAAGCACGCTTACCATCCACCTGTTGGCAACGAAGAGCTAAGGAAAGCCGATGGCCGACAGCCCCAAGCGCATTCTGGTGGTTGAAGACGATCTGTCGATTCTCACCGGGGTCTCGATGAACCTTCGGTACGAGGGTTACGAGGTCCTGCAGGCCCAGGACGGCCGCACCGGGCTGCAAAAAGCGATCGACGAAATGCCCGACCTGGTGATCCTCGACTTGATGCTGCCTGCGCTCAATGGCTTCGAGGTGCTCAAAGAGCTGCGGGGTCGGGGGGTCACCATTCCGGTGTTGGTGTTGTCGGCCAAGGGAATGGAATCGGACAAGATCGTGGGCTTGAACCTCGGCGCCGATGACTACGTGGCCAAGCCGTTCAGCCTTCAAGAGCTACTGGCCCGGGTGCGGGCGGTGCTGCGCCGCCAGCAGCGCGACGGCAGCGTGGTGCAGTTCGAAAGCGTCAACGTCGACCTGCGGGCGAAGACTGTGACCCGGGGCGGCCAGAGCGTCGACCTCACCGCCCAGGAACTGAAGCTGGTGCTGCACTTTGCAACCCACCCCGGTCGCGCTTTCTCACGCGATGAGCTGCTGGCGGCCGCCTGGGGCTATGGGTACGAGGGGACTGCGCGCACCGTCGACAACTTCATCAGCCAGCTGCGCCAGAAGCTCGAGCCGTTGCCGGACGACCCCCGCCACTTCGTGACGGTGCGCGGGCAGGGATATCGGTTCGATCCTTGAGGAACGGGCGGGGCTCGCCTACTTGCGCATCAACTCTTCCATCATCGCGATCAAGGAAGAGACCTCGATGAAAGTGACTTCCACTTCGCCGAACTTGAGTTTCGCCTTGTCGCTGATTGGCAGCTTTTGTTTGGGCTCGAGCCGCTTGCCGTCACAGAACGTTCCGTTCTTGCTGTCGGCGTCACACAGCACCCAGCCCTTGGCGTCTTGCTGGAGCCAGGCATGAAAGCGGCTGACGCTCACGTCGTCGAGCGGGACGTCGTTGGTGTCGATGCGACCGACGGTGACGCCCATCGCGAAGGCATTTTGTTTGTTCGGGTCTTTGAGAACGTCGAACACGACGGCCTGTCCTTCATGGGGCCGCGCGGGTCCCATTCCGGAGTGGGTTCCTTGCCAGCTCTGCATAGAGGCGTCGGTGGGAGGCGCCTTCCAGATCAGCACCGGATGAAGGACCGAAGCCCGGAAAGCCTTCTGATCGCTAAGAAACAGAGACGCGAGATTCGTGAGGGATCGGGCCATATGGGCCCCGGGAGACTAAGATCACCCCATGCACCGGCGCTACACCATCCATCGTGACGGGGATTTGTTGGTTGAAGAGCTCGACCCCTCGGGCAAACCCATTGACCCTGAACCTGCACCGGCTGAGAACCGGCTGCCAATCGAGTTAACCTTGATGAGCGCCGACGACATGGACTCACGCGCGGCCTTGATTGATCTGCTCGAAATGGCGCTCGAGATCGAGCTTCACGGCCCCGACGAGAACAAGCGGATCAAGGGCCACAAGCTCGACGTCATCTAAGGGCCCTGAGGCGTCAGGCGAGGGGCAACAAGATGCCTACCGTCGCCCCACCTTGTGCGCGGTTGAGGGCAAATGCCGACCCTTTGTGTGCTTCGGCGATGCGCTTGACGAGGTTGAGCCCCAGGCCCAATCCGTCGGCCTTTCTTTCCCCGGCCCGCTCGAACGGCTCGAAGACCCGGGTCAACGAATCGGAAGGAATTCCGGGCCCGCGATCATGCACTTCAAAGGCGATGTGTCCCGCGTCGGCTTTGCGCACCACCAGGCTGTCGACCGAGCCTCCATGTTTTCTGGCGTTGTCGAGGAGGTTGCCCAGGGCGCGGGCCAGCAGGGTGGGATCTGCGCGGACGGTCTGAGCGTCGTCGACCGCCAGCAGCCCGAGGGGCAACCCGGCGCGTTCGAGCGCAAAGACGGCGGCGTCTTTTGCAGACAGATCTCGAACCTGCAGCAGGCCGAAGTCGACCCGTGAATTCGCGAGCAGCTCTCCGACCAGCGAGTCCATTTCGACCACTTCGCGATCGAGATCATCGAAGGTCTTCGGAGTCGAACCGCCGTCGCGTGCGATCTCAGAGACGAGGCGCATGCGGGCCAACGGCGTTCGCAGCTCGTGCGACACCGCTGCCAGCAATTCGCGCTGATCGGTGAGCTGTTTTTCGATTCGAGTCGCCATCTCGTTGATTGCCTCGGCGACGACGCCGATTTCGTCCAGCGACTGACACGACATTCCAGCGCGGGCCTTCAGATCTCCACCGCCGATTCTTTTGACGACTCCGGCGAGCTCATCGAGCGGCTGGGCGAGGCGACGGGCAATCTTCCCGCACGCGGCCCACAGCACGGCGACGATGATCAGCACCACCAGCACTGCCCGTTCAGGCCGGAAGGGGCGGTGGTTGGCAAAGCACGCGCGCACGGTTCCAACCCGGTGCCCGACCCGGACGACGGGCGCGTCGACCGTGCTGCCTTCGCACGCGGACCCGACGACCATCAGCGAAACGCCGGCGGCGTCGACCAACTCCAGGTCAATCTTCAAATCACGGGCGGTCTCACGGGCGAAAGCCTGCAGCTCGGCCGGAGAGTCCCACTTCGAAGCGAACTGTTTTCCAACCCACTCCCGCGCATTCTCGTAGTCCTCGTGCCAGGTCGATTGCTGTCCGCGTGAGAGCACCGCCATCGAGACACCGACCGCGACGGTGGTGGTCAGCGTCGCGAGCGCGAACCAGGCGAACAGCTTTCGGCGCAGGCTCGAGCGGATGAAGTGCCCGATCGGACCCATGCGCGGGCGCCGCCGATGGTGAGGGTGGTGAGGGTGGTGAGGGTGGGGGTGCCAGTTCATCGGGGATCGCCGCGGTCAGGCCTTCGCAAATACGTAACCGACCCCGCGCACTGTCTTGATCAATCGGGGCGGGTCGTCACCGAGCTTCTGGCGCAGGTGCGAGATGTGGACGTCGACCGTGCGTTCTCCGACGACAACATCGCTGCGGCCGGCTTCCGACAACAGCGCATCGCGCGGAACCACCCTGCCCGCCCGCCGCATCAATGCGACGAGGATGTCGAACTCGATTCCGGTCAGCTCGACGGCCATTCCCTTCACGAGTACGACCCGCGAGCCGATGTCGACCTTGACCTCGCCTGCCGCCAGCTCTTCAGAAAGCACTTCGGGTCGCGAGCGCCGCAGCACCGCTTTCAATCGCGCCAGCAGCTCGCGGGGAGAGAACGGTTTGGCGACGTAGTCGTCGGCGCCCAGCTCGAGCCCCACCACCCGGTCGGTCTCGTCTCCGCGGGCGGTGAGCATGATCACGGGAACGTTGCTCTTGGTGCGGATGCGGCGGCAGACCTCGAGCCCGTCCATTCCGGGCATCATCACGTCGAGCAGGACGGCATCAAAGGCGCCCTGCTCGAGCGCCAGCAATCCTCTTTGGCCATCGGGGGCGGCTGTCAGGCTCACCCCGTTCTGTCCCAGGTACGACGCGAGCAGGTCCGGCAGCCTCGCATCGTCATCAATCAGCAGCACCCGGGAACCCATTTTTTTGTTCCTCCTCGTTGTTTCGGTGGAGAACGACGGTCAGCCTACTGTGAGGCGGGGGCGCTCTGGGGGATTGCCGCTGCCGGAACCTGAGGCGCGGCA
>JAYVCD010000174.1:0-21655 GCA_043750125.1 Archangiaceae bacterium | reverse complement strand
CCCTGGCGATGGGGGCATTACCATCTGCCGCGGCAACGCCCTGACCTGCACCGCGTCTTCGCAGTGCTGCTCGGGAATCTGTTCGAACCGGGACGGAGGCGCGAACACCTGCCAACCGCCACCCGTCTGTTCGTCACAAGGACAAAGTTGCACCGCGTCGGCCGACTGCTGTTCGGGTCAGTCGTGCATCGTTCCTCCCGATTCGACGACCGGAAGCTGTCAACCCTCGTTGTGCCCGGCGCTGGGTCAAACCTGCTCAGAGACGCAGCCGTGCTGCGCCGGAGGAAACTGTCTCGACTTCACGACTCTCTCCAGCTGTGGGCCGACCGGAAACTGCAGCTGCGCTGTCTCCAACTGAAAAAGAGTGCTGCCCAGGGGGCGAGGACTCTTTGGCTTTGAATCGCGTGAGGCCTAAGGTGGCCTCGTGGCCCTCGCAGTCTTCGGACAGCTGATTCAATTTCTGGCGCTGACGTGTTTCGTCCTCGTGCTGCTCCACGCGTTTGGGCGCAGCGTGGGCACGGGCTTCATGGTGCTGCTGATTCCGATCGTCGGCATCATCTATGGGTTCAGCCAGTTCGAGCACCGCCGGAAGGGGTTGATCCTCGCCGGCTGGTTGGGGGGCTTCGTCGTCGCGGTGGTGCTGCGGACGATGGCGCTCCACACCCAGGTCGCCTGAGGGGCCGACCCCCCAGATGGACGGTGGGTGTCCCAGTTTTGAGCCCTCTGTAAGGACTTAACCGACCGAAATTTCTAATCGGCCTGGCCCTTGCTCTGTCCGGCCGCATGATTCGCGTTCTGTCATTCATTGCCGTGGTGGGTTCGAGCCCCGCCTGGGCCGTCGGCGAGCACGTCGCGGTCAGCGGCCCCGCAAGTGAGCAGCTGAGCCAGACAATCTGCATCTCGATGGAGTGCGTCAAAGGAGGCGACTACACGGTGAGCAGCAAGGCGGTCGGCGGCAAGATGGAGCTGAAGGTCACCGGTCCCGGCGGCCCCCGCTTGAGCCTGAGCCTGCCGATCAACGACGACGGTCGGCTCTCGAACAGCGACGCGATGGCGGCGACCTCGCAGCTGGTCCAGGCGATCGAAGCGCCGGCGGGCTCGAAGTCGGCCGAGAAGACGGGGGTGAAGTCGGCGGTGAAGAAGAAGGCCCGGTTCGCAAAGGCACACAAGCTGGCCAAGCCGGTGCGGGTCGCCTCGCGCAAAGTCTCGCGCGGTTGATCAGACCCCGCGGGCTTCGGGCTTCCAGACGTACTTGTGCTGCTGCAGCTGGAACCGCACCGGCAGCCGGTCGGCGATGATCCACTCGGCCAGCTGTTGCACTCCCAGCTTCCCGTGCACGGTGGAAAACAACAGCTGAAACGGCCGGCTCGCCAGCCGGTGTGACTGCAGCATCCCCTTCGCCCAGTCGTAGTCTTCGCGGCTGCCGATGACGAACTTCAGCTCGTCGTTTCCGTTCATGCTCTCGAGGACGCGAAGATCATTTCGGTCGCTCTCGCCGGACGAGGGCGTCTTCAAATCGACGATCTTCTGCACCGCGGGGGGGACCTCGCGGACGTCGATCGCTCCCGAGGTTTCGAGCATCACCGTGAGCCCCTTCGCCAGCAGCGCTTCCATCAGCGGGTAGACGGCGGGTTGGAGCAATGGCTCGCCTCCGGTCACCTCGACCCGCGAAGCGCCCAGCCCGACGACGCGATCGACCACCTCGGCCACCGTCATCTTCGAGCCCTGGTAGAAGCTGTGCGCGCTGTCGCAATAGCTGCAGCGCAGGTGACAGCCGGTCAGTCGCACGAAGGTGCACAGCAGGCCCTGGTGAGACGATTCGCCCTGAAGCGAGATGTAGATCTCGTTCACCCGCAGGGTGTGGGCACCTGCTTTTCTGGAAGGCTCGAGGCGGGGGCGGGCGGCTAGCATTTCGGCGGAAGGGGAAGTCGGTTTCGCTCTTAACCGAAAATGGCCCCGAGCGCGAAGCTCACGCCTTCAGCTTGTACCCCGACTTGAGCAGGCGGTAGGCGAGCCCGGTGGCCCCCACCGCCAGCACGAGAAGAATGGTCAGCCCTGCAGTCCGGGGCAGCGGCAGCCCCAGCATTCCCGCGCGCAGGCCGACCACCATGTGCACCACGGGGTTGAAGTTGCTGATGGTTCGAAACGGCTCGTTCAGCCGGTCGACCGAATAGAAGACGCCGCCCAGGAAGGTGAGCGGGAGCATCACGAAGGTCGGAAAGAAGTTCACCTGCTCGAACTTGTCGGCCCACAGCCCCGCGAGCAGCCCGAGCATCGAGAAGACGTACGCCGACAACAGCAGAAACGCGAACGTCTCGAACGGGTGCACGAGGTGAAACCCGGTGAAGTAGATGGTCACCCCCCAGGTGGCGAGGCCGACGATCAGCCCGCGGGCCATCGCTCCGGTGACGAAGCCGATCATCAGCTCGACCGACCCCAACGGAGCGACCAGCAGATCCACCACCGTCCCTTGAATCTTGGTGATGAACAGCGAGCTCGAGGCGTTGAGGAACGCGTTGTTCGCCGTCCCCAGAAAGACCAGGCCCGGAACGATGAACACCAGGTACGGGACCCCATCGGTCTGCGCCTGCGAGCCTCCGAGCGTGAAGCCGAAGACGAGGAAGTAGAGGGTGGTGGAGATCAACGGGGAGAAGACCGTCTGCCCCGGCACCTTGAGGAACCGGCGCACTTCTTTGCCCAGCAGGGTCTGAACGCCGATCAGGTTCACGACTGGGCCTCGGCGGTGATCGCTCCGTTGTGCAGCACGTGAAGAAGGATGTCTTCGAGCCGGGCGGGTTTGATCGCCACGTCGCTGATCGGCAGCTGCGCGGCGTAGAGCGCGGCCAACAGGGTTGCGGCCGGGGGCCCGTCGTAGCGCTCGAGGTAGCGAAACAATTTTCCTTCTTCGCAGAGCATCGCCTGGCTGTGCATCGCTCCGACGGGAATCTGGGTGACGGGGCTGCTGAAGCGCACCTCGAGGTGACGCTCGCCCAACCGCTTCATCAGCGTCGACTTGTTTTCCACCAGCAGCAGCTTGCCGCCATCGATGATCCCCACCCGGTCGGCGAGCTCTTCGGCCTCTTCGAGGTAATGGGTGGTGAGCACCACGGTCGTCCCCTGACTGCGCAACGTGCGGACGTAGGCCCAGAGGTCGCGGCGCAGCTCTACGTCGACGCCCGCGGTGGGCTCGTCGAGGAACACCAGCTTCGGACGGTGGACGAGCGCCTTGGCGATCAACAACCGCCGCTTCATTCCGCCGGAAAGTGAGCGGGTCTGGGAATCGGCTTTCGACAACAGGTTGAGCGCCGAAAGCACTTCGTCGATGCGCGCGTCGTCGCGGGGCCGGCCGTAATACCCCTGCTGAATGCGCAGCGCCTCGCGGACGCTGAAGAACGGGTCGAAGTTGATTTCCTGCGGGACCAGCCCCACGTCGTAGCGGGGCTTGATCGGGTCGAGATCGAGGTCGATGCCGAAGAGCTTGATCCGGCCCGAGGTCTTCTTCGCCGTCCCGCAGACCGTGGCGATCAACGTCGTCTTCCCCGCGCCGTTGGGCCCGAGCAAGGCGAAGATTTCTCCGGCCGGAATGGTCAGGTTGATCGAGTCGAGCGCCGTGAGCTTCGGGTACCGCTTGGTGAGCTGGTCGATCTCGAGCACTGGGGTGGGCATCGGGTGTGCTCCCTTAACGCGGCACGCCAGGTCTGGCTGACCAGATTCGTCGTCCCGTCTTTCGGATTGCCGCCCGCGCGTCCCGACAGTCATCGCGCCCGGTTGCGGACGGCCCGTCGCTTGCCAAAGCGCCCCTCGACCCTTCACCCGAGAGACGAAAATGACCCGCTTGATGTTGCTCACCGCGCTTGTGGTTGCCGGCTGTCAGCCCTCTTCAGCCGAAATTCAGTGCGGCCACGCGGTCTGTGACTCGACTCAGCGCTGCGCGGGCGCGCTTTGCGTGCGCGACGAGCCCCCCCAGCTGCGAATCGAGGAACCGCGGCCTGGAGCGCTGGTCGCGGGGGACACTTTGACGGTGTCCGGGTCGGTTCACGACGACAACGGCCTGCCGACGCTCGAGCTGTCTTTGGACGAGGGAAAGTCGTGGGTTGTGGTGCCGGTTTCTTCCGAGCACTTCTCGGCCCGCGTGGCGCTGCCGTCGCTGGATGGGCGGCCGGTGGGGCTGAGCCTGCGCGCGCACGACTCGCGACAGCAGACGGCGACGGCCCGGGTCGAAATCATGCTCGACAATCAGCCTCCGGTGCTGACCCTCGGCTCGCCGATGGAAGCAGCCCAGCTCAACGCCACCTGGTTTGCCGCAGAGCCCCAGGTCAGTGGAACGGTCACCGATGGTTCCGCAGTGGCGGCGTTGACTGTCGATGTCGGCGAAGGAGACGTGGCGGTGACGCCGACCGGCAATCAGTTCAGCTTCGATTGGGCCACCCCGATGTTGGAAGACGGCATCGGCCACACCGTCCGGGTGACGGCGGTGGATCGCGCAGGCAACCGCACCGTGGTGACCCGCATGGTCACCGTCGACGTGGTACCGCCCGAGATTTCGTTCACGGTGCCGGGCGTGGATGCGGTGCTCGGCTCGGCGTTCTTTCTCGGTGGGGGCCAGGTCCAGGGAACCGTCGCCGGAGCAACGAAGGTGACGGCGCACCTGGGCAACGGGCCCCAGGCGGCGAACGTCGTCAGCGGGCAATGGTCGGTTGCCTTTTCCCCCTCGCCCGAGCTCGACTTCGAACCGCAGTCTCTGGAAGTGACTGCAACCGACGAGGCGGGAAACGTCACCCGGGCCGAGCGAATGACGACGGTGGACGTGGTTGCGCCGGTGCTGAAGTTCACCGCTCCCGCCCAGGGCGCGCGGTTCAACAAGGCGAGCTTCACGTCGGGGGACGACGTAACCGTCGCCTGGGCGGTCACCGATGGGGACCCTCGGGTGGCGGTGCGCAACGGCTCGAGTCCCGTGGTGAGCCCTACCTTCAAAGTCGCCACTTCGCCGATGGACAACCCGAAGACCTACGAGGTGACGCTCACCGCGCAGGACACCGCAGGCAACACCAGCGAGCAGCGCCTGTTCTTCGAGGTCGACCGGGTGCGCCCGACCGTGGTGGCGCGTATCCCGGCGGCTGAGAGGCGCAATGCGGCGGCGACGGTTTCCATCGACTTCAGCGAGGACGTGAGCGGTGGGCCGGGTCTCTGGCTGTGGCTGTCTCCCGTAAACGGAACGTGGACCACCCCCCGGCACTTCGAGATGGTGGGCCTGCCTGCGGACACGGCCTTTTCGGTTATTCCGATGCCGGTGGTCGATGCCTTCGGAAATCCGCTCGTCGGATTGCCGTGGGTGAAGTTTCACACCGCGCCGATGGTGCCGAACTCAAGCGCCACGTTGATGCCGAATGTCGCGCATTTCAAGGCGGCCGCCGATGCAGATGGAGTCCTGACCCTCTTCACCGCTTCCGCCAGCTCGCCCGCCGGGTACCGTTGGGTGCGAGTCAATCCAAAGACCGGAATCATCGAAGACAACCGGCCCGCCTGGACGCCGGTGCTCGGGGGATCGAACGGAGAAGTGGCGGCGTACGGGGAATCGAGGGTCAACGCGGATCTGTCGGCCCAGCGGGTGAGCGGCGCGACCACCTACTTGCCTTCGTCGGGCGAGCGTCTGGCCTGGGTTCGACAAGGGGACGACCCAGCGACCGGCGAAATCGGAAAGCTGGGAATCGTTCCGGTTGCTGCTTTTCCAGCCGAGGGCAGCGGCCTGGCAGACGTGGGCTATCTCGACGTGACCCTGGGTCAAGCCTCGTACGGGCGGGTCGGATTGCCGACCCACCTGGGGCTCGGAATGGGCCGCCCTACCTCGATGGGCTTCGCCGCTGATTACTGGGAGGCGATCGAAGTGAAGAACGGAGCCCTCAAGCACCGCACCTTTGGCTGCTATTCGCTTTACGCCAATGTCCCGCCCACGTGCGAGCTGAGCCCGCAGCAGGAGTGGGCGGATGTCGCGATTTTCGCCGAAGGCGTTTCGCATGCGGTCTCCAACGGTTGTTCCGTGTACGTCTACAACGCGAATTCGGGCAAACGACTGGTGCGGGTGGCCCCCAGTCATTCCGGCTGCGTGGGGCGGGGCTGCCCGGCACCCACCGTCGTTGAATTGCAGCCCACGTCCGAGCTGCGGGTGGCCAGCGATCGACGCGACAGCAACAGCTTCGTCGGAGCCCGGCGCCTGATCGGAGGCGAGATTCAGCTGACCCGCCTGCCCCTCGACCCCGATTGCCAGGGGGCCTTTGCGGACATTCCGGGAGCGAAGGTCGCGGTGCCCGCGAACGCTGAGTTCGAGCCCGTCTCGTTCGGAGGAAAGGCGGCGCTGCTCTACGTCGACACCGGCAACGTGCTGAAGGTCTACGTCCCGTGAGCCGGGCAGGGTCACGGGCCGAGGGATCAAATTCCGGTTGTGGTAAGCGGAATTTCTGGAAGGCGGGGAAACCAATGAGCATGCGAATTGTGGCGATTGCCGGACTGGTCTTCCTGGGTTCGGCTTGTTCGCCCCACGACTCGTGTGGCGGTTTGATGTGCACCTCTGAGCAGCGGTGCTCACCCAGCAGCATTTGTGTGACCGACACCCCGCCGACGCTGACCCTCGAAGGGCCGGTGGAAGCGATGGAGATCGGCACCGTGACCGCGGACGTGAGGGGAGCGGCGAAAGACGACGCTGATGGTCTGAAGGTCGAGGTGAGCGTCAATTCCGAGCCCTGGACGATTGTCCCGTTGAATGCCGATGGGGCGTTCGCGGTGAAGGTGACGCTGCCCCACAGTGATGGAGTCGCCGCGACGGTCAACCTTCGCGCCACGGACAGCAAGGGGCGGCAGGCGAAGATCGTGCGCAATGTGAAGGTCGACAATGTCTCGCCGGTGTGTGCGATTTCGTCGCCACTGAACCTGTCGACGATCAACGAGCTGGGGACCGTGGTGGTGACGATGACCGCGTCCGATGGGTCGCTGAAGCTGCTCAACCCGCGCATTTCGACCGACGGGGCGCTGACGTTCGTGGCTCCGATGGGGGACAGCAGCAACTACACCTTTGGCTGGGGGGTGCAGGCGAGCAATGGCGGAAATCATGTCCTGGTGTTCCGGGTCGACGACGGCGCGGGCCATACGTGCGAGGCGACGAGCCTCGTCACCGTCGACAACGTGAAGCCGACGGTCAGCTTCAACGGCCCCGACGCGGGCAGTCTGCTGGGGCCGGCGTTCTTTGCGGCCGGCGGCGTGCTCAGCGGAACCGTGAGTGATGGGCCACGGATGTTGAAGTCGGTGGTGCTCGACTTTGCCGATGGGGGCTCTCGAGCGGCGGTGGTGCAGGGAAATCAGTGGTCGATTTCGATCGCCGCTCCAGCCGGGGACGACTTCAAGGCAGAGACCGCGACCGTGGTGGCCACCGACCTGGGTGACAACGTCGCGCGCGCGACACTGGGCTTGACGGTCGATGTCGTCGCTCCGGTCATCGCGGTCACCTCCCCGGCGGCGAACGCCAAATTAAACGCGGCAAGTTTTGGTGCGGGAAACAACGTGCCGCTGGCGTGGACGCTCACCGATGGCGACTCGCAGTTGTCGATCGGAATCGCGCTTCCCGACGGGGGAGTGCAGAGCTCGACGGTGGTGACGACTTCGCCGACGGACAATCCGAAGGCGTACCAGCCGACGCTGGTGGCGACCGACCGGGCGGGAAATTCCGGCACCGCCACCGTCGCGTTCACGGTCGATCGCGTGGCGCCGACGATGGTGTCTTCGGTGCCGGCGAACAACACCCGCATGCACGTCGGCGCGATCTCGGCCGACTTCAGCGAACCGATGATGGGCACCGGGTTGACGTTGGTGCCCGCGGCGGCGGGGGTGTGGACCACGCCCCAGAAGTGGACGGTGCCGGTGGTTGCGAAGGACAGCGTCTACGTGGCCTCGACCGGCGCGGTGACGGACCTGCATGGAAACCCCGTGGTGCCGAGCAGCTTCAGGCTGCATACCGAGACGTGGGTTCCCGTGACGGGTGCGACGTTGGCCACCGGATATTCGCAGGTGGTCTGGGCGGTCACCGACCAGGAGGGCGTCATCAGCATGGTGGCCCAGGACAGCGCCACCACCAGCCGTTGGTTGGAGTTGAGCTCGTCCTCGGGAGCCATCTCCGCGGCCCCTCCCTTCAGCTACATCTCGAAGTTGCTGGTCGGCTGGCGAACGGTGAAGGCCGACCTCAGCTCGTGGCGCATTCGGGGAATGACGCAAATCCCCCCGCTCCCGTCGACGAGCTTTGTCGTCTACAGAACGGGGCCGCTCGCATCCCTTGCTACTCAGGCCTCGGCCCTCATCCCTTCGCCCGCCTTCGAAGCCGAGGGGATCGGGCTGGCAGAGTTTGGGTTCATTCGCAATGGCAACTACGAGAGAGGAGGGCGTGCGGCGGTCCCTGTGGCCCTCTCGAATATCGACGCCATTCACCTCAGTGGAAAGCGGTGGGAGATCGTCCAGTACCCTTCGACCGGGATCAAATCTCAGACTTTCGGATGCCTGCAGCCGTTTCTGGGGCAGCCCTCAGTGTGCGAGATGAGAGGCGAGGTCGTGCTTCCGGGGGGTGCACCCGCAGCTCCGCCCGCTTCGGCGATTTCCTCGGGTTGTTCGGTGCAGCAGATCAACGATGCGGCTCCGGTGACGACGCTCATCGGTTGGCACGACGACAGCTGTGGTCGCAATTGCTTCGCCGACTCGGCGACTCCGGGATTCGCGCGTCAGATCGTCGCGGACCCCGCGAGCGAGGGGAACTTCTTCTCGGTGGAAGGGACCGGGCCGTACCAGGTGCGCAAGCTCGCCTTGAGCGCGACTTGCACCGGGACCTGGGTGAATGTCGGGGCGGCCTTGACGCTTGCCACCGCTCCTCGCCTGGTCGTCATCCGCGGCAACCCGGGGCTGATTTACGCTGACGCAAGCGGTGACGTGAAGTTCGTCACTCCTTAAAGCCCATCGGCCGGACGGCCGGGCGACGCTGAGCCCGATTTCGAAACCGTAGAAGGTTGCCACCTCTCGCCGAGCGTCGTATCTGCCGCGGCATGGCCGACAACTTCATCTTCACCATGCAGGACCTCCGCAAGGTGAAGGGCGGAAAAGAGATCCTCAAGGGAATCTGGTTGTCGTTCTTCCCCGGCGCGAAAATCGGAGTCATCGGCCCCAACGGCTCGGGCAAGTCGACCCTGCTTCGAATCATGGCGGGGCTGGACAAAGAGTTCATGGGGACGGCCAAGCCCGATCCCAAAATCCGGGTCGGCTTCCTCCAGCAGGAACCGCAGCTGGACGAGACGCTGGACGTGAAGGGAAACGTCGAGCTGGGGGTCAAGCCGATCACCGACCTGCTCAAGCGCTTCAACGAAGTGTCGGACGCGATGGGGCTTCCCGACGCGGACTTCGACAAGCTGCTCGCCGAGCAGGCGCGGCTGCAGGACAAGATCGACGCCGTCAGCGGCTGGGAAATCGAGCGCAAGCTGGAAATCGCGATGGACGCGCTGCGCTGTCCTCCGGGCGACGCGAAGGTCGACAAGCTGTCGGGCGGCGAGAAGCGGCGGGTGGCGCTGTGCCGGATTCTGCTCGAGAAGCCCGACCTGTTGCTGCTCGACGAGCCGACCAACCATCTGGACGCCGAATCGGTCGCCTGGCTCGAGCAGCACCTCAAAGAGTATCCGGGCACCGTGGTTTCCATCACCCACGACCGCTACTTCCTCGACAACGTCGCCGGGTGGATCCTCGAGCTCGACAAGGGCGAAGGCGTTCCGTGGAAGGGCAACTACAGCAGCTGGTTGGACCAGAAGAAGAAGCGGCTGCAGCAGGAAGAGAAGACCGAATCTTCGCGACAGAAGTTCCTCTCGCGCGAGCTCGAGTGGGTCCACAGCTCGCAGAAAGCCCGGCAGGCCAAAGGCAAAGCGCGTCTGTCGCGCTACGAGGAAATGCTCGCCGAGCAGGCCAACGACTCGAAGCGCGAGTCGACCGGAGAAATCTACATTCCTCCCGGCCCGAAGCTGGGGGGGTTGGTCATCGAAGTGAAGAACCTGCGCAAGAGCTTCGGCGACCGGCTGTTGATCGACGACCTCTCGTTCAAGCTGCCGCCGAACGGAATCGTAGGAGTCATCGGCCCCAACGGCGCCGGAAAGACGACTCTGTTCAAGATGCTGCTCGGGCAAGAGAAGCCCGACTCGGGCGAGCTGCGCATCGGCGATACGGTGAAGATCGCCTACGTGGACCAGTCGCGCGACGCGCTCAACGGCGACAACTCGGTGTTCACCGAGGTCTCGGGCGGCCTCGACCAGCTGGACCTGGGCGGTCGCATCGTCCAGTCGCGCGCCTACCTCGCCGGGTTCTCGTTCAAGGGCGGAGATCAGCAGAAGCGGGTGAAGGACCTTTCGGGCGGTGAGCGCAACCGGGTGCACCTGGCGAAGTTGCTCAAGGCCAACGGAAACCTGCTGCTGCTCGACGAGCCGACCAACGACCTCGACGTAGAGACGCTGCGCAGCCTCGAAGAAGGGCTCGAAGGCTTCGCGGGCTGCGCGGTGATCATCAGCCACGACCGCTGGTTCCTCGATCGGATTGCGACCCACATCCTCGCGTTCGAAGGCGACAGCAAGGCCTTCTGGTTCGAGGGCAACTTCCAGGATTACGAGGAGGACAAGAAAAAGCGGCTTGGCGCCGACGCGCTGATGCCGCGGCGGATCAAGTACCGCCCCCTGGTGCGCAAGTAATGGCGAAGGAAAAGAGCGTCACCGTCACCCAGATCCGAGTCGAGCAACACCACGCCGAAGAGCAGGTGATGGCGCAGGGCGCGCTGATGGGCGAGCGCAACGTGGCGATCACCCGCATGGTGTTGTTCCTGCTGACCGGCTTTTCCACCGGGATCCTCTCGCGGCTGACGGACCACCCGCACCCTCCCAGTGTGCTGCGCACGGTGATCGTCTGCATCTACGCGGTGTTTACGCTGGTCACCCTGGTGGTGACCCATCGGATCAAGCGGGCCGAGGTCGGCAAGGCGCTGTGGCTGCCCTTCGTCTTCATCTTCGTCGACGCCGGCTTCTTCCTCTCGATGACGTGGATCGCGCAGTCGATCGGAGAGCCGCCTCACCCGGAGCTCACCGCCGGAACCTTCGCGCTGCTGATCGCTTTTTCCGTCGCTCGCGTCCGCCGGCTGCACGCGATCACGTCCACCCTGGTCTCGATTTCCTCGGTGGCGACCATCGCAATCATCCAGAGGTGGGCCCACCCGGTCTTCACTCCGTTCGTCTGCAGCGCCCTGCTCGCCCTGGGGCTGCTCATCACCCAGACCAACCAGCGGATCCACACCATGATTGGCGACATTCGCCAGCGCGACAATCTCTCGCGCTTCCTTCCGCGGCAGGTGGTCGACCGGGTCCTCGCCAGCGGCGGCTCGACGCTGTTGCCGGTGCAGCGCGAAGTCACGCTGCTCTTCAGCGACATTCGAAACTTCACCTCGATGAGCGAGAGCATGCCGCCCCAAGACGTCCTCGAATTTCTCGACGAGTACTTCGGGCACATGGGGCAAATCGTCCGCGGCCACGAGGGAATGCTGAACAAGTTTCTGGGCGACGGGCTGCTCGCGGTGTGGGGCGTGCCGGACCATCAGGTCGACCACGCCGAACGGGCGCTCAAAGCGGCGGTCGACATGCGCCGGAAGATGATCGAGATCAACGAAGGCCGGGTGCGGCTGGGGATTCCGGCCTTCAAGATTGGAATCGGAATGCACACCGGAATCGTGGCCGCGGGGATGCTCGGGGGCTCGGATCAAAGCGAGTACACGGTGATCGGCGATGCGGTGAACCTCGCGTCCCGAATCGAAGGGCTGACGAAGGTGGTCGGCACCGACATTCTCGCCAGTGAAAAGACCTGGCTGCAGGGCGGCAAGCGCTTCGTCGGAGACCGCATCGGCGAAGAGCACGTCAAAGGGCGCGACGCCGGCGTCATCGTCTACGCAGTTCGGGACCTGGCGGTTACGGCTTCATGAAGATCCTCTGCATCGGCGCGGGCCCTTCGGGCCTCTACTTCAGCCTGCTGATGAAGAAGGCGTTTCCCGACAGCGAGATCACCGTTCACGAAAAGAATCGATCGAACGACACCTTCGGTTGGGGCGTCGTCTTTTCGAAAGAGACGCTGAGCCGGTTCGCCGAAGCCGACGCGTCCAGCTACGCGCAGATTGAAGCGAGCTTCAAATACTGGGACGACATCGAGACGTACTTCGCCGGGACCTGCGTTACCTCGACCGGCCACGGCTTCTGCGGCCTCTCACGGCGCCAGTTGCTGCTGATTCTTCAAGAGCGCTGTCGGCAGGTCGGAGTGAAGCTCGTCTTTCAAAGCGAGGTCACTGCCGAAACCCTTCCCCCGGCAGACCTCGTCGTCGTCGCCGACGGAGTCCACAGCTTGATGCGCGAGAAATACGCCGCGGTCTTCAAGCCCACCATCGATTGGCGCCGCTGCAAGTTCACCTGGCTCGGCACCGATAAGCCGCTCAAGGCGTTCACCTTCGTCTTCAAGAACACCCCGCACGGCTTGTTCCAGGTGCACGCCTACCCGTTCGAAGACGGGCTCTCGACCTGGATCGTCGAGTGTCGGGAAGAGGTGTGGAAGAAGGCCGGGCTCGACACCAAGACCGAAGAAGAGAGCGTCGCCTTCCTCGAGAAAATGTTCGCCGAGGAGTTGGGCGGTCACCGCCTGCTGGCCAATAAGTCGATCTGGCGCACGTTCCCCACCATTGCCTGCGAGCAGTGGTACCACCAGAACGTGGTGCTGATGGGCGACGCGGCGCACACCGCCCACTTCTCGATCGGCAGCGGCACGAAGCTGGCGATGGAAGATGCAATTGCGCTCGCGGCCGCCTTCAAGAAGCACGGCCCCGAGAAGAGCGCGTTGCCTTCGGCGCTCGCCGCGTACCAGGAAGAACGGCAGCTGCAGACGCTGAAGCTGCAGCGGGCCGCGCAGACCAGCCTCGAGTGGTTCGAAAACTCGGCGCGCTACCTCGAGCAGTCTCCGCTTCAGTTCACCTTCAACCTGCTCACCCGCAGCCGCCGCATCACCTGGGAAAATCTGCGGGCTCGAGATCCGCAGCTGGTCAAAGCGGTCGACGGGTGGTTCGCAGACCACGCCGGCACCCCCCGCCGGGAAGATGGAAGCGCGCCGCCGCCCCTGTTTGCTCCGCTGAAGCTTCGGGGGATGACGGTGCGCGACCGGGTGGTGGTCTCTTCGATGTGCCAATACCTGGCCACCGACGGGACGGTCGACGACTGGCACGTGGTCCACCTGGGCAGCCGCGCGGTGGGCGGGGCCGGGCTGGTGATGACCGAGATGACCGACGTTTCGCCCGAGGGCCGAATCACCTACGGCTGCGCGGGCCTGTGGAACCAGACCCACCAGCACGCCTGGAAGCGGGTGGTGGACTTCATTCATTCGAAGAGCTTCGCGAAGGTCGGGATTCAGCTCGCCCACGCCGGCCGCAAGGGGTCCTGTTCCCTTCCGTGGGAAGGCGATGCGCCCCTGTCCGCGCAGCAGGGAGCCTGGGAAACCCTCGGCCCTTCGCCGATTCCGTTTGCGAAAGGTTGGCCTGCCCCCCGGCAGATGGAAGCGCCGGACTTCGCCCAGGTGACCGCTGATTTCGTGGCGGCGACCCGGCGCGCGGACGCGGCGGGCTTTGATTTCATCGAGCTCCACGCCGCGCACGGCTACCTGCTCTCGAGCTTCTTGAGCCCGCAGTCGAATCGGCGAGCCGACCGCTATGGCGGCTCGCTCGAGAACCGGATTCGCTTTCCGCTCGAAGTGTTCGACGCGGTGCGGGCCGCCTGGCCCAAAGACAAGCCGTTGGGAATCCGGATTTCCGCCACCGACTGGTTGGGGGAGGAAGGGATGACGGTCGAGGACGCGGTCGAGCTCTCGAAGGTCTTCAAGGCCCACGGCTGCGATCTGATCGACGTGTCCACCGCGGGAAACGTGCCCGAATCAAAACCGGAGTACGGCCGGATGTACCAGGTGCCGTTTTGCGAAGCGGTGCGGTTCGGCGCGGGCATTCCCACCATGGCGGTCGGAGCGATTCTCAGCGCCGACCACGTCAACAGCATCATCGCGTCGGGCCGGGCGGACTTGTGTGCGATTGCCCGCGAGCACCTGTCCGACCCCTACCTCACGGCTCGGCACGCGCAGGCCGAGCGCGTCGATGCCTTCTCGTGGCCGCCGTCCTATTTGACGGTGCGGCCGCGCTGAAATCACTCCCCGGCGGTCTTCGTTTCGATTTCTTTGGCCCGCTGCTCATCGTCCTGCTCGAACTGTTTGGCCTTCGCCCGGACGTTGTCGAGCTGCCGCTTCGGGGCATGCGCGACGCGGTCCTCGGCCGTTTCCAGCTTCGTCTTGTTCAGGGCCGCGTACGCGAGGTAGCTGACGGTGGCGAAGGCAATCACGGCAACCAGGAGTTTGACCATCTGGAAAGTATTGCTCGAATAATTCCCTTCGGGAAATGCCCTCGAAATGTCGCCTGTTCTTTGGTTGGGCAGGCGCGACGGGAAGGCATGCCGCAGGACTTATTGTCCCTGCGGCGCATTCCTCGAAATGAAGTCAGCGTCGCCTCGAAGCGGAGCTCGGTCGGTGCGCGGCGGGCTCCGCTTCACTTTTCCCATTCATCAAGTCGACTCAGCCGGCCTGCGGACATTGAAAATGCCCCCGGGATGCCATCGGCCGAGGCCTCGAGCCCCTGAAGCTTCTCGACGTTCTGCGCATCGTCCGCCCTGCACAACAGCACCAGTTCCCGAAGCCCGAGGTAGACCCGCAGCGGCGTTGTTCCGACCTTTTCTTCCAGCACCCGCTGCAGCGGAAGGCAGAGCAGCCGCGCTGCGTCATGGCCATCGGACACTGCGATCGCCCACAGCCCAGTGGGGCTGGCCGCGAGCCTCAGCGCCCCCATTTCGAGCTCGATCGCGCGCAGCGAAGGCACTTCGGCGGCCAGGTTCTTCCAGGCGGCGGTGTCGAGCTCCTCGAGCGAAATCCGGTGGCTGCGCAGCGCTCCTTCGGGGATGTAGCGGACCAGCTCGGGGTCTTTGAGGGCGTAGAAGAAGAGCAGCCCGGCGGGGCCTTCGCGGTGGGCCGCTCCGACCGCACGTTCGAGGAAGGTCGAGTCGCGCACCACCGGCAGTGCGGTGGCCAGCAGCGGCAGTCGCCCGGGGGGAATTCCCAGGGTCCGTTCGGCGAGCTCGCGGGCGAGCGCTTCGACCGCGATGTCCAGATTGTTGGGACCGTCGAGGAAGCCCCGGTAGAGCGACTTGAGGTCCAGGCGCGCGACGCCCCCTTTGCCCAGGCGCACCAGCAGCTGGTCTTTCTGCATCAGGTGCGCTGTGGACTGCGCGGTCAGCTGCTTGACCAGGCGGGCGGTGAAGTCCTTCAGCAGCGGGATGCTCTGCGCGTGAAGCTCGCCCGGCGCGTCGAGCTCGGCGGACAACTGCTGAGCCTCGGAATCGAACGGGTCAACCAGGAGCACCTGGTGGATCAAATCGCGCGCGCGGGGAATCTCTCCCCGTCGCATCGACAACACCGCCAGCGCCTTCATCGCTTCGGGGTCATCAGGGTTCAACCGCAGCGCGTGTTGAAGCGGGGCCTCGGCCTCGGCGTAGCGCTCTTGCGACACGAGGGCCCGGGCGCGGGCGAGGGCGACCTGGACATCGTGGGGGAAGTCGCGCTCGAGCGCTTCGAGCAAGGCCATCGCTTCGGACACCGCGTCGCTGTTGAGCAACGCCTGGGCCAGCGCGGTCCTCAGCACCCGTCCCCCGTCTTTTCGGGCAAAAGACGACAGCTGTTCGAGCTCGGCGTCGGCGAGTGGCTCTCCCTCTTCGATTTTCTCCAGCAACCGCAGCAAGGCGGCATCCATGGGGGCAATGGTAGCCGCCTCTGCATGGTATGGCAGCGGCCATGACTGACCGCGTTCGCAAGGTGACGCTGATCAACGGTGACGGCATCGGCCCCGAGGTGGTGGGGGCGACCCGCGCGGTGCTCGAGGCGCTCAAGGCTCCGCTGGAATTCGAATACCAGGACGCCGGAGCCGAGACGGTCAGCCGCCACGGCACCAACCTGCCCGACGTGACCATCGAATCGGTGATGCGAAATGGAGTCGGGTTGAAGGGCCCCACCACCACCGGGATCGGAGGAGGCCTGGTGTCCGCCAACGTCGGCATCCGCAAGCGCCTGGACCTCTACGCGAGCCTGCGACCGATCAAGTCGGTGCCGAACGTGAAGACCCGCTACGAGGACGTGGACCTGATCGTGGTCCGCGAAAACACCGAGGACCTGTACTCGGGCATCGAGCACGTGGTGGTCCCGGGCGTCGTCGAGAGCCTGAAGATCATCACCGAGAAAGCCAGCACCCGCATCTGCCGGTTCGCCTTCGAGCACGCCGTGCAGATGAAGCGAAAGAAGGTCACCGCGGTGCACAAAGCCAACATCATGAAGCTGTCGGACGGGCTGTTTCTCGACTGCTTTCGACGGGCGGCGCGCGACTTTCCCACCATTCAGGCCGAAGAAGTCATCGTCGACGCGCTGTGCATGCAGCTGGTCAAAGACCCTGCCCGCTACGACGTGATGGTGATGGAAAACCTCTACGGCGACATCGTCAGCGATTTGTGCGCCGGCCTGGTCGGCGGTCTGGGGTTGGTGCCCGGTGCCAACATCGGGGCCTCGATTGCGATGTTCGAAGCGGTGCACGGGTCGGCCCCGGACATCGCGGGGAAAGGCATCGCCAACCCGACCGCGATGGTGATGTCGGCGGTGATGATGCTCGATTGGCTCGCCCTGGCGCCGCTGGCGCGAGCGCTCGAGAAGGCGGTCTTCAAGGTGTACTCGAAGGGAAAGGTTCGCACCGGAGATCTGGGAGGCACGGCGACCACCGCCGAGTTCACCCAGGCGATCATCAGCGCGCTTTGAGCTCGCGCGGAGCGGCCCTGCTTCTGGCGCTGGCGTGCTGCGCCCCGCGCGGTCCGGCGAGCCTCAGCCCGGTTCAGCTGCAGTCCCGCGCCAGCCGTTCGATGGTCGGTGCATTCGACGAAGTCTACGATGCCACCTGGCTGACGCTCGAGGCGGCGGGCTGGGCGGTGGGCGAGAGCGACCCCCGCGCGGGGACCTTCGTCACCCAGGTCGTGGTTCTGCCCGACGGGCTGGGGCGGGGGTGGGCGGCCAGCGTGTCGCAGGAAGGCGGGGCGATTCGGGTGACGCTGCTGCCTCGCGTCTATCGAGGATCCGCAGACGTGACGCCCGACAGCGGGTGGCTGCTGGACGGGCCCGGGGGCGAGGTCGAACGGTGGGACGCGCTCTTCGCGGGCATTGGCGGGTTGATCTCCGCCTGGCGCGAGGCTCCGGAACTGGCGCTGTCGAACGCGCGGGGAGAATTGAACGCGGCCGGAATGCGGCTGCTGATTCCCAACTGGCAACACTTCGAATTCTCGTTGGATCGCCGAACGCTGGTGATGCAGCCGGTGGGTCCGGGCCCCGCTTCCACCCTGCTGTACCGAATCGAACGCCGGCGCCCGAAGCCAGACGCTGCGGCGCTGGTGCACGAGACGCTCGAGCACGCGTTTCATGCCTCCGGGCGCCTGGCCGAGCCCGCCTCGTGGGACATCGCCCAGGACGCCTGGGGAGAAACGGCCGCGGGCGACGTGCTGCTCGACTCGGACAGCAGCCCCAACCCGGTGCGCTGGCGCCGGTGGGAAGCGGGCAACAGCGCGTGGGTGGTGCGGGTCGCTGCGGCGTGCCCGGCGGAAAAGGAACCCCGGTGCGAGGGAGAGGTGCGCCGGGTCATCGAAAGCGCGGTCAATACCGCCCCGGTGCCGGGCATTCGAGCCCGTTGACTTCTCAAAAGGGGACGGAAAACCGATTGCCACCCCCGAAGGTGTGTATCCTTTTTCGTTCATGACGATTCCCCTCGCGGAAGGACGCCTTCACTCACTGGTGCACGAGTGCGCGGCGGTGGTGAAGGGGTTGGCTCCGGGCTTCCAGCCGAGCGTGGCGCTGATTCTCGGCAGCGGCCTCGGGGGCTTTGCCGACACGCTCACCGACCGGGTGGCCATTCCGTACGCCGAGCTGCCGAACTTTCCCATTTCCTCGGTCCCCGGCCACGCTGGGCGGTTGGTGCTCGGGAAGTTCAAGGGGCACAGCGTGATGGCGATGCAGGGCCGGGTGCATTTCTACGAGGGCTTCGCGCCCTGGCAGGTCGCCTTTCCCGCGCGGGTGCTGTGCAGCTTCAAGCCCTCCGTGCTGGCGGTGACCAACGCCGCCGGAGGAATCAATTCGGGCTTCAAGGTCGGTGACTTGATGGCGATCAGCGATCACCTCAACCTCTCGGGGTGGAACCCGCTGGTCGGGCCCAACCAGGAACAGCTGGGGCCGCGCTTTCCGGACATGAGCCATGCGTACGAGCCGAAGCTGCTGGCGCTGCTCGAGTCGTGTGCCCAGAAGGAAGGCATCGTCCTGCGACGCGGAGTCTACGCGCAGCTGTCGGGGCCGTCCTACGAGACCCCGGCCGAAATCCGGATGCTGCGGACCCTGGGCGCTGACGCGGTCGGAATGTCGACCGTCCCCGAGGTAATCGTCGCCTCGCACATGGGCGTCAAAGTCGTCGGAGTCAGCTGCATCACCAACCTCGCCGCGGGCCTGGGCACCGAGCCCTTGTCTCACGACGAAGTTTCGCAGACCGCCCACCAGGTCAAGGACGTCTTCATGCGGCTGTTGGGTCGCTTCATCGTCGAGGTCACTGCCCATGGGTGAGCGGCGCAAGAGCAGGGTTGCAGTGAGCGCCGAGCAGCGCGGCGACGAACGGCGAAACAGCCCGCGGGTGCCGATGACGTTCCTCATTCGCAACTCTTCCGAGGCCGGCAGCTACCTTCAACGCGAAGGAGACCTGTCGGTCGGAGGAATTCATTGGAAGGGCCAGGAGCCTGCGTTCGGGACCCTGGTCGAAGTGCGATTTCGGCTTCCCGGAGTGCCCAAAGAAATCCGCGCGAAGGCAGAAATCATTCGGGTGCTCGAGCAGGGTCGAGACCTCGATTTTCACGTTCGCTTCGTCGAGCTCGATGTCGCCGATGAGTTGGCGGTGGCTCGGCACATCGAAATCTACGGCCCCATCTAGTGGCCGTTCTTCGGGGGGTGGCGCTGTTCCTGGCGGAGCACTTCGAGCTGCGCCTGCACCGCGCCGCGCACCTTCATGTCGAGCTCGGTGGCGCGATTGCTGTGGGTGCTGTGTGGAAATTCGCTGGGGGGCTACACCGCGATTCGCTACGCGCTCGCGCGCCCTGAAAAAGTGTTGGGGTTGGTGTTGGCTTCGCCCGCCGGGGCCTCGATGGGGGCCGAAGAGCTTCCGGTGCTGCGCGAACGGTTTCGACTTTCGAGTCACAACGATGCGCTCGACTTCGCAGACGCGCTGTTTGCGCGCCGCAGCCGGATTCGCCACTTGTACGCGGTGGGGCTGCGCCGCTACTTCAAGCTGCCGCAGACGCTCGCTGTCCTCGACGGAATGTCGCTGTCCCAGCTGTTCATTCCGGGGCAACTGCAGGCGTTGGCGATGCCTGTGCTGTTGTTGCGGGGCGGGGCAGAGCGGATTCTTCCCCCCAGCCCATTCGGTGATCGAACGGCCCGCCCATTGGGGGCACAGTCCGTTTCTGGATGATCCGCGCGGATTCGCTCGCAGGGTGGTGGCGTTCGCTGCGGCGCTGTAGCTCGAGGCTACTGCGCGAGCCGCTTCTGCACTTCGGCGATCACGCCCGAGTAGCCGACTTCCATCAGGTGGGCGAGCGGTGTCGGATCGCTGCCCTTGAGAACGATGATGCGGGCATTGGGCAGGTCGAGCTGATTGACCGGCATGAACCCGTCGCCGTTCGACAACCCGCCCTGGCCCGGAGTGGGCGCTCCGGAAATTCCGACGATGGTGACGAGGCCTTTGACCTGGCTGCGTTGCCCCGCCCACGTGTCGTTGAGCCGCTTGATTTGCGGGCTTCCCATCTCGAGCTCCGCGCCGGCTTTCTCGACGCCGATCGGTCGACCCACGGCGTCGCCGACATTGCCCATAAAGGTCCCGTGCGAAGCCGGCCCGATGAACACCGCTTCGTTGATCCCGATGCTCTTGTCGGCAGCCGGCCGTTGGTCGAGGTACAGCCGGAAGTCGGTGCACCCCGCCGAGTGGGCCACTACGTCCAGCGCGGGCGCCTGAGTCACGCGCTTGATCGCACGGAAGGCGTACTCGAGCTGGGGCTCTTTTTCCGAGGGGGCTCCCTTCACGTCGGTGTACTGAATCTGAAACATTTTGGTTTTCGTGGCCTGTGCATCGGTCAGCACTTTTCCGCCGACGCTGCCGTCATGGAACTTGCCGTCGGCGACGACGAAGACGGCGACCTTTCCGTTGGCCGAGTTGGAGGCGAGGTGCCGGGCCAGCGGGTCGTACGAGGCGGCCTGCATCGTCAAGCCGGTGATCATCACCACCGGGCGCTTCAGCACCGGAGGGGGCGGCGCCGGCGTGAACGCCGTCAGCCCCAGATTCTTGATCTCCCTGGCCACCCACCCTTTCTTCGGGGGCTCAGCGAGCACCTTGCCCAATGGCCCGTCAAACACCTCGGTCTGCACGCGGGCCGAGACTTTATCGACGGCCTTGTGGAGTTTCCCGCCAATCTTCTTGAGGTTGTCGAGGGGGTTGCTGAAAGCAATTTTCGGCATGGATTCGCCGATTATCGCCACTTCTGCGGCCGGCGTGAAGCGTCAGCTTCCGGACAGTCGGGTCGCAAAACGGCGGGCGGTGCGGCTCGAGTTGAGGGTCTGGGCGAGGTGGGTGCGCGACACACCGCTCGACAGCCCCTGCTTGAGCAGCTCGGCGAGCTTCACGGTCAGCCTACGGGCGTCGACATCCGCACGGGTGAGAACCAGGGCTTCGACGTGCAGCCCCGTCATGGACAGGACGAGGTTGATCAAATGCTGGGACATCAAGTCGCCCGCCAGCGAGTGGCCGTAATCGGTCATTCGCGCGGCGACCCATGCCGAGCCTTCGCGGGGCAAGCGGTGGGACGCAAGAAGCTGGCTGGCCAGCAGGTCCCACCCGGCGGCAGAAGCTTCGATCACGCAGGTGATCAACAGAGCGGCCGGGCCATCGGAAAACTCGTCGAGGGCCTCGCGGACCGCCTGCTTCGCGATGCCCTCGGACGCGACCCGCATCACTTCTTCGAGGGTGGCTCCCGCGCGCAAAGCGGAAGTCGCACGTGCCGCAGGAGACCGGCTGAGCAGGGTCAGCGGATTCAACGACTTGATGGCTTCGAGGAGTCGCATCGAGAAGAGGGTGTGTGCCAATTCTCACCATCGGCGAGCCATTGTTTTGCGGAGGTTCTGTCAGGTGCGGTTACTTTTCCCCGGTAATGACCGACGGAAATGATCAAACCCCGAGGGTGAAATCGCGGCTCCATCGAGGGTGAGGCCACGGGACTTTTTGATTTCCCCGATGCAGGTGAAGGCGGCGCCGAGCCGAACGGCGTGGCGGGGGGAGGCTGTCACCAGCAGCTGGTAGTCCTCTCCGCCCCTTAAAGCCCATTGCAGCGCACGCTGCGATTTTCGGATGGCAGGGTGAAGGGGAAGAGCAGCG
>JAYVCD010000173.1:0-23074 GCA_043750125.1 Archangiaceae bacterium | reverse complement strand
GATCAGCAAGGGCGACTTCATCGTCAACTGCAGCCGCGAGAACAAGCGGCTGAAGATCCCCCGCATCGTGCGCATGCACAGCAACGAGATGAACGACATTCAGACGGCGTATGCCGGCGACATCGTCGCGCTGTTCGGGGTCGAGTGCGCCTCGGGTGACACGTTCACCGACGGCGACATCTCGGTCACGATGACATCGATGCACGTCGCTGACGCGGTGATCTCGCTGGCGGTCGAGCCGAAGGAACGCGCCGCGACGGCGAACTTCTCGAAGGCGCTCAACCGATTTACCAAGGAAGACCCGACCTTCCGCGTGCACCGCGACGAAGAGTCCGCCCAGACGATCATCAGCGGCATGGGCGAGCTTCACCTCGAAATCTACATCGAGCGGATGAAGCGCGAGTACCAGTGCGAGGTCAAAGCCGGCAAGCCGCAGGTGGCCTACCGCGAGACCATCACCCAGAAGGGCGAGTTCTATTACACCCACAAGAAGCAGACCGGCGGCTCTGGCCAGTTTGCGCGGGTCTGTGGGTACCTCGAGCCGCTTCCGGCGGACTCGGTCGAGACCTACGAGTTCGTCGACGACGTGACGGGCGGCGCGATTCCCCGCGAGTTCATTCCCGCGTGCGACAAGGGCTTCAAGATGGCGGTCGAGAAGGGCTCGCTGATTGGCTTTCCGATCTGGGGCGTTCGCTGCGTCATCAACGACGGTGCGTCCCACGACGTAGACTCGTCCGAAATGGCGTTCAAGACTGCGGCTTTGATGGGCTTCCGCGAAGGCTATGCGGCGGCCAAGCCGGTGATTCTCGAGCCGGTGATGAAGGTCGAAGTCACGGCTCCGGAAGAGTTCCAGGGTTCGGTCGTAGGTCAGCTTAATCAGCGCCGCGGCACCATCCTCGAGACCTCGAACGCCGAGGGTTACCTCACCGCGGTGGCCGAAGTGCCGCTGAACAACATGTTCGGTTACTCGACTGACCTTCGGTCAGCCACGCAGGGCAAGGGCGAGTTCACGATGGAGTTCGCCCGCTACTCGGCCGTTCCGAAGGCGGAACAGGAAGACATGATCAAGAAGTACAAAGAGAAGCAGGCCGTCGAAGCGGCCGCCCGCAAGTAGGCGGTTCGCCTTCACCGCGGGTCCTTTCCGGGCGACCTTCTTTCGACAGAGGGTCGCCTTTTCTTTTATCGGTTGATTGCGCTGGGGTCCTCCGCAAAGGTCGGTCGTTTTTTCCTTGCAGCAGGAGGCATTCTTGGCCGGTCAGACCTTCAAAACCGTTCCCGATCTTCTCCACTTTCGAATCAACGCGACCCCCGGGGGCACCGCGTATTCGTTCGTCGAGGGTGGATCCTGGAAGGCGGTGTCTTGGAAAGACTTTGGCGTCACTGTTCGCGAAATCTCGATGGGGCTTCGCGCGCTGGGCCTGAAGAACGAAGAGCGGGTCGCGATTCTCGCCGGCACCCGCTACGAATGGATTTGTGCGGACCTGGGCATTCTGTGCGCGGGGGGCGCGACGACGACCATCTACCCGTCGAGCACGCCCGACGACTGCGGCTACATCATTCAAGACTCGAACACCGCGTTCGTGATCGCCGAGAACGAAGAGCAGATTGCGAAGCTGCTCTCGCAGAAGGCGAGTCTGTCGAAGGTCCGCAAGGTGATCAGCCTCGAGGGCAAAAGCGGCCATGACGGGTGGGTGATCGGCTGGGCTGAGCTGCTCGAGAAGGGACGCAGTGGTTCGGCCGCCGAATGGGAAGAGATCGGCAAGTCGGTGAAGGGCGATTCGCTGGCGACCCTGATCTACACCTCGGGCACGACCGGTCGGCCCAAGGGCGTCGAGCTCACCCACGACTGCTGGGTCTACGAAGCTGAGGCGATCGACGAGCTGCAGATTCTTCGGCCCGACGACTTGCAGTACCTCTGGCTGCCGTTGGCCCACAGCTTCGGCAAGGTGCTCGAAGTGGCGCAGCTGAAGATTGGCTTTCAGACCGCGGTCGACGGTCGGGTGGACAAGCTGGTCGAGAACCTGGCGCTGATCAAGCCGACGTTCGTGGCCGCGGTGCCGCGAATTTTCGAGAAGGTCTACAACAAGGTCGTGGGCGGGGCGAAGGCCGGCGGGGGAATGAAGTACAAAATCTTTCAGTGGGCGCTGGGTGTGGGCCGCGAAGTCAGCAAGCGGAAGCAGGCGCGACAGCCGATTGGGGGGCTGTTGGGGCTGCAGAACAAGGTCGCGGACAAGCTGGTATTTTCCAAGCTCAAGGCGCGCTTCGGAGGACAGCTGCGGTATTTCGTCTCGGGCAGTGCAGCGCTGTCGCGAGAGATGGCCGAGTTCTTCCACGCCTGCGACATCTTGATTCTCGAAGGCTACGGCCTGACCGAGACGAGCGCGTTTTCGTTCGTCACCCGTCCCAACAGCTACAAGTTCGGAACGGTGGGCCCGCCGGCTCCGGGGACCGAAGTGAAGATTGCGGCCGACGGAGAGATCCTCATTCGGGGCCGCGGAGTGATGCGCGGGTACCACAACCTGGCCGAGGCGACGGCAGAGACGATCAAGGACGGCTGGCTCTACACCGGCGACATCGGAGAGCTCGACGACAAAGGAAACCTGCGAATCACCGATCGGAAGAAAGATCTGATCAAGACCTCGGTCGGCAAGTACGTCGCGCCCCAGGAGCTCGAGGGCAAGCTGAAGATCCTCTCGCCCTACATCAGCAACGTGCTGGTGCATGGCAACAACCGGAACTTCTGTACCGCGCTGGTGGCGGTCGATTCCGAAGCGATCACTTCGTGGGCCAAAGCGAATGGGGTCGGAGGAAACTACGCCGAGATCGTCAAGGACCCGAAGGTGCACGCGCTGCTCAAGCCCGCGTTTGATCAGCTCAACGCCAGCATCGCCAACTATTCCCAGGTGAAGAAGTTCGCGATCCTTCCCCAGGATCTGACCCTCGAAAACGGCGAGCTGACCCCGAGCCAGAAGGTGAAGCGAAAGGTGGTCGAGGCCCGGTACAAGGAAGTGCTCGACGGGTTCTACGCCGGCGGAATGGAAGGCTAACCGGGCCCGAACTGCCGCCAGAAGAAGGCGGCAGTCATTCCCCAGCCGACGGCGATGACCACCGGTCGGACTTTCGCGGGCTCGACCCGTCGCGCGAGTCTGGCCGCGCCGAAGCCCCCCAGCACCGCGCCGACGATCATCACCGAGGCAGGGGCCCAGGCGATCTTTCCAGTCAGGACGAAGACCGCGACCGCGACCCCGTTGATCAGCACGCCCAACGAGGACTTCAGCGCGTTCATCCGGTGCAGCTGGGTCATGCCCAGAAACGTGAAGGCGGCGAGCATCATCAACCCCATGCCTCCGCCGAAATAGCCGCCGTAGATCGAGATCAAGAATTGAACGATCGCCACCGCGCTTCGGGAGGCGACCTTCGAAGCGAGTCGAGTTCGAAGGCGATCTCCGAACGTGAAGACCAGGCTGGCCACCCCCATCAAGAATGGGAGGAGCGCGTCGAAGACCCGGGTGGGGGTCGCGATCAACGTGACCGAACCGATCAGGCCCCCCGCCACGCTAATGGCTGCAAGAAACTTGAGGTTGGCCGCTTCGGCCCGCAGCTCTTCTCGGTAGCCGACCGCGCTGGCCAGCGCACCGGGCCAAAGCGCAATCGTGCCGGTGGCGTTGGCGGTGATCGAGTTGGCGTGGGTGAAGACCAGCGCGGCGAACGTGAGGAAGCTTCCGCCGCCGGCCACGCTGTTGAGCGCTCCTCCTGCGACGGCTGCGCAAAAGAGCAGCGCGGCTTGCCCGGCATCCATCCGCAGGCGCGTATCACAGGGGCGCTCGCTATAAATGACCGCATGGATCTCAACCCTCGGATCGCTGCGGCGCGCCAACGAGCGCTCGAAGATCGCCGGCACCTGGTGCTGGCGCCCGAGGATGGAAAAGTGCGCCTGGTGAGCGTGGCGGTGGGAGACCCCCAGGCGCCGCTGAATACCTTCCTCGCGGTGCTCGAGCAGCATCAGCTGTTGGGAGACGAGGGTCGGCTCAAGAGCGAAGTGGGCCTGGTCTCGATGGGAGATCACTTCGATTGGGGCCCCCCTGAGCAGCGGGCGCAGGCGACGCTGGAAGGTTCGGCGATTCTTTCCTGGCTGGCCGCGCACCCCCGGGACCAGGTGCAGATCGTGCTGGGAAACCACGACCTGGTGCGGGTCGGCGAGCTGGCAGATTTCAGCGATGAAAGCTTTGGGGAGGCGCGCGCGGAAGCCGACGCCGCATACCGGGGAGGACAGGTCGACGCAGCCCTTGAGGCCGCATTGCTGCAGCGCTGCCCGAGGGGGCCGAAGGCCGAGAGTCTGGCCCGGGACTTTTCCTGCTTCGAGGTGGCGCAGCGGGTGCTGGTGCGCAGGCTGCTGAAAGAAAAGCGGGCCCGGCTGGCGATCGCCCCCGCGGCCGACTTGTTGTTGATGCACGCAGGCCTGACGACCGCCGAGCTGCAGTCGCTGGACGTGATGCGGCGCGACGCGTTCACCACTGCTGCGGCCGTCAACGGTTTCGTCGACGAGCGGGTCGAGCGTTGGAACGGCGAGGGCCCGTTGGACCTGGCCCCGTTGCATGAGCTGGGCTCGGCGAAAGACGGCGAGGCGAAGGGGATTTTATTCCACCGCCCGGCCAACCCGAGTGTGAAGGCGGTCACCCGAGCCGAGCGCCGCTACGACCCACGCACCCTTCCCGGCTGGTTTTGCCAGGCGGTCGGACACATCAGCGACAAGAAGTGCCGCGAGTTGTTGGGTGACTGGGCGAAGCCGGGTCCCTTCGTCTACGGGCGAATCCGGAGCCTGAAGCTCGAAGGCGAGGCGGTGCACTACGACCTGGGGTGCGAAGACGGCGACGCGATGATCTTCCTCGACGGAGGGATGAACCACGTCGACCCTTCGAAGTACGAGCTGTTCGACTTGCGGCGGCGTCAGCCGATGTCGAAGCGCGCGATCAGCGGCACGTGATCCGACATTCCGTGGAACTTTCCGTTCTCGGTTCCGAAGGAACAGGTGTCGTCGAGATCTTGCCAGTGCACCCCGCAGCCAAACAGATGGTCGAGGTGCATTCGGATGTTCATGAACCCGGCGGTGGAAAAACCTTTGGGATTTCTGGGATCAATCTGGCCCAGGACTTCTTGAGCGCCGCGCAGCTTCGCCTCTTGAACCAGGTGTCGATAGACGGGTGAATCGGGCGCGGAATTGAAGTCGCCGCCCAGCAGGTACGGCTCGTTTCCGCTTTTGACAGCGAGGTAGTCGGTGAGGATCTTCGCTTCGGCGAGCTGGTTCTTGCCGTGGCCCATCTTGATCTTCTGCTTCCAGAATTCCCGGGTGAACGGCGAAGGCAGGCTCAAGTGGGTGTTGAAGAGATGAAACTTTTTTCCGTGAGGATCTTCGAGGTGCAGGTGGGCGACGATTCGCGTCTGCTTTGCGCTGCGCAGGGTGTTCTCGCCGTAGTGGGTCACGCCGTGGGGGGACTCGTGGTTTCCCGCGATCACCGCCAGGTTTTCGGTGTTCACCAACATCGCCAGACCGGTGGTGTAGAGCTTCACCTTCCCCAACCCGTAGGTGTGCGCGGGGAAGTACCAGGCCTGGTAGGCCGATTGAATTCCTTCGCTGCGCAAGCGCGCGCGAAGGTGGCGCATGAACGCTTCGAGCTGGGTCTCGACCGCATGCCCCCCTCGGTGGGCCAGGCCGCTGCGCAGGGAACGGGTCTCGACTTCCTGCAGACACACCACGTCGGGAAGCTCGCGCAGAGAAGCGACGGCGCGAGAAATCCGGGTCTTGGCCCCTGCGGTGCTGGCGAGGCCCTTGAGCGCGTGCCCGAAATAACGAACGTTGTAGGAGACGATTCGCATCACTTTTTCCAGCGGCCGAGGAGCCGGGCCTGGTCTGCCAGACCTTCTAACCGCGTGGGCCCGTCTGCCAACCATTGCTCAGGGGAACGAAGCAATTCTTCTTCCAGGGCCAGGTCTTCGGCGAGGCCGACGGCCTCATCGGGCGCGATTCCGGTGAGGGGCACCGTCTTCAGCCAGCGCTCGACCCGGGTCGGGTCGGGTCGAATTCCCATCGAGCGGGCCCAGCCGGCGAGGAGGCGACGCCGGGTTCCCGCGTCGGCGAGGGCTTCAGCATCAGCAGAGGCCTGAGCCCGTTGAAGCGCGCCTGGCACCGCATCGACCAGTCGCCGGCGCCGCACGTGCGAGGAAGCAGCGCAGGCGTGGGGCACGGGGGCCGGAGCGTGGGAGCCCATCAGCTCGGCTGCTGCGGTCAGGCATTCGCGCGCGTCGGCTGCTTTCAGGTCGAGGTCGGTCTTCGCAAGCCAATGCTGGAAGCGAAGTCGCACGGCAGGGGCCAGCGTGCCGACGAGGCCGGGCCAGGTGCGCTGCTGGTAGTGGGTCATCGCGGACGCGGTGGCTATCTGTCGGGCCTGCGGGCCGGTCAAGACCTTCTGGGCGCGAGCCAATGCGAGGGCGTGGTCGACGTTCACCTGGGGAAGAGTCAGGGGCTTGAACGCGTGCTCGGCGTCAGCGTGGAGCAGGGCGACATCGGCGTCGTCGATGCGGACCCCGTCGCGGTAGCTGCGAAAGATTTGCCCGATGCCGACCATGCCTTCCCGCCACAGCTCGGCGGCCCGCAGTGCTCCCATGCTCGAGGCGCCGAACACGGCGACTCCGGAAGCCAGCGCTGCCCGCAACTCGTGATGCCACACCGACGGCTGTGACTCGAAGACCCCGTCGATCAACACGAGCGCTTTGGGCCGGTTCACCAGGGCTCGCCACACATCGCCCTGGCGCGCGGGCCCTCGGACTTCGCAGCCAAACTTTCTTGCTTCGCCGAACGAGAGTGTCGGCCCGACGAACGCGACCCAGGGGGCCTTCACTGGAGCAGCTCGGAGACCCGAAATCCGGGAACGAGGACCTTCACCACTCGAATCGGCAGCCGGCCGGGCGCGAGCTCGACGAAGACGACGGGGGAAGCGAATTTCTTTGCCAGCCCGGTCGCCGTGAACGGACCGCGCCGGGCCGAGCGGCGCGAGAGCCGGGCCTTGCGCACCTCGGTCCACAACCTCTCGACGTCGAGTGCGCGGGCGAGGACTACGTCTTCCCGGGCCGCCTGGATTTCGGTCTGCCGCGATTGCGCCGCCTCGAGCACCGCGGCTTCCGCAGCCTCGCCCAGCGTCGGGCGAGCCGCGTAGCCGGCGGTGAGCGAAACGGGGGAACCTTCGAGGTCTCGAAGCAGCGCTCCGGCGACGGGCGCCAGGGCTTCTTTCGGAGTGAGATCAAACACGGCCAGCTCGAAGCCTGCAAAGACATCGGCGGGCCAGGGAAGCCTTCGGCGGTGAAATTCGCGCGGTCGCCAACCCTCGGGCAGTACCCGGGCCAGCGCTTCGCGTTCCCAGGCCTCGTAGACGGCGTGGAGCAGCGCGCCGCCCAGATGGCGATGGGCGCCCATCGCATTCGACGTCCAGGGTGTGGCTCGCAAGCCCGCCCCGACGGGGGGACACGTCACTGCGCTGGCCGGGACCCAGAGCTGCCCTCTTCGGTCGAGCCGCTGCGCCCGCACCCACGGGGTTCGCAGGGTGCCGGTGGCTTGCCCCCCGAACCATTGCGCGGGCAACGCGTCGTCGAGCTCGTCCATCGAGGCGTCGAGCACCTGGGGCAGGGCCTGCTCGGCGGCCCACAGCTCGGCGGCTTCGTGTACGGATCCCCGGGCTGCGCTTTCCCAGTCGCGGCCTTTGCCGTTGCTGACTTGAAGAATGTGTCCGCCGGGGCGCATTGCGGAAGCGACCTCGATTCCGGTGCGGTCGAGCCCGGTAAGGCGAGCGATGCGGGTGACTCCGATGGCCGCAGCCAGGTCTCGATGCGGCTGGTACATTTGGGAGCTCATCGTGCCGTGAGGACCGGATGAAGGCGATCGCGATCATTCTCGCAGCAGGCCAAAGCTCACGAATGGGCAAGCCCAAGGCGCTGCTCGAGACCGCGCCGGGTGTTACTTTTCTAGATCGCCTGGCCGGGATCTTCCGCGCGGCAGGCCTTTCACCGCTGGCGGTGCTGGGGGCCCACGCGGAACAGATCGTTCGGTTGCACCCCCAGGTGAAGCAGGTGCTCAACGCCGGTTGGGTGGACGGTCAGCTCTCGTCGGTGCGGGTCGGGCTGCGCGCCGCGCTGCTGCAGGGCGCGACCCGGATTCTGATTCACCCGGTAGACATTCCCCTGATTGCAGAGGCGACGGCGGTCCGACTGCTCAGCGCACTCGAAGACTGCCCCGCGGGGGTGGCGACCTTCGAAGGAAAAAGCGGTCACCCGCTGGGCCTTCGGGCAACGGCCGCGCGGCTGCTGCTTGGCTCCAGGCTCGACACGCTCGAAGAAGGAGTGGCGCTGCTCGAGGCGCGTCAGGTGGCCGTCGAAGACCCGCGGATTCTCGACAACCTCAACTCGCCCGAGGCGTACCTGCAGCGGTTTGGCCACCTGCCATGATTCGCCACAGGTGAGGGGCTACTTCCCGCAGGGAGTCAGGGGCTTGATGAAGCCAGCAATCTGGCTCTCGTCGGCCACCGTGCCTTCCAGCTGAAGTTGATTCACGGGCAACTCGGGGTCCGGGTCCTTCATCATCCAGACGCCCAACCGGACGGCGGTATCGCCGGGACACTCGAAGAACATCACCGTGTTCAGACCGGGCTTGGATTCCTGCTTGTGCTGGCCCTGGGTGTCCATCGTGCCGCGGGTGGCGACGTACTTCACCGAGGTGCCGTTGGCGGTCTTCAGTGCGCCGCGGCGCAGAATGTCCTTGGCGTCGACGTTGACTCCGCTGCCTTTGAGCGCGCTGGTGTCACTGTCTTTTCCGTCGAAGAAGTCCTTGGCCCGATTCGACTGCTCGTTGGCGATGACCCGGAAGTACATGAAGCCCCGGTCGAAGTCGGCGGTGCCGCCGTCGGGCAAAGGCTCTTGGTCACCGAGCAGCGCGATGTCCATCATCAGCGGGATGCTCAGCGTCATGATTGGAAAGTAGCCGACGGGAGCGACGCCGAGCATCTTCTGGACGTTGGCGGCTTTCTGCGTCGGGTCGGTCATCCCGTCGACGAAGCCTTTCCCGGCGCGAACCAGCAGCAGCCCTGCGACGGCGAACCCGATCAGAATCAGCGCCATCAAGCCACCGCAACCGATGGCGACGTAGAACAGGGGCGAGCGCTGCTTCTTGGGTGGAGCGTTGGGATCCATGAGCGGCGCTTCTTAGCGCCCGCTCACGGAACTGCCGAACTCAGAATGAAGTAAATCGAATCGTAGAAGGTGTTGAGCGCCTGGTAAAAAACGTTGAGCACCGGCAGCAGTGCCACCCCCGTCCCAATCAGCAACGCGAACGTCACGGTCGAGTATTCGACCATCGCTTGACCGCGGGGGACCGGCAGGAACGAGCGCTCAGTGACTTTTCTTTTCCCGTTTTTTGTCACAGTCGCCCTCGCAGCTCGCAATCACCTTCGTGCACTGCTTGACGCATTCCTTCGCGTGCTTCCCCGCCGCCGCCTTGCATTGGTCTTCGCAGACCTTGATGTATTCGTTGCAGCGTTCCTTGCAGTCTTTGCTCTTGGGGATGCGCGCCGAAGCTGCGCTGGACACCAGAAAGATGAGGCAGACCCACGTCTTCATTGAACGGCCTCGGCGTTGATCTCGCGATCATCGAAGTTGACCAGCAACCGAACCCCTTGCGGCTCTTGCGTCAAGCTGATCGTCTGGGTGCTCTTGCCCCGTTTGGCCTCGAGGGTCAGCCGGCTGCCCGTCGTCGCGCGGTCACTGAAGCTCCACCCCTGCTTGCCGAGGTTTTCCTCGAACGTCGCTTCGACGGTCGCGAGGGTTCCGTTCGGGACCAGGGTGATGGCGGTGTAGCGGGTGGCCCCGACTTCAGACAGCTCGAACAACTGGGGCGCGTTGGCCATCGCGGGCAACCAGATTCCCCCGGGCAGTTGGGCCGCTTCGAGCAGCTCGAGCGGGCGCAGGTTCGAAATCATCACCACCGTGGTCTCACCTTCGCGAACCGCGGACACCAGCCTGAGCAGACTGGTCTGGAGCTCTTTTGGATTTTGAAAATAACTGACGTAGCCGGATCGCGCGCTGTAGCGATGAATCGAATAAATGACCTGCAGCTTGTTGAATGCCTCTTCGTAGAACGACAACACCTGCTCGACCGGAAGCGGAGTCTCGAACCAGGCGATCGCCATGGCGCGACCCTGCCCTTTGAGGTTCCTGGAAAGGCGCCGAGGCACCGCGTCGGGAAAAGGGGGAATGCCTTCCAGCGCCTCAGGGTCGGCAGCCATCGGGTCCTTCGATTGGCGGGCGACGAGGTCAGCGGTGGGCAGCGCGCGCCCAGCTTCGTCGAGCACCGCGGCCACTTGCTCTTCGGCGACGGTGTCGCGGTGAAAGGCCAGGGCGATGCCCATCGCCACGCCCACCGCGCTGGCCCCCGCCACCAACTTCAGCGCCGAAGTCGAACGCAGAGCCACCGCTCACCACTCGCCTTCGCCCACTGCGAAGTAGCTGTTTTCGCGCGCGGAGTGGCTGTTCTGGACGCGGGAATCGCTCCAGCCCGAGCTGGTGTGGTCGTCGAACGAATGGCCGGGCGTCGGGTCGTAGGCGAGGTGAGGGGTCATGAGGTTGTCGCCCGTTTCGTCCACGGTGGCGAGGTCCCCCAGCAGCTTGTCCTTCTTCAGGGCATCGGCGAGGTCATTGGCCTTGCCCACTTTGCTCTGTGCTGCGGGAACGTAATAGGCGGCCATTCGCAGGTAGAAAGGAGTGGTGAAGCCGGTGTCCGGGCTGATGCTGTCGGTGATGTTGAGCGCCCAGGTGTCGACCAGCACCCCGAACGTCTGGCGCTGCAGCAGGTAGTGGTCTTCGACGGCGAGGCCGGCTCCTGCGGCGTGGGGGTTGGTGCCCGAGTCGAACTTCTTGGTGCGGGTGGCATCGACCTGTGAGAACTGGCTCAAGATCTTCTGCGGGATCATGTAGTTGATGACGCCCAGCTGGGCGCTGCAGCTGGCGATGCCGCCGTTGTTGAAGGGGCCGTAGGTGGCCGAAATCAAACCCACGAGCGGCTCGGAAATCTTGCACTTGAGCTTGTTGGCTTCGTAGCCGGCGCCCGTCTGCCAGCACGCGTGCGCCGCGAGGGCGACGTGGTTCTGGGGGTTCTCACACTCGAAGTTCGAGTCGTACGAGTTGTACGCCGAAGTGTGATCGCAATAGGTCAGCTCGTTGGGCTTGCTCAGGTTGGGCACGCCCTTGTCCAACGGAACGCTGGTGTAGTCCCACGCTGAAGAGAAGACCACCTCGGCCAGATCGAGCTTGTGGCGAAGCAGGTCCCCCAGAAACAACACGTAGAGCGCGAGGGGCACGAAGACGATCGTCGTCACCGCCAGCTCGACGGTGGCCTGCCCCCGGGCTTTTGTGCCCTTCATCGGGTGTCTCCTTCGTACGGCATCCCCTCGGCGAGAGCGGAATCCTCGATCGCGCCCACCTGCTTGAGCAGGCCGACCAGCTCGGGGCGGTGGAAAGGGTGAAGCTTGGCCCGCCAGAAAGGGTCGAAGAAGTTGGGAGGCGCCTTCCAGTTGCCCGGCTGGTGGAAGTAGGCCTTGGCTTTGCTCACGGCGAGCGCGTCCTTTCGGGCGGCGAGCTCGAGCTCCATCGGCTGGTCCTTGACGAGCTCGATTTTGATCGTGGCGGCCTTGTTGACCTCCCAGAAGTTCTTGGTGGTGTCGGGTCGGGTTCGCAGGTTTTGCCGCGCCGCGCCGTAGGCGGTGGGCTGACCGAAGTCGTCTTCCTTCTTGTCGGTGGCGCGAAAGTGAATGAAGCAGTTTTCGTCGTTGCCACAGACGTCGCTCTTCTGGGCACCGAGGAATTTATTGTGATTGCTGTCGCTGCCCAAAAGCAATCCGTTCTCGTGTTTGCCTCCGCTGGAATCAGAGAAGATCTTGGCTTTGCTGCCGCCGATGGTGGGCAAATCTTCCCAGGTGGGAACGATGTAGCTCACGATGTTTGTCGCTCCGACCGAGTCGACCGCGCTGCCATTGTCGCTGCCCAGGTCGTAGCCCTCGCCGACGTGGGCATTGCCGAGGCGCACGACGACCACCTCGCCTTTGCTGTTCTGGAGATCCTTGAGGTACTTGCTGTTGCTGCGAAAGTCTTCGTGCGCGTCCATTCCCAAGCTGGGGACAATCTTCCGCAGGTAGAGGGTCCGCGCCGAGTTGGCAGAATTCTCGAGGACGATCGAACGGACTTTGGGATCTGCCTTCGGGCGAGTGGTGCAATCGCCGTCGAAGTTGGAACCCTCGAGCGCGCACGCAAAGGCAATCGCGTTGGTGCCGTCGACCATCGGCTGGGTAGTGAGGTCTGAGGTGGGGGCATTGAGCAATCTCATCTTCACGGGAACGGCGATCTTCAAAGTGCTCTTCGCGATGTCGAGCACGCTGCGCTGATCTTTGTGCATCTCGTCGACCATCGTCTTCAAGTCCGCGACCGCATCATTGAAGTCGGAGTCGTGACCGTTGACCTTGTCTGAGATGTCGCCGGCCTCGATGAACATCTTGATCGCCACGATTCCCGCTTCGAGGCTGTGCTTGCAGTGCATCGGCATGATGCAGCAGGGAGCCGGACAGAAGCCGGCCGCGAGAAACTCGGTGACCGCCAGGATTCCGAAGGCCAGCGACCCTGCTTCGACCGTCGCCGCGGCCGCGCTCGCGGTGGACATCCACGCGTGCAACCCCATCTGCGCGACCAGGCCGGCGGCGATCGCACGGTTGGTGTAGGCGAGGTAGTTGAACGCGCGCGCCTCGACCGCGGCCACCGAATACGCGACGGCGTCGGTGTGAGACTGAAGGCGGATCTTCTCGTGAATGCCCTGGGTGAGGTTGAACGACAACATCATCGTCATCGCCATCACGAACAGCAGCACGCAGCTGAGCGCGAGCACCTGTCCGCGTGAATTCGGGGGCGGGGCTTTGAAGGGTTTGCGCATGGTCAAAGCCTCGCGAACGGAATGATGCAGGTGTTTTGCCCGGGGAGCGGAAACTGGTTGGGCAAGAAGTCGGACTGCATGCGCATGTTCCAATTGGCGCGAATCGGAATGAGGTAGATGTTGTTGTCCGCGGCGGCGGTGTAGTCGGTTCCGAGCTTGGCGGTGTTGCCCGGCAGCGGCTTGATTCCCAGCCGGGTGACGCGCAGCAGCTGGGCGTTCTCTTCACCGCGGGTGATGCGCCAGAGCACCATGTTCGCGAACGGAATCACCAGTCGGTAGTTGAACAGCACCTGCACCGTCAGCTTGGTTTTGTCGTTCGTCTTCCAGTCGGCTACGTCGCCGCTGGGAAAGTCCCAGTCTCCGGTTTCGGCGGCAGTGCTGGTTGGATTGCAGATGGTGACGGTGAGCACCGGAATGTGGGTGCCCTCGTGGTCCTTCACCTTCGAGCCGTCCCAGAAATTGTTGAAAGCCTTCTTCGCGCCCACGGGGTCGACGGTCTTGATGAAGCTCTCGCCTCCCGGGACTTTGCGCGCGACCAGCGGCACCAGGGTCGCCAGCGCCGCGGCAGCCATCACCTTCCCGGAGGCGCTGTGAATCGCGCCGGCCCGGGTGGCTTTGTAGGCGGCGTACTTGGTCATCAGCCGGGCCTGGTGCATCAGCCCCAGTTGAAAGGTGCCGAGGACCATGAAAACGAACAGCGGCATGACGATTGCCGTTTCGATCATCGCCTGCCCGGAATCCCTGCGCGCCATCGGAGGGGATGCATGGCAGCCCACAGCGCGGTCAACCATCGGCAATCTGGCCCGTTTGGGGGTGCGCATGACTCGAAGAATTATCGGGCACCCGCGAGGAGAAGTCGCACCCGCCGGCACCCTGACGGATGACCGGGAGGTAAGACAGTCGCCTACCAGTCTACCAAGCTTCCATCTCGGCCAGCAGCGCCCGGGAGAAGCCGTAGCAGGGGTGCTCGCGGGTCGGGTAGTACCGCTCTACGTCCTTGAGCAGCTGCATCGCCAACTTCAGGTTGGGAGGCCGGCTGTTGATTGCCTTCTGGTACTCGACCATCAGGCCATTGCACTTCTGATCGAGCAGGGGTCGCAGCTCGCGCATGCGGGAACGGGCATAGGGCAAGACGTCGGTGACGGGAGTCTTGTCGGGCAGCGATTCCATCAGCAGCCAGGCCTCGCGGTAGACCTTCCAGGCTTTGAAGAGGTTCTCCGGCCCGATGCTTCGCAGGTCGAACAGCCGGTCGGCGTTGAGGAGGCTGTCCTTGGCCAGGCGGGCGGTCTCGTCGGCCGAGAGCTCTGGAATGGGGATGATCTCGATCCAGATGTTGAAGACCCGCCAGGGATCGTTGCCGGGGGGGTTCCGGGTGCTGTCGAAGACCAGTTGGTTCTGCTCGCGGGGCTTGATGATGTGGGGGGGGAGGACGACCTCGATGTCCCGGGTTCCATCGAGGGTGTCGGGGGGCACGAAGCCCACTTCGGCGCCGTTGACCGTAATCGACACCTCGTCTTTCGAGATGTCGCGCGACCCGTAATGCAGCACCGCCACCACCTGGGTGGGCGAGGCGAGGTTGAAGTTGAACAGCTTCATGTCAGGCCGCTGCCAGGTCACTTCGTCGCCCGCACCGAAGCTGTCGCGGGTGCCGGCGGCGTTGGCGATGAGCTCACTGGGCTCGATCTTTTTCGGGCCGGTGTCCCTGGGAAGCATCTGCTGCAGCGTGAACCCACCCGTTCCGAGCACGAAAATCACCCCGAGGCCGGTGAAGGCGAGCCGGGCAGGCCTGGGCAGATCGCCCCACCCCATCGAGATGCGGCCCAGCGCCGACTTCTGCTGACCGCGCCGTTTTCGATGCCGCTCGGCCGCGGTCATCTCTTCGGGCTCGGAAAGGGCGGTCACCAGCGCGCTGGGGGGGATGCGCTTGATCCCCAGATCGCGGGTGCTGTCGTCGACCTTCGCCAGGGACGCCGAGCGCCGCGCGAGCGGAGGGGGAACCGGGACGACCACCGTGGCGCCGGGGTTGAAGGCCGTCAGCTTGCCGGGCGATTGCATCTGGACTTCCATCGTCTCGTTGCCGGCAACGGTGGCTACGTCGCCTTCGGTGTCGGTGCGAGCGGACGGAGCTTTGCGGGAAGTGCGCTTCTCGCCCTCGGCATCTTTGCGACTGGGCGGCTGGAGCAGCGTCGCGTCGCCGGGCACCAGCTGGGCATGCAACGTGGTGGCGACGACCAGTGAGAAGGTGAACTCGACATCGCCGATGGTGATTTTGTCGCCCGATTCGATCTGCTGCGGCCGGGACAGCACCGTGTCGTTGAGCTTGGTGCCGTTGGCGCTGGCGAGATCTTCGACGAAGTAGCGGCCGCCTTTGAGGAACACTCTGCAGTGGCTGCGCGAGGCTCCAGAGTCTTTGACGACGATGTCGTTGTCGGCGGTGCGCCCCAACTTTGCTTCGTTTTCGTCGAAGGCAAACTCGGACCCGGCACCTGGACCCTTGGTTACTTTGAGGGCGAATGGCACGGGCGCCAAGGCGAATACAACCGACCGTTGCGGTCAAGAGCATGTTGACCTAACTCGGCAGCACGATGCGGATCACAACTTCGTTGGGCGGGCTTCAATGCCGGGTTCTTCAGGAAGGGGCCGGCCCGCCTCGCGGGGCAGTGGTGATGTGCCATGGCTTCGGGGCTCCGGGCGATGACCTCGTCGGCCTGTATGAAGAGCTGCTTGCGCTGGCGCCGTCGCTGGGCGAGGTGAGGTTCGTCTTTCCGGCCGCTCCGTTGTCGTTGGCCTCGATGGGGTACGGCGATGCGAAGGCGTGGTGGCTCATCGACTTCGAGAAGATCCAGCTGCTCAACTCGGGTGATGCGGCTGCGCTGCGCGAGTTTCGCAACAGCGAGCCGGAAGGAATGGCGAGCGCACGCGCCCTGCTGCTCAAGGCGATCGACGAGCTGACCGTGCAGACCGGGTTGCCGATGTCGAAGGTGGTGCTGGGCGGATTCTCACAGGGGGCGATGATCACCACCGATGTCGCGCTTCGCCTGCCTGAGGCACCCGCCGCATTGGCGATCCTCTCGGGGACGCTGCTGGTCGAAGAGGTGTGGGCTCAAAAAGCAAAGGCGCGCGCAGGGCTGCCGATCTTCCAATCGCACGGAAGGGTGGACCCCATTCTTCGCTTCGAAGATGCAGAGCGGCTGCGAGACCTGCTGACCGCGGCCGGTTCAGCGCCCCAATGGGTGCCGTTCGACGGGCCGCACGCGATTCCCCACGGAGTGTTGCAGAAGCTGGCCGCGTTCCTGGCGGTCAATCTTCCCGTTTAGGGCAGCGACTTTCAGTCTTTCTTCGGCGGCGCCCCAGAGGGCACCAGCGGAGCCAGCGGCTCGGGCAGCTTGACCATCGCGGGGACCACCCGGGGCAGGACGTTCGCGCCGAAGTCTTCGGCGTAGACCCTGGGGTTCGAATGCCACTCGAAATCGGCCGGCACTTTCCCGCCGCCCATCGTGCCGCTGGTCCATTCCCGGGTGTGGTGTTCGATGTCTGCCCCACCCTGCGGGGGGCGCCACAAGGCGGGCAGCTGCTTGGGGTCGGATGCGCTCATGGAAATTTTTCTATCCCATTTCGAGCGGCGTGACACCCTTCGAAGTTGATGGCTCCGACTGTGGCGGCGCGGGTGCAGGCGTTCGATTGGCTCCGCGGGCTCGCGGTGCTGTTCATGATCCAGTGTCACGCGATGACGCTGCTGTTGCCCGCACTCAAAGACGACCCGTTGTTTCGAACGCTGGTCCGGCTGGACGGGCTGGTCGCCCCGGCGTTCACCTTCTCTGCCGGTTTCTCGCTGGCCCTGGTGCAGGTGCGCTCGGCGGCCAGCGGCGCCCGGTCCACCCGGGTGCGCAAGACGTTGCGGCGCATCGGCGAAGTGTTGGCGGTGGCGACGTTGGTGAATTGGATGTGGTTTCCCATCTTCCGCGAGCCCCGGTGGCTGCTGCGGCTCGACATTCTTCACTGCATCGGGCTCTCGTTGTTGCTCGCCTTGCCGGTGCTGATGCTGCTGGCCTCGAGGCCCCGGGTGTTGAGGTGGGTGAGCCTGTTCCTCGCGGCCGTGACGTTCGGGATTTCGCCCCTGCTCGAGCACGCGCCGCCGCTCGACTGGCTGCTCAACACCAGCACCGGCTCGGTGTTCGGCTTGTTGCCCTGGGCGGGGTACGTCTACCTGGGCGCGTCGGCAGGAGCGACGGCGGGCCTGGGTCAGTTGTGGCCGCTGGTGCGGTGGGTGGTGATGATTGGAATCATCGGCGCGGGGATCTGGCTGGCGTCGGCGTGGTTCAAGGACCTCTACCCGCCTCACAACTTCTGGGTCACGAACCCGGCCAACTGCGCTCAGCGGTGGACGGTGATCATGGGGGTCTTGCTGTTGTTGCTGGCGTTCGAGCAGAAGGGAGCGCGCTTCGCGAAGTCGGCTCCGATTGCGTTCGTCACCGCTTTTGGCAGCTCGTCGATGGCAGCGTATTTCTTCCACGAGGCGCTGTTGTTCTACCGGGTGCCTTTCGTCGGCTTCTCGTTCAATGCCTGGTGGGGGCAAAGCTGCGGTTGGCTGAAGTACGCCGGGCTGACCGCGGTGCTGATTGCCTGCACCTATGGGCTGGTGCTGCTGACAGACAGGGTGTACCGGCGCATCGACGCGAAGTTGAAGTGACTACCCGCTGACGAATTCTTCGAACCGCCGCTTGTCGGTGGCTTTGTGGAACGCGTCTTCGCCGCCGATCTTCTTGTCCCGGGCCAGCGCGTAGAGCGCGTCGTCCATCGACTGCATCCCCACTCCTTTGCCCGATTGGATGATCGAATGAATCATCGGGGTGTTGCCCTCGCGAATCACGTTGGGCAGCCCGGCGGTCTTGAGCAGAATCTCGTTGACCGCCACCCGCCCCTTCCCGTCGGCGGTGCGAAGCAGCAGCTGCGAGACGATGCCCGCCAGTGACTCGGAGAGCATGGTGCGAATCTGCGGCTGCTGGTCGGTGGGAAACGCGTCGATCAACCGATCGATGGTCTTGGGCGCGTTGTTGGTGTGAAGGGTGCCGAAGACCAGCACCCCCATTTCGGCGGCGGTGATCGCGAGGGCGATGGTGTCCATGTCGCGAAGCTCGCCGACGAGGATGACTCCGGGGTCCTGGCGAATGGCCGAACGCAGCGCGCTGGAGAACGACTGGGTGTCGGGCCCGACTTCGCGCTGGCTGATGGTGCAGGACTTGTTCTGGTGAACGAACTCGACCGGGTCTTCGATGGTGATGATGTGCTTGGTGCTGTTGGTGTTGATCCGGTCGATGATCGCCGCGAGGGTGGTCGACTTGCCCGAGCCCGTCGGGCCGGTGACGAGCACCAACCCCTGCTCGAGATCTGCGAAGCCGGCGATTCCGATTGGGACCTTGAGCTCTTCGAGGGTGCGAATCTTCTCGGGGATGATCCGGAAGACCGCGGCGGCACCGCATTCCTGGTTGAAGAAGTTGACCCGAAAGCGGGCGAGGCCGGGCAAGGCGTAGGCGAAGTCGAGATCGAGGTTCTTCTCGTAGTGCGCCCACTGCTTGTCGTTGGAAATCTCATGCAGGTGCTCACGCAGCGAGGCGTCGGTGAAGGCGGGCCAGTCGGGGATCTTCTGCAATTCCCCGTTGAGGCGAATGTGGGGGACCAAAGGAGCAGCGAGGTGAAGATCGCTGCCGCCGTGTTCCTTCAAATATTTGAAGAGCTTGTCGAGGCGGGGCATCAGGCGGCTCCCGGGGCGAAGCGCTTGGGATCTTCACAGACCCGTCGGGCGACTTCGAGGGTGATGGTCTTCGCCTTGACCATGTCGAACAGCGAGTCGTCGAGCAGCGACATACCTTCGGAACGGCCGGTTTGCATGATGCTGCGAATCTGAAAGGTCTTCTGGTCGCGAATCAGGTTCGAGACCGCGGGCTTGACGAACAACATCTCGGTCGCTGCGACCCGGCGGGTGCCGTCGGCTGAAGGCAGCAGGCGCTGAGAGACGATTGCGCGCAGCGATTCAGAGACCATCGCCCGAATCTGCGACTGCTGTTTGGGCGGGAACGCGTCGAGGATCCGGTTGATGGTGCGGATCGCGTTGTTGGTGTGGAGCGTGCCCATCACCAGGTGTCCGGTCTCGGCAGCGGTGATCGCCAGAGACATCGTCTCGAGATCCCGAAGCTCGCCGATCACGATCACATCGGGGTCCTCGCGAAGAGCGGCCCGCAGCGCGTTGGCGAAGCTCAGGGTGTGCTTGCCCGCCTGGCGCTGATTGATGATGCAGCCTTTGCCGGTATGCACGTACTCGATCGGATCCTCGACCGTGATGATGTGGTCGTGCCGGGACTCGTTGACCATGTTGACGAGCGCGGCGAGGGTGGACGACTTGCCGCAGCCGGCAGGCCCGGTCACCAGCACCAGGCCCTGGTGGAACTCGGTCAGCCGCTTCATCGCGGGCGGCAGGCCGAGCTGCTCGAGCGTGGGGGGAGTGGCGGAGATCGGCCGGAACACCGCGTCGAAGCCGCGCTGCTGCTTGTACATGCTGACCCGGAACCGGCCGCAGGGAAGCTGGAGTGCGAGATCGAGATCGTTCGTCTCGAACAGCTGAGTCTGCTGCTCGGGCGTCAACACCGCGGCGAGCAGCGCGCGGGTGCCTTCGGCATCGAGCGGCGCAGTCTTGAACTCTTTGAGGACCCCGTTGACGCGGAACTGAACCGGAGCCCCGGAGTGAATGTGAACGTCCGAGGCTTTGGCCTGGACCGCGCTCTGGAGGATCTTCTCGAGCGCTGAGCCCCCGCCGGGCTGAGCCGCGGGGACGGTGGGGGCACGGGCGGGCGCCGCAGGGCGAGAAGGCGCGGGCGCGGCGACGGCGGCGACAGCGGGCGCGGCGACGGCGGGCGCAGGCGCAGGCGCAGCAACCGCCGAGGGGCCAGCAGCGGCCTTCTGCTTGGCGAGATATTGGACCTGGGCGTTGAGCAGCCACTGCAGCTGCTCGGCGGACAGCACGTTGTGAGAGGCGAGGATTTCCCCCAGCCTCGCGCGTGGCTTCTCATTGCGTTGGACCATGAGAGCAGCGTCGATCTGCGCCTGGGTGGCCAACTTGTAGTGAAGGGCGATGCGACCGAGGAGCGCGTCCTCTGGGTTGGCTGACATGCGGGCAAAGCGTACCTGCGCGCGAGTGTAAAGAAGGGTGAATTGTGCGAGCAGCGAGGCTCATCTGCCGTTAGGTTGGCGCGGTGCCGACCGCTCCTGATCCGAAGAAACCGAAGGCGTCTCCGAGGGTCACACTTGCGCGCCTGTTGCGGCTGGCAAAGCCCGAGCGGGCCTCCATCATTCTGGGGACTGTCTTTTTGCTGATGGGCAGCGCGATGAACCTCGCGTTTCCTCAGGGCATTCGGTTCATCATCGACGCGGCCCGCAGTCAGGAGGTCGTCGACGCCGAGAAGAAGGTCACCGAAGGCGAGGCTCGGCTGCTCACGTTGAAGCCCGGGGAACCGGACTTCGCGCAGCAGGGCGAAGAAATTCGGCTCGCAAAAGCCGAGTACGCAGCGGTGACCGGGAAGTCGAGGTCGAACATCGATCGGGCAGCGATCGCGATGACCGTGATCTTCGCGGTGCTCGGGGTCTCGATTGCCCGCCGCTACATGTTGTTTTCGAGAGCGGGCGAGCGGGTGGTGGCCCGCCTGCGCGGGGATCTCTTTGCGAGCTTGATGTCGCAGGAAATCGCTTTTTTCGACGCGCAGAAAACAGGTGAGCTGACCAATCGGCTGTCGGCGGACACCACGGTGTTGCAGAACACCGTCTCGGCCAACATCTCGATGGGGCTGCGAAACTTTGCGGCGGTCGCGGGCGGAATGGTGCTGCTGTTCTTCACCTCGCCGCAGCTGACGTTGTTGATGTTGGCGATCGTGCCGCCGGTGGCCCTGGGCGCGGTCTTCTATGGGCGCAAGGTACGCAAACTTTCCAAAGACGTGCAGGACGCGCTGGCGAAGTCCTCTGAAGTGGCAGAAGAGTCGCTGTCGGGAATTCGCACGGTGCGATCGTTCGCGGCGGAACACACCGAGCTCAAGAGGTATCGCGGTGCGGTCGAAGGCTCGCTCGCGCTGGCCTTTCATCGGATTCGCCTGACCGCGACTTTCATCGGAGCCGCGTCCTTCGCCGTGGGAATCGCAGGGGTGGTGGTGTTCTGGTACGGCGCGCGAATGGTGATCGCGCACGAGCTGACGCCCGGCACGCTGATCATCTTCTTGATGTACACGGTGATGGTGGCTTCGGCGCTGGGCGCGCTCAGCGAGCTGTGGGCCGACTACAACCGGGCGGCCGGTGCGGCCGAACGGGTGTTCGAGTTGCTCGAGCGCAAGCCGATGATCACCTCGGGAGAGAGTAAGGTGTTGCCGCAGCTTCAAGGCCGCGTCTCGTGGGAAAACGTCGAGTTCGCCTACCCCACCCGGCTCGACATGCCGGTGCTGCGCGGCTTCGATCTCGCGCTCAAGCCAGGAGAAGTCGTCGCGTTGGTGGGCCCGTCGGGGGCTGGAAAGTCAACCATCGCCTCGTTGCTGTATCGCCTCTACGACCCGCAGCAAGGCCGGGTGTTGCTCGACGGGGTGCCGCTGACCGAGCTCGATCAGAACTGGCTGCGGCAGCAGATTGGCGTCGTGGCCCAGGAGCCGCTGCTGTTCTCGACCACCGTCGCCGAAAATATCCGCTACGGGCGACCGACGGCGACCGACGCAGAGGTCGAGGCCGCGGCCCGAACTGCGAATGCCCATACGTTCGTGACTTCTTTCCCCGAGGGCTACCAGACCCTGGTGGGTGAGCGCGGGGTTCAGCTCTCGGGCGGGCAGAAACAGCGGGTGGCGATCGCGCGTGCGGTGCTGAAGGACCCGAAGCTGTTGATTCTGGACGAGGCGACCAGCGCGCTGGATGCCGAAAGCGAGCATTTGGTGCGGGAAGCGCTCGAGCGGTTGATGAAGGGGCGCACCACGCTGGTGATCGCGCACCGGCTCTCGACGGTGCAGGGAGCGGATCGGGTGATCGTCCTCGACGCGGGGCGGGTCGCGCAGGTCGGCACCCATGCTTCGCTGGTGATCGAAGAGGGGATCTACAAGCGGTTGGTCGAGCGGCAGTTCGCGATGGCGTAATTCAGATGAGCTCCTCTCGCGCCGACGCGTTTCGGAAGCTTCACGCGGCGGGCACGTTCGTCATGCCCAACCCGTTCGATGTCGGGTCCACGCGCCTGCTGAGCTCTTTGGGCTTTCAGGCTTTGGCGACGACCAGCGCCGGGTTCGCCGCAACGCTCGGTCGGTTGGACATGAGCGTGTCGTTGGACGATCTGCTCGGGCACGTCGCGGCGCTCACCGCGGCCACCGAGCTGCCGCTGAACGTCGATTCGGAACGTTGCTTCGCCGAAGACCTCGCGGGCATTGGCGCGACGATCGCAGCACTGGCCGACGCCGGAGCCGCGGGGTGTTCAATTGAAGATTGGAACCCAGTCACTGGCAAAGTGGACGGGCTCGAGGACGCGACGAAGCGGGTGGCAGCAGCTGCAGCGGCGGCGCGCAAGGCGGGGATCGTGCTGACGGCGCGGTGCGAAAATCACATCCGGGGTGTGACCGATTTCGAAGACACCATGCGTCGTCTCATCGCGTACGTCCAGGCCGGGGCCGAGGTTGCCTATGCGCCCGGGCTCGTCGATTTGGCGCAGCTGCGAAGGGTGGTGGAAGAGGTGGGCGCTCCGATCAATGCGCTGCTGATTCCCAAGGGGCCTTCGGTCAGTCAGCTGGCCGACGTGGGAGTGCGCCGCATCTCGGTCGGCAGCGGGCTGTCGACGATCGCCTACGGCGCGATGATCGGCGCGGCGAAAGAGCTGCTCGCGTCGGGCACGATCGCAGCGGCTGCGAACTTCGATCGGAAGCTCGTGGCAGATGCGTTTAAACCGCAACCCCTTCCTCAGGGAGGACAGGGGATCATCGCGTTGTCGAGCGCGAAATCGTCGAGGTAGATGTCGATCGGGTTCGAAAGCACCTGGTAGTGGGTGAAGCCGAAGTC